>DASYJS010000405.1:0-9989 GCA_035996225.1 Mycobacterium sp. | reverse complement strand
CGGCTTTCTTCTGCTCGCTCGCACCGACGTAGCCGTAGTCCTCATCGAAGTTGATGAATCGGTCGAGGCTGAGCAGCAGTTTGTCGCCGAACAGCGCATCGATCTGCTCAAAAGCCTCGCTGCGGAACGGGTTCGGGTTCGGAATCAGCGACGCGGACGGGATTGCGTAGCCCATCAGGATCGCGCCCCGGAAGACATCAGATGCTTGCAGCGCGCAATAGGCCGCCGCGGCACCCAACGATGATCCCTTGATGAACACCGGCAGACCGGTGGTCTCGCCGATGTGCTCGCCCAAAGCCACCGCGTCGTCGACCCATTCCTCGATGCTGAATCGGCCAGGTGGTCGCATATTCACCGACCGGCCGTGGCCCGGAGCATCCATGCTCCAGACATCCACGCCATGGGACGCGTGATGCGCACAAAAACTGTCGTAAATGCCGCCGTGGGAAGCGATCCCGTGCTGAATCAGGATTGCGTGGTCTGCATCTTTGCCGGAATACCGGTAGCTGAACGTCTCGTTGAGTACGTGTTCTTCTCGCTTCATGGGTTACAGGGTCAACTATTTCTCGCCGTCTGTCAAGAAAATATCTGCCGAGAGGTATCGTGCTGTCATGGCAACAGATGCCGTGCCGACCATCGAGACACGCGGCCGGCCACGCATACGAGATGACGACGACATCCTGCGGGCCGCGTTACACGCCTTCGCCGAGCACGGCTACGACGGAATGTCGCTGCGCACGCTCAACGCCGAGATGGGACTCAGCCGCGGCACCATCAACCAGCGATTCCGTTCAAAAGAACAGCTCTGGTACGCCGCCGTCGATCATGAATTCCGCCACCTGATCGACGATCTCAACGCCGAGCTGGAACAACGAGCGGTTCCCGACGACGATCTGTCGCGGTTACGCGAGGGCATCCGCGCATTCCTGATCGCCTCGGTCCGTCGCCCGGAACTCGTGAGGTTGATGAATCAGGAAGGCCTGCACTCGACCAGCCGCCTCGACCACATCATGACTTCGTTCACTCTGCCGACGCTGACTCCGGTATGGCACGCCCTGAACCGGCTCGCCGACGCCGGCGTGGTCCGACGCATACCTGCGCGAACTTTGCTGTTCCTGGTCGCCCACGGAGCCGCCGCACCCTTCACCCTCGGCCCACTCTCGGATCGATTCGACCCCGTGGACGGCCCCCTGGACCCCGTCGACCACATCGAGCTGGTCACCGACATCATCGTCTCCGGGCTCCGCGTCGCCTGATGGGCCTTCCCGACCTACGGTCGCGGAAACCGGTGGCCGCCAGCGACCGCAATCGCCAACGCGGCCACCCGCGCCGAACTGACCGCAATGCCATCATCCGTTGAGGTGTGCGCGGAGCCGCTTGGCACCTGGGTCATGCGCGCAGGCTGTGATCCGACAACATTGCGTTCGTCGGGCGTCAGTTCACTTCTGAGCGCGGCCAGTGGTCGTCGAGCTCTGGGACCGTCAGCAGGTTGCGGTCGATGATCTCAGCGATCCATATCACTAGTCGGTCGAGGAGCCTGCTCATATTGGTTTCCTTTCATGGACTGTATTTGCGCGATGCCTTTCCCGGTGATGCCGTCGAGCGACTTGTCTTGCGCGACCGCCCATTCCGCGACGCAGCACCGGTGTAGTCACGAGGCGTAGCAGCGCCTCCGCCATAGCCGACACGTCCCCGGGCTGGTAGACCAACCCGACGATGCCGGGTACAACCAGCTGCACAGTTGCCGGGTCAGCCGGGGCGACCACCGGCCGTCCTGCAGCCAACACGTCCAGCAGCGTGGCGGTCCCCGATGAACTGCCGAGCACAACCAGATCTGCGGCAGCGACCAGGTCCGACCATCGGTAGTCGCAGGAATCGCTGACCACGTGCACGCTGCTGCCGACACCCTGCGCAGAGGTCCGTCTCTTCACGGCGGTGCGCTGCCTGCCGGCGCCAATGAGAACGAGCTGCACCTCGCAGTGTCGTCGCACCGTGATGAATGCAGAGGCCAGCTGTTGGGCGTGCGCATGATCGTCGAACGGGCCTATCGCCGCGATGGTCGTGAGACCGGTGAGGTCGGCATCCTCTGGGAAATCAGGATGCATCGTCTCGGGATTGAGGTAGTGGTTCACACCGGCGTCAGCGCCGCGGACGACCTCATTCGGTATCCGTGCTGTAACCATGACTCAAAGAATTGCGGTTCGGGGTGGCGATGTCTTCAGCGCTGACGGCCATTCAGGGCCCCCGCTAACACCACTCCGGAAATACCTGGTGGCTGCAATCGATCCGATCCTCGGAGTAGAGGGGCCATTGTCCTAGTTAGCGTGCAAGGCGGGTTGCCGGCATCGGCGGAACGTGCGCAGCCGTCACCACCGGTGGCAGCGGTATTCTTGAATTCCGTTGTCGCACAGTGTGAGGCGACGGCGGACCGACTTATGCGATGCCCGCTGGGCCGCCCATGAGATCGCAGATCGCGCCAGGCGTCAGAGCGAACTTGGCGAGGAACGCGATGGCGGGACTGGTCGCGATCATGTCGGCGAAGTCCTGCTCGGAATGGGTGGAGATCAGAATCACTGGTGACGGTGCCGGCAACCCGGCTTGGTGGAGTTGCTCGGCGAGTTCGAATCCGTTCTCGCTACCCAGGTTGATGTCGACCAGCGTCACGTCTGGTTGCTGCTCCTCGAAGCATCGAAGAGCCTCGGCGCTGGTCGATGCCACGCCGACGACCGTGATGCCGCCGTGCTCGAGCAGATGGCACGCGGCCTCGACGAAATCCGCGCTGTCATCAACGATTAGGCAGCGCATCGTGTGCCTCTGAAACCCATGAGGTCAGCATCGCATTGTGCAGGTCTGTAGGCATTCCCGCTAGCCGTAAGTCTGCCGTAAACGACCCGCGCGCTCCGTGCTGCGGCGCTGAGAATCCCGGCTACCAGGGTATTTGCAGATGGCCGGTAGACATAGATTCCAGCTAGCGGGGAGCACCCGACTGGGGTCAGCGGTGGCGACACGGCCGCGCCGTCGCGCAACTGTGGTTCGTAGCCAACCCGGAAGTACGACTGTGCTCAAGCGAATTGGAGAGCGAAATGAAGAACACGACTTTGGGGCGAACGGGGCTCCACGTTTCCCGCGTCGCCTTCGGCACCTGGCAGCTCGGCGGGGACTGGGGTCATTTCGATGAGGACGCCGCCATCACCGCGATCCGTCGTGCCCGCGAATTGGGCGTCAACTTCTTCGACACAGCGCAGGCCTACGGTTTCGGCGCATCCGAGCAGATCCTCGGCAAGGCGCTGCGCGACGAACTCACCAGTGAGCGCGACGAACTCGTGATCGCCACGAAAGGCGGTCTGCGCCAGAGCGATTCCGGTCTGGTCCGCGACGCGAGTCCCGAGTGGTTGCGCCGAGGAGTCGACGCCAGCCTGACCGCGCTTGGCATCGACCACATCGACGTGTACCAGGTGCATTGGCCCGACCCGACTGTGCCGGCCGCCGAGACGGCGGGCGCGCTGCGCGAGCTGGTCTCCGACGGCAAGATCGGCCACGTCGGCGTGTCCAACTACACCGCCGCGCAGATGGCGGAGTTCTCCGCGACGCTTCCTGTTGAGACTCTGCAGCCGCCGTACCACCTGTTCCGTCGCGAGATCGAGGACAGCGAACTGCCTTACTGCCGTGCACATGACATCGGAGTGCTGGTATACGGGCCGTTGGCCCACGGGCTGCTGACGGGAACGCTGAGCACCCGCACCGCGTTCGCCGCCGATGATTGGCGCAGCACCAGCGGGGTATTCAGCGGCAGCACTTTCGAACTTAACCTTGCGACGGTGCGCGCCCTGGCGATGTTCGCCGCCGACCTTGGGGTCACCGTCAGCCAGTTGGCCATCGCTTGGACGCTGGCCAACCCCGCCGTGCATGTCGCCATCGTCGGCGCCCGGAAGTCGAATCATGTCCAAGACAGTCTCGCCGCAGCGGATGTGTCGTTGAGCGACGCCGACCTCGACGAGATCGACAAGATCATGAGTTCCGCCGCGCAGGTGGCCGGGCCGTCCCCGGAGGGCATGTGATGGCCGACCACGTGCGACGTGTCGCCGTGTTGGGCACCGGAACGATGGGTGCCCCGATGGCCCGCAACCTGCTGCGCGCGGGTTTCGGGGTTCGAGTGTGGAACCGCACCATGGCCAAGGCTGCGGCATTGGCCGCCAACGGGGCGTATCCGGCCTTCGACCCTGCAGAAGCAGCGACCGGTGCCGACGTGCTGATCACGATGCTCACCGATGGAGCCAGCGTCGAAGACGCAATGACCGGGCCCGAGGGCGCGCTGTCAATGCTTCACTCGAATGCAATCTGGATTCAGATGAGCACGGTCGGGGTCGAATGGACCGATCAGTTCGCCGATCTCGCGGACCGGCACGGCGTCGCATTCGTCGACGCCCCGGTATCCGGCAGTTCCGAGCCGGCCGACCGAGGCGAGTTGGAAATCCTCGCCGCAGGCGCGCTCGAGGTGCGGCCGCGCGTGCAGCCGATCTTCGACGTGCTCGGACGGCGCACGGTGTGGCTGGATCGCGTTGGGGACGGTTCCCGGCTCAAGCTGGCGCTCAACAATTGGTTGGCTGTGCTCGTCGAGGCGATGTCCGAAACGCTCACCTTCAGCCAAGCGCTCGGCCTCGAGCCGCACCTGTTCCTGGAGACGATCGCCGGGGGGCCGTTGGCGTCCGCGTACGCAATGACAAAGGGCACTGCGATGCTCGACGAGGACTTTGTGCCTGGCTTCCCGCTACGGCATGCGGTGAAGGACGCCGAGCTTGCCACGAGCGCTGCCCGTCGGCATGGAGCGGAACTCGCGCTCACTGATGCGTTGCTGCCGCGCTGGCGTGAAGCCGTCGTCGAAGGCCACGGTGACGAGGACGTCGCCGCGGCCGTTACCCAGTCCGCCGCGGCTCTCCGTCGCGCGGTCCGAGCCTGACTTCGGTCGCCACGTGCCGATCTCCGAAGCCGCTGCATCGCAGCGGGTGCAGTGGCTATCTATGATCACTGCGTGCTGTGACCCCAGTTGAGAGGCGTCTGGTCGAGAGGCGTTCCGGTACTGACCGCGATGTACTCGCGTGCCGTTAGCTCGACCTCACCGGGAAAGCGCGCTTGTGTCAGCCTGCCACGCTCGGAATGTGAACCATCCACCAGCCGCCGTTGTCCATGAAGTCGACCTCGAAGCTCGACGTCGGTCCCGCGCGTTGTTACTTACGAGCAGCACAGTGTTTCAGCCGCGTCATCGCCGCTCAACGGTCGCCCCAGGGCCACCAGCCGTAACCGCCGTGATCTCCGCCGTAGCCGCCGTGGTCTCCGCCGTAGCCGCCGTGGTCTCCGCCGCCGCCGCCGCCGTGATCACCGCCGCCGCCGTGGCCACCGCCGCCGCCTCCGTGACCGGCTTCGACAACATTGGGGGCCACGGCAGTCGAGGCGGTGGCGATCACTGCCGTCTGAGCCGGGGCGGGGTCGGCCATGACCGTCGGCGCTGCGGCGACAGCTACCGCGGCAGCCCCCGCCGCCAACAACGGCGTGATGTAGCGCAGCCTGTTTGTCACAGTCGGACTCCTTCGTCATCTTGAACCTGAACGTCCAGTTTCTAAGTAGGTCAGCGCTCGGGCAGCCGCCCTTAATTCCGGCTGGCTGGGTGATCTGCGGCTCAGTGCGCCAGGCCGCGCATCGCCGGATCTGGCCGGATGCTAGTCGGCTCCATCGCATGCTCGTGCGGCCGTCACATCACCTGGCGCTGCGAGTAGCGGCGCCGTCGCCTACGGGCCGCGCGGTCGACGAAGTGTGCAGCCTGCTCGACGGGCCATCTCGTGTCCGCCGAAGGGTGCCCGCAACCCCCCATGGGTGGGCTGGCTGTCGGTGCGGCCAACTGGTGGTCCAACTCGAGAGTTGAGTCACGCACTACCGCCGACGTGCGCGGTTAGAACGGGATGGTCGCGAGCAGTGACGTCCCAGTCCCGATCGGACTGGACATCTGCAGGTGTCCGCCGAGCGCCTCGACGCGGTCGGTCAGACCGGTGAGCCCCGACCCCCTGCCCGAGTCGGCTCCTCCGATTCCGTCGTCCCGAATGGATAGACGGATGTGGGCACCGTCGGTTTCGACGGTCACCGTCACCTCGGATGCCTGCGCGTGCTTGGCCGCGTTGGCCAGGGATTCGGCAACGACGTAGTAGGCGGCCACTTCGACGGAATCGGGCAATCGCTGGTCGACACCGAGGCGGAGTTCGACGGGGACGCTGGAGCGGCGGGCGAGCGTCTTGAGGGCGGGCCCCAGTCCGCCCCGCGACAGGATCGCAGGGTGGATCCCCCGCGATATCTCCTGGAGATCCGTGGAGACAGCGGTCAATCCGTCGATGATCTCGGCAAGTTGCTCGCGGACCGACCCGAGGTCGGGTGGCACGGCAGCCTCTGCAGAACGGAGCTTGAGCCCCAGCGAAACCAGCCGCTGCTGCGCACCGTCATGCAGATCGCGTTCGAAGCGGCGCCTGGCTTCATCGCCCGCCGCGACGATCCGGGCGCGAGAAGCCGTAAGTTGGGCGTGGGCCTCGGCGTTCGCGATCGCGGTCGTCACGAGGTCCGCGAAATCCCCGACCCGCGATTCGGTATTAGGCGGCAGCGGATCGGGATCTGCCGTGCCGACAATGGCCGCCCCCCACACGCGGCCGCCGACCATGATCGGCACCCCAACACCGGACCGCATCCCCAGCCGGCGGATGTACTCGGCGGCCGGACCGCGAGCATTGTCATGGTCGTGGCTGTCCATCCGGGCGGGACGACCGGTACGGAATACAAGCGCCGCAACAGATTCGCCGTCGAGCGAAAACCGCTGACCAACAACCATTTCCGTCCGATTCGACTCGTGGTGCCCCGCGATCAATAGGCCTGCGCCGTCGGGCTCGAAGCGGAACAGGGTCGTATGGCGCACACCCAGGCACCGGGCCAGTTCGTCGGCTACGGCGCTGAACACGTCGGACGGTGCGACCCCGCGGGCGACCAGTGTCGCCACCTGTCGCAGCGAGGCCTGCAAGTCGGCGAGGACGCGAAGTTCGTCACGGCTGTGCTCAGCCTCGACGGCACGTGTCCTGGCCAGGTGTGCAAGCGTGTTGGCCACCAGCGCGACAACCAGGAAAGTGCCGATCACCGACCAGTTTTCGAGGCTGGCCAAGGTGAAGTCCGCCGGCCCGTTCCGCAAGCAGTCGAAGGCGACGGCGCTGGCCACCGACGTCGCCGCCGAAAGCCCGAATCCCCACACTGTGGAGACCACCAGCACCCCGACCAGATACAGCACGCCGAACGCATCGCCGGGCGCGACGTTCTTAAGTAGCAGCACCACAACGGATTCCACAACGATGAACGACGCGGCGACCACCAGCCCCAGCAACACCGGCGGGCGCGTCGCACGCAGCAACAGTGCCACCGGGCGAACACGCACCGGTGCCGCGCCGTCGGTATCGGCGTGCAGGCCTAGGGAACCAACAGCTGGCCGCGACGACAGCCAGCCGGGCGCTTGTCTACTTCTCCGCATCATTAGGCCGGCTCAGATCGATCGGTGCGGACATGGACCTGACCGCAACCGGAATTCTAACCCGCCGACTTATGGCCTCCCGATTCCCGCTACCAAGCGGTCGGTCCTGATGGCGGCTGGCTGCTATGCCGCAATCAAGGCTGCACTTGGTGGCGCTCAGGCTCCTCGACGTCGAAGCCGATGCGGAGATCCCCATGTTCCGCGGCGGCTCGCCGTTGGCAGATATGTGGAACCTCACATGGGTGCAAATCCATGGGCACCTGGTGAGCCTCGGCGCGTCGCCCGAGGTTATTGGAGCCGCACAGGCCGACTCGGAGACCAGCAGCGGTGGTTCTGTGCTCCACCGATGGTCCGAGCATGGGCCACGCACCACGAAAGGGCTGCCGCGACGCGCTAATGGATTCGATTCCCACAACGGACCTCCTCAGCATTGCCGCCCAGGTCCTGTTGATCGACACCGCTGACGCCCATCGACGACGGCTCTGGCGCGTTATTCTCAAATCACGTAATCGAGGAGTTTGCATGGACAGGCGCGTGCTGGCACGTAGTGTCGCGTTCCTAGTGGCCGATGGCCGAGACTGGTCGGGTGGAAACTCTGTGTGATTTGACCCCTGCGATCGCCGCAGAGTTGGCCGCGGCGGGGTTCGACGATGCTCACGAAGTCGGAGTCGGTGGTTTCGGCGTGGTCTACCGTTGCCTGGGCGCCACGCTGTTCTGCGCACTCACCGGGCACGCCGCCGTCGAGCGCCGCAGCGGTGAGCAGGTGGTCGCGCAATTCCTCAGAGTCACCAGCCAGACGGCTCCAACGCTGCGCGGGGAACACATCCCCGACGATTCGCGAGGCCATCGAACACGCGACGTCGGGCGCTCCCGAGGATCGGCCTGCGACCGCCGCCGAACTCGGGGAAGAGTTGAGAAGCCCAGCGCGGCAACGGTTTCACGGTGGATGACATGACCGTGCCAGTCACTGGTGGGGATCAGCCCGGTGATCGAGACAGCCTCGTCGCGGCTCGGGTGCGGGTGGTGGTGGCTGAGGATGATGTGTTGCTGCGCGAGGGTTTGGCCAGCCTGTTGGACCGATCGGGTTTTGATGTGGTGGGGCAGGCCGGTGATGGTGTGCAGTTGTTGGGGTTGGTGCGTGAGCAGGCCCCGGACTTGGTGGTGACAGATATCCGGATGCCGCCGACTCATTCCACTGAGGGGCTGGATGCCGCGCGGGTGATCCGCGAGGAGCTGCCTGGTACGGCGATCTTGGTGCTGTCGGCGCATGTTGATGTCGAGCATGCGATGGAGTTGTTGGCCAGTGGGCGCAGCGTCGGTTATCTGCTCAAGAGTCGGGTCACTGATGTGGCCGACTTCGTGGACACGCTGGGGCGCATCGCCAAGGGCGCCTCGGTGGTGGATCCGGTGCTCGTGGCCGAGTTGGTCTCAGCGCGGCGGCGCAATGATCCGCTGGCGGTGCTTAGTGGGCGCGAGCGCGAGGTGTTGGCGTTGATGGCCGAGGGTCGCTCCAATGCCGGGATCGCAAATCGAATCTGGGTGACTGAGGGCACGGTGGAAAAGCATGTCCGCAGCATCTTGACCAAACTGAACCTGCTCGAGACCGGCGATGACCACCGCCGGGTGCTGGCGGTGGTCACCTTCCTCGAGGCGCAATGAACAAGGCACCCTGATCTTGCCTGTCGGTCGTCGTCAGATTTTTCGGTTCTCGGATTTGAGCATCCAGGCGGCCTTTTCCAAGTCGTCGATGATGATGTGCAGCAGGTCGGCGCTGGAGGGGTCGGCGTTGTCGACGTCGTCGTGGACGGTGCGGAGGGTGTGGACTGCAGCGTAGATCGCGGTGGTGATGACGTCGACGGTGTCGGCGGTGGTCTGCTCGGCCGGGGGGAAGGCGGGCAGTGTGGTTGATGCCGTGACGGTGTCGGATCGTCCGTCGGGAACAGCGTTGAGGGCGCGAATGCGTTCGGCGATGGTGTCACTGGCTTCGCGTGCGATGTTGACGATGTCGTCGAGTTGCAGGTGCAGATCGCGGAAGTTGGTGCCCACCAGATTCCAATGTGCTTGTTTGCCCTGCAGGTGTAGCTCGATGAGGTCGACGAGGACCCGCTGGAGGTTCTGGGGCAGGCTGGGCGGAGCATCGAACTCCCGCACGTCATTGCCGGATCGGCGGTGTGAAGTCACGATGATGATCCCTTTCTCGGTGGTTTGGTCCTGTTCCGGTCTCTCGTATCAGGATTCGCTGTGCGCGAACCGATGTCGTTCCCGCTACCATCCATCTGCGGTACCCGCCAGTGGGAATCGCGATTTACCGGTCAGCAGCGCTGACCACGCCGGTACTGCGGTATCCGGTGATTGGCCTCAGAGCCTTAATGGACAGTCCACCCCGTGAAGTGTCTTCCATCAGAGGGTTGGGTGAGACGCGCGACTTGATTTCCTCTTC
>DASYJS010000404.1:0-2493 GCA_035996225.1 Mycobacterium sp. | reverse complement strand
CGCGGGCAGCAACGAGCTCGGCGATGTATCGTGCGCTGGCGCCAGGGTCGCCGCCGGCCAGGGACCACCCCCGCGCACGTACCAGATACGCCGTCGCGGCAGCCTCAGCGGAAACACCGAGACCGCCTTGCACATGTACCGCCATGGTCGCGGCCTTCGACGCTTCCTCATCCATGAATACAAATGCCGACGGCGCCAACTCGGGACGTTCGTCGGGTTCGTTGTCCAGGAACCAGGCCGCGCGCCGGGCGAGGTTACGTCCACCCTGAACCGTGATGGCCATGTTGGCCAGCGGATGCGAAATAGCCTGCAGCGTCGAGATTGGGACGCCCAATGTGTAACGGGTCTTGGCGAATTCGGCCGCGATGGTCATCGTCTCCTCGACCAGGCCTACCAGGGCCGCGGCGGTCAGCAGTCGCCACTCATCCAGCGCACGTTCGTAGTTCGCCAGCGCTTCGGGCCCTTGCGCGACGACTGTGCGGGTGTCGGCGGCGGCCGGATCGACCCAGGCCATCGGCAGTCGGCCAAGGTTGTCGACCTTGGCCGGCCGGGTCCCGAACGCCAGGCGCACCACCTCGTCGCCGTCCCGGACGATGATGTGGTCGGCGATCGATCCCGTCGGTATCAGACGCACGCCCGGTGCTCCGCCGATTCGCGCATCGAGTCCGGCGAGTTGTGCACCGTCGGCTACGCCGGCAGTGTCGGCGCCCAGCGCTCCCAGGCGGCCCAGCAGCCGCGCCGCGCACACATGGTCAATCCACGGAACCGGCGCGAGCGACCGGCCGATCTCTTCGGCCACCAGGGTGAGATCGACCAGCGTCGCGCCGTCGCCGCCGGCGGACTCCGGGAGCGCCATCGTGGTCGCACCCATCGCGCACAGTCGCTCCCAGAGGTTCTTGTCGAATCCGGAAGGCTCTGCGGCGCGGACCGTTTCGATGGAGCAGTGGGTCTTGAAGAATTGCTTGTACGCATTCTGCAGATCCACATGGTGATCGGACAGGCTGTAGTCCAGTCTGCGCAGCTCGAAGCGGTCCATCGTCAGTGCTCCTGTCGTATCTCAGGCTCGGTCGCCGAAGAAAAACTCTTGTGCGTTGTTGTACAGGTAGTTGTCCAGCACCTCGGCGGGCAGGTCGAGCGCTCGGGCTTCGGGCAGCACCCGGCGCATCCGCAATACCGGCCAGTCCGATGCGTAGATGACCTTGTTCGGGCCGCGCGTGCGCATATAGTGCAGCAGGCTTTCCGGCAGTCGCTTGGGTGACCAGGCCGAGGTCATCAGGCGAAGGTTGGCGTACTTGAGCAGCAGCCGGATCGCGACGTCCCACCACGGATCGGCCCCGTGGATCATGCACAGCTTCAGTTCCGGAAACCGCACGCACACCCGGTCGAGATGAATGGGATTTTGCACCTCTCCGGGGATCGGCGGCCCGGGAATACCGGTGTTGACGCACAGCGGCAGGTTGAGCTCCGCGCACTTGGCGTAGAGCGGATAATAGACGGCATCGCTGGGGGGATATTGCCCGTCGCCCCAAAAGCTCGGTCCCACTACGGCATACGCGACCGGCAGGTCGGCGACGATGGCGGTCAACTCGCGCAACGGCCCCACCGGACGCAGCAGGTTGACCCCACCCATGGCCAGCGCGAATCGGTCTGGCTTGGCTTCGACGAACTTCCGTGCGGTGGTCGACGGGCTGGCGAGGTTGTCCATCAGGACCGCTTTTTGTACTCCCTGCTCGTCCATCTCGTCGAGCAGCTCAGACAGGTCCACCGGCGCGAACATCGACTCCGGGCCCTTGAAGTAGTCGTCGCGGACCTTGAGCATCCATTTGGGTTGCTGATCGGTCTCACCGAAGTGGACGTTGATCAGGCAGTCGATGGCACGGCTTTCTGTCATTTGGACACCGGATCCTTTTCGCGCGCCAAACGTTTCGCCCAGCGGTAGTCGGCCTTGCCGTTGCCCAGTCGCTGGACGTGGTCGACGAAAATGAATTGCTTCGGCGCCTTGAACCGCGCCAGTTGCGTCGTGCAATACGTGTGCAGCGGCTTATGGCCAGGGTCGGCTCCATCACACACTTCGACAAGTGCGACCAGTTCTTCGCCCCAGCGTTCGCTCGGGCGCCCCACGACCAAAGCGTCGGCGATCGCCGGGTGGGCGCGAAGTACCTCTTCGACTTCTTCGACGAACACTTTTTCGCCGCCGGTGTTGACCACCAGCGAGTCGCGCCCGAATAACCGCAGTGTGCCGTCTGATTCCAAACCGGCACGGTCGCCCGAAATCACTACCCGCTTACCGGCGACCTCGGGAAACGTCTTGCGGGTGGCCTCGGGATCATTGAAGTAGCCGAGTGGGATCCGGCCTTCCCTGGCTACCCAACCCACCTCCTGCTCACCGGGTGCAAGAAAGTGTCCGTAGTCCTCGGAGAGAACGAGTGCGCCCTCGCGCAGCGTGAAAGTGTCGGTTCGCGTGTCGCCACTGGATCGCCCGAAGCCCATGTT
>DASYJS010000403.1:0-11236 GCA_035996225.1 Mycobacterium sp. | reverse complement strand
TCTGCGCCGAGCTTGCCGCCCGCAACCGTGCCGACGAGGACCTCGCCGAACTGGACCGAGCCAACGAGGCGATCGCCGACCCTGAAGCCGACCTCGCGCAGTTCCTGCAGGCCAACCTGGAGTGGCACCTGGGTGTAGCGGTGGCCAGTCACAACGAGCTGCTCGCGGGATTCATGATTGCGCTATCGCAGGCGATCTATGCCGGCACCGAGAACGCGGCCTTGGTCGACGCCAGGGTTCGCGCGATTACTGCCAAGACCCACCGAGCGATCACCACGGCGATCCGCGTTCGTGACATGGGGGCGGCCGGGCGCCGCATGCGCCGGCATGTGCATAGCTATGCCGCCGCCTTGGCCTTGTCGGATGCGCGCGACGCGGTCGTCGTGAGGCAGCCCGCAGTGGGGGAATGACGGCCGGCGAACCGAGTTCACCGAGTATGACCGGTTCGGTTGGCGGAGGCCGCATTTCCGGGCATACCCCGAAGAGGGCAGCAAAATGCGCTCTTGGGGGGAAGCCTTCGACGGCTGCATCGTCGAAGGTGGCGATGCCGTAGCAACCACGAAGTGCCCGCGTGTTGAGCCACAGCAGCGGTCCTGTCTCGGGCGCGTACCACCCCGAGGGCGCACTAGGGAGGACAGACGCCGTATGAAGACAGAGACGAACGTGCATCGGACATGCGTCCCGTCGAACGGCTACGCGCACGGCCCGGGCATCACGGTGTGATCGACATGAGTCCTGCTCTGCGGCAACCCAATGTCGTCGTCCTCGGGGGGGGTCCTGGGGCACCACAATCGCGTCCATCTGCGCGCGCCGCGGGTCCACGTTGCAGTGGGTGCGCGCAGACGTGACGGCGCAAGATATCAACGAAAACCATCGCAACAGCCGCTATCTCGGCAAAGACGTCGTGCTGAGCGAGACGCTCCGCGCCACCACGGACTTCGCCGAGGCGGCCGATCGCGCCGATGTCGTCGTTATGGGTGTGCCCTCGCACGGTTTCCGCAAGGTGCTAACGGAACTAGCCAGTCAGCTGCGCCCTTGGGTGCCGGTGGTGTCGCTTGTCAAGGGTCTCGAGCAGGGCACCAACCTGCGGATGAGCCAGATCGTCGAGGAAGTACTGCCCGGGCACCCGGCCGGCATCCTGGCCGGGCCGAATATCGCCCGCGAGGTGGCCGAGGGCTACGCGGCCGCGGCGGTGCTGGCAATGCCCGACCAGCATCTGGCCGCTAATCTCGCAGAGTTATTCCGTACCAGGCGATTTCGGACATACACTACCGACGATGTCGTTGGCGTCGAAATGGCGGGCGCACTGAAGAACGTCTATTCCATTGCCGTCGGCATGGGCTACTCACTCGGCATTGGCGAAAACACCCGCGCCATGGTGATGACCCGCGCGGTGCGTGAGATGTCCAAGCTCGGCAAGGCGGTCGGCGGGCACCGCGACACCTTCGCCGGGCTGGCCGGGATGGGCGATCTCATCGTCACCTGCACCAGCCAGCGCAGCCGCAACCGGCATGTCGGCGAGCAGCTCGGCGCGGGCAAGCCGATCGACGAGATCATCGCGTCGATGAATCAGGTCGCTGAGGGCGTCAAGGCCGCCAGCGTCATCATGGAGTTCGCCTTGAACTACGGCCTTTCCATGCCGATCGCTCGCGAAGTCGACGCTGTCATCAATCACGGCGCCACCGCTGAAGGCGCGTACCGCGGGCTCGGGGCCGAGAAGCCCGGCCACGAGGTCCACGGGGCAGGGTTTTAGCGTCGGCATTTCAGCGAGATGCCCCGAACAGGTGAGCAAAAGGTGCTCATTCGGGTGAAGCGCGCGAAGGGCCGCGTCGGCGACGATGAAGATGTCTGAGGCGCATGGTGTTCTCGGATCGTCGATGTCGCTCGTACACCGTTATTAGGGAGCAGGTCCGATGGCAACACATGCCGAACCAACCATCGTCACCCCCGCGCGTGGGTTATCGCTATACCCAACCGATTACAAGACGTGGAAGATCCTGGCGTGGACCGGCCCCGTCTTCCTGACCGCGGTCTTCTGCCTCTGGGGGCTGGTCGCTCGCAACATGCCGCCATTCCCGCCGAGCGCGACGCCGGACGAGGTCAAGGCGCACTTCCTCGAGTTCAGGCTTCCGCTGTTGATTGCGTTGAGCATCTGCGTCACTATGACCGCCTTCTATATGTCATGGAGCGTGGCGGTCGCCCGCGTGATGGAACGTGTCGAGGGTCCCGGCGGTGTGTTGTCCAAGCTGGAGATGATGGGCGGCACCATTACCTGTGCGCCCGTCATGGTGACTTTAGCAATTTGGTTGACCGCCGCACACGAGGCGCAGTACCTCACTCCCGGGATCATGCACATGCTCTACTGGATGGGCTGGCTCCTGTTCGACCTGGCGTACTTCGTCACCTCGTTGCAGATCGCCGCCATCAGCATCGTGTTCATGCGGGATAAGCGGGAGAAGAAGCTGGTCCCGAACGCCGTGAGCTGGTGGGGCTGGGTGACCTTCGCGTCGTTCTTCGCGGTGAGTGCGATCCCGTTTGTCACAACCGGGCCGCTGGCCTTCAACGGCGTGGTCAGCTTCTGGATCGCGTTCTTCACCTGGTTCTTCTGGATTCCTTCGCTGTCCTACTTCATCATCAAGGCTGTCGACCGGATCAAGGCCGAGGATGAGGCCGCCGGGCGAATCAACGCTTAGTCGTGTGCCGGTTGTTACTACTGACCGCGTGACGCCCAGGCGCCTTCCCGGTGTGGATGGCGTCTGGGTCTTCATCGGCGCGGACTCAGTCATCTTCGCGATCCTGTTCCTGACATTCATGCAGGATCGGCTCAAAAACCCGGCCCTGTTCGATGCCTGCCGGCACACGCTCAACATGAATCTGGGCGGCATCGACACCCTGATCCTGCTGACCAGCTCCTGGTCGGTCGCACTTGCCATCCAAGCCCTCAAGCGTGACCTCATTGAGCGAGTGCCCCGCTACCTGCTCGGCGGCGTGCTCACCGGATTGATGTTCGTCGTGTCCAAGTCGATTGAATACTTTCAGAAGTTCGCTCACGGCCTCACGCCGGGCACGAATCCCTTCTATATGTGGTATTTCACGCTGACCGGCATCCACCTCGCACACGTTCTGCTGGGCACCAGCCTGCTGACATTCCTATGGATCCGGTCTCGAAGCGGCGCTTTCAGCAGCGCGCACCAGGCGGTGCCGGAATCGGTGGCCTCATTCTGGCACCTGGTCGACCTGTTGTGGATCGTGCTGTTCCCGTTGCTCTATCTCATGAAGGCGGTCTGATGTCGGTATTGCGTGAGCGGGTCACGTGGGTGTGGCTGGGCCTAGTGGTGTTGACGTGCGTCACGACGTGGGGTCTGTCCAAAGATTTATTCAGCCCTGCCGTTGCGGTGGTCGGGATCTTTTTGATCGCCGCAGTGAAGGTGAGGTACGTGATGTTGGACTTCATGGAGTTGCGGCAGGCGCCGTCCCCTGCGCGCGCCGCCTTCGAGGCCTGGCCGGCGGCGGTGGCGGCGATCATCCTGGGCTTCTGGTTCGCTACACCAGCCATCATGTGAGGGGCAAAGAGATGCCGACTCAGCGAAGTACGCGCGAACGGGCACCGGCCCGTTCTAACGGCAAGAGTGCTTCGGATAGCCCCAGTGACGTCGAGGTTCGCCGAAGGGTCGCGGAACTCGCGGCCGTCTGGGCGACAGGCTGCCCGAGGTGGTGGCGGCGATCTCGGCGTCGCTTCGTGATGACATTCCCGACCTGAGTGATGAAGCCCAGCTCCCGCTTGTTGGTGCGAGGGGCCACGTGACAATCGCGCAGCAGGCGAACTCGATTAAGCTGGCGCGAAGCCTAAGTCGCTCGACGAACGTCCCGCTCAACTCGCCGGGACCCGTTCAGTTTTCCGGCACCGTCGTTTCGCTTGCCTCCAAGAGGAGAGCAAAGTGTGCTCTTCGGGGGGAAGCCTACAGCGGCTGCGGTGGAGAGGATGGCGTAGAAGGCAATGAGACGCCCTGCACTGAACTACAGCGGGATTCGGTGCCAAGTCGCGCAGCCCAGGGTGTTTCAGGAAAGGCCAGGCGTCGTATGTGGCTTGATGCGGCCGAGCGTGATGGCTCGTGTGGGGTTCGGGAGAACCTTCGCTTGCTGCCCAAGAACGCCTCCAGGCGATCCTGGACTCCCTTGAGGGGACCCCCACACGTACCCGGCGCACGAGTTCGGTGACGCGGGCTACAGCCCTCATCGCGACGAGGCACCCACCGCGTCGATTTCGACTTAGCGGGGGCGCTGACGCCAGCGCCGGGTGCGGCGCGCGTGAAAGGAGGCTCAAGATGGCACGCCACCGTCTGATGCCCCACGCTAAGCAACCCGCCCCGGTGTGCAGATCGTATACGGCCTTGGTGGTTTGGCCGCTGCACCACCTCGGCCTTGCGGCGGGGTGCCAGCGGGCAATCCGTGCGGCGCGGACGCCGGCGTTGAGCGTTGCGGTGGTCGCTCCCGTGGTACTCGCCGGTGCCGTCGGCGCCGCGGCTCCGCAAATTCACACGCCCACAACGGCTTTGCGTGGTACCGCGATTTCTCCGGTGTCGACTGTTACGGCCGCCGGGAGTGGGCCGTCGGGCCCTGCCGTGGTCACGGTCGCCCATCCGTCGACCAGCTTTCATATCGCGGCGGCCGCCGTTTCGGCGCCGCCGCCAATTATCGTGAACCCGCCTGGTGCGCTGGGCATCCCGATGATTGCCCTGTCGGCCTATCGCAGTGCCGAACAGAAGATGGCAGTCGAGGTGCCCGGCTGCGGCGTCAGCTGGAACCTGCTGGCCGGGATTGGGCGCATCGAGTCGGGCCACGCGGGCGGCGGCGCCGTCGATGCATACGGCACCGCGATCACCCCGATCTACGGCCCCGCACTGGATGGCACGCTGCCCGGCAACGAGGTCATCCTGCAGAGCAGGGCCGGCAATCGCGTCACCTACGCCCGCGCGATGGGGCCCATGCAGTTCTTGCCCGGCACCTGGGCGCGATACGCCTCGGACGGCAAGGGTGACGGCACAGCCGATCCACAAAACCTGTTCGACGCCACGCTGGCGGCTTCCCGGTACCTGTGCAGCGGCGGGCTCAACCTGCGCGACCCGGCGCAGGTGATGGCCGCGATCTTGCGCTACAACAACTCGACGCCCTACGCCCAGAACGTGCTGGGCTGGGCGGCGGCCTACGCGACCGGCGTGGTCCCGGTCGATCTGCCGCCGATCACCGGGCCGCCGCCCCCGCTCGGCGACGCACACGACGAGCATCCAGAGGGACTGGGCCCCGGCCTCCCGATGAACGTCAACGGCCTGCCGGTCGACGATCCGCTGGCGCGAACGCCGCTGATTGATTTCGGCCCACCCCAGGTGGTCGGTCAGCCGCCGATCTGGCCGTCCCAGTCGCCGACCCCTGGCGGGCCCAGTTGCACGCTGATCTGCATCGGCCGCCAGGCTCCTCTGCCGCCACAGCAGCCGCCGTGGGCCTTGCCGCCACCGGATGCTACGCCGTCACCACCCCGGCAAACTGTTCCGCCACAGCCCTCGACAAGCCCATCATCGGCCGCCGTTTCGCCCGCCGGGCCAGTGGCGTCACCGGCGGCGAATACGCCTGCAGCGCAGGGGCCAACGCCCGGTACTGCCGGCTGACTGTGTGCTTGTACTGATGACCAACGAGGGACTACGCCGGTGTGCAATAAGACCGGGACGGTGTCCTGGCATAGGCAACCGGACCGACTAATGGCGGGGCCTCGACGCCGTCAAGACCTGAAAATAAACCGGACCGTAGAACGGGACTGAATTGGAACGAGACGGAGCGAACCTGCAGGTGCTAGGGCGGGCCCTGGTTCGGCATGGTGGTCAGACTGGCAGTCCCGTTGAGCGCGCCGAGCCACGAATCAGCGGCGACGCTACCGAACCACTACGCGGCTCTGTCTCCGATAGACCTGGCCGACATCGCTTCCCGACTCGATGCTGCGGTGCGATTGACTATCGCGAGCCACGGTGCGTCATCTGATGCCAAACCATCACCGACACAGCGCCGACCAGAACAAGCCAAGACCAGTCGGCGGATACCGAAAAACCACCGCTGAACTGCATCAACAGTGAGTGCCCCCGGCAGGATTCGAACCTGCGACACCGGCTTTAGGAGAGCCGTGCTCTATCCCCTGAGCTACGAGGGCGGACGCGCTGAGCTTACCGGGAAACGCCCAGCCTCTGGTCGTAGGCGGCAAGCGGTCACCGAAGCTCGGTGATCACCTTCGAGAAGTTGGCGATGTTGTTGTCCTGCACGGTGAAGGACGACACGCCGTACTTTTCGCGGTATGCGGACAACGTGTCGGCAATCTCAGCGGGTGACCCAGTGAGCACCGAGGGCATCGACAGGATCTCCTCATCGGATAGCTCCGGCGAGTAGCTGCGTGTCAGCTTCAAGTCAGGCTCGGTCTCGCCGTCCCGCGGCATCGCCGTGATCGCCAGATTCAGCTCGAGTGAACCGAACCGATCCCCGGCGGCGTTGCGGACGAAGTCAACGCGTTCGGCGAACGGATCGTCGACGGCGCGCACCTTGGAGCCGGTCAGCCCGATGATGTCGGCGTTGCGGGCCGCGATGGTCAGCACCCGGTCACCGTTGCCGGCGATGATGAGTGGCGTCGACGGGTGGTGTTCCTTCAAATACTTCGTCATGTGTTCGAGGTAGTCGACCCGGGCACCGGCGCTGGGATACGGGATCTCCGCGGCCTCGAACTCCTCCCGGACGTAGCCGGTGCCAAGCCCGATCTCGAGGCGGCCGTTGCTGAGCAGGTCCAGAGCTTGCATGTCCCGGCTGAGCAGCGCGGGCTTGTAGAACGCGGAATTGAGCACATACATGCTCAGCTGCAGCGTCGTGGTGACCATCGCCACCGCGGTCAGGGTCGGAAAGGGCGCAGCGGCACCCAAATGGTCGGGCACACACAGAGTGTCGAAGCCGGCGTCTTCAGCGCGCTTGGCTTTTTCGAGCAGCGCCTCGCGCGACTTGAAGAACCGCATGCTCATTCCAAATCGAAAATCCTTGGCCACCAACAACCTCCGTTTAACGAGCTAGGAACAATTACCAGGAACGTGCTGCGACCGCCAAGCCCTGCACCAGGGCGGAGGTGACCGACGACAAACCATCGGCGCCCGGCAGCGGGCTGCGCGGGCTGAGACCCCTGACGCGAACGGACAATTCGAGCTGTGTCCCGCCGTCGCGTACCCGGTTGACCGGATTGTCAGGATGTAACCCCCGCAGTTCGTGCGGGATGTCGTCGAGGTCGGTGACGACCTGATAGCCATGCAGCTGGATGTGCCGGGCGAGGTGATCGGCCAGCGCACGGTTGCGGCCGCCGGCCAGCAGCTGCGTGCTGCGCCCGATGCGGCCATATCCGTGCAGCGACACCGCGACATCGACATGGTCGAGGAACTCGGCGAGCGGCGGCGACTGGGCGGGGTCGAACCGCGCCGACGGCAAGTGATGCGGGTAGCGATCGGGGTGGCGCAACAGGTACACCGACGCGCCGGCGGCCTCGGCCGCGCGTTCGGCGATGACGTCTGTCATCTCTTCCAGGCCACCGCCGTGGATGGCCAAAAAGCCGAAACGGGACCGCAGCTGACTGGTCTCGCTCACCCCTGGCTGACTCAGCAGCTCCGAAAGTGACTGTGGCCCAGGCCCGGACGCCGACCTCGCGGACGCCGGGCGAGGCCAGTGCGTGGGATCCCATCGCCGCAGGTAGTCGATCCAGCGTTGCGGAAGCCCGTGCTGAACGGCGCCGTCGATGATCTTTGACAGGTAGCCGGGGCGGGGCGGACCCGGGGTCACCCGGTGGTCGATGTAGACCCAGGCCGGAGACGGCCCGTTGTCGGTGTCCACGGTCAACCGGTCGCGCCGGTAGCGCACCGGAACGCCCTCGGCGCTGTCCAGGGTGGCCAGGTCGTGGTCGGAGAGTTGCCAGAGCACCCCGTGCACCTGATTGCCGGCGAATGGCTCGACGGTCGCCACGCCGCGCTGATTGATCAGCCAATCGTGATCGGACAACACCGCCGGCCGCGGATCAATCGCATCGGGACAGCGCTGCGCCATCTGTCTTACGCACAGGTTCGACCCGTATGCGAAGTAGGAATGCCGGCGCGCCTGCATTCAGCCGCTCACCGTCAGACAAATTGGCACTAGGTGAGACTATGTGCTTCGTATAGCTATGCAAAATGCGGTCCACTGCCGGCGCTGGGCGCGTCGCGCCGTCATGCCCGGTGTAGCGAAGAATCGTCCGAAATGACCGACCCTGCGCCTAGTCCGACATTGCCTGCCGGGATGATACTTTTCATGCGGGGAAACCTAATTGCGATCGCCGGTGTGGTGGTCGTCCTCGCGGGTTGCGGAGGGGCGGACCACACGGCCACAACTGTCACGTCCACCGTGCCGCCGGTAACCCAAACGGTGACGGTGACCGTCACCCCGCCACCGCCGCCCGGGCCGAAGACGACCATGACCACCAACGGCACTTTTGTGGTCAACACCGACATCGCGGCGGGCACCTATCGCACCGATGGCGGCGCGGATTGTTACTGGGCCCGACTGAAGAGTCTCAACACGGGCGACGTGATCGACAACAACATCAGCGACGGTCAACAGGTGGTTCGGATCTTGCCGACTGATGCGGCATTCATGACACGAGGGTGCGGAACCTGGACGAAGATCGGCTGACGACGCACCCGATCATCCGGCGCCTACGGGCAGTAGGTCGAGTTTGCGAGGCTCACCATCGAGGTGACGTCGCCGAACTGAATGCCTCGCGGCCCCAACGTGTTGTGGATGTCCTGAGCAATCGCGTCTTGGCTAAAGCCATTCCAACGATCGGCGCAAATGTGGTGGGCCATCAGGATGATGTCGCCGTCGTCCCCCGGCGGCCAGGTGAAGCCCAGAGTGTGCATCTGTGCCAGGAATGCGCCATCGACGGTGTCGGCGGCCGCAACCGAAGCGGTAGCCGCCAGGACGGCGCCAACCATCAGGGGCGCGGTAAGTCCGGCCAGCCAGCGAGGTGAAGGCATGTGATGCGTTTCCGTTCTTCTCGGCGATGAGCGTCCGGTCAGTGTGCGGGTCCAAAGCGCCGCAAATATGGGGAAAAGGTTACGAAAAGCTGAATTGTCGGCCTGGCTCCTTGCTAGTGCGCCACGCGCTCATGGCGGCGGCAAACCCGAATCGGCTCAGAAGCCCTTCGTGGCAAGCCATTCCAGGACAACGTCGGCGACGTCTTTCCATCCGCCGTCGATGGTTAGCGAGTGGCCTTTGCCTTCGAAGATGTGTAACTCGGTATCCGAGGACCCGCGCGAGTATTTGTCGAAAACTTCCTGGGTGACCTTGAGGGGGACAACGTGGTCATCTGTTCCGGAGGTCAGCAGCAGCGGTCCTCGCTCGGCGAGGTGTGTGTCGACTCTGGCCGGCGAGTGGGGGAAGAAGTTGGCGCTAGCGTCTTGGAAGAGTGGGCGGCCGGCGCCGGGGATGGTCCATGCGTCGTGCAGGGCGTCGGATTCTTCCTCGGTAAGCATGTTGCCGAATGCGTAATGAAACTCCTTGGCGGTCAACGAGACAGTGCGGTGCAGATTGGCGGGGTTCTTCAAGACGGGGAAAGCCGACTTTAACTGTGCATAGGGCAACGCCTTGACGCCCTTGATCGGGGCGGGATCGATGGCCACAGCGGCGGCGACGACCCCGTCGGCGAGGAGCTCTTGGGCGACGAGGCCGCCGAATGAGTGCCCCACCGCAACGGGCTTGGGGCCGGCAGTGCCGATGAGTTCGACATAGTGATCAACCATTTCTGTGATGCCCATGTCGTTGAGCGCATCGGGATTTTCGCGAGTGGCGGCGACGGAAGGTCCGTCGCCAGGCCAACCGGGAGCGGTTGCTTGGTATCCGTTCGATCCGAACAGGTCGATCCAGGGATCCCAGGAGGCCGAATGGATCCACAGTCCGTGGATGAAGATGATCGGGTGGGTTTTGGCGGGTGATGTCATGGCGCTACCTCTTGTCGTGTGGTCGCTGCTGCCTGGGACGGTCCTCTGCTGTTCTGCGCAAGTTCGTCAGTCTGGAGAGACCACCGTCTCGACGAGTCCGGTTCCTACGTCGTAAACCATGCCAGCACAACGTATTCCGGTGGGAAGGTCAGCGGCGCCGCGTAGCGCGGTCACGTCGACTTGCACGGCTGCGTAGGGATCGGTGACACTCTTCGCGTTCAGAGACCCCTCGTCCACGCCGAAGAAGTTGGCCAGTCTCTGGTGCTCACCCTGCATGCGCACAATCCCGCAGTCGGTGTGCTGCAGGACCACGAAATTCCATCCTTGGTCGAAGTCACCGCCCGCTGCCTGCGTCAGCTTCCGCAGCAGTGCGAGCTCATCGAGCACCGCCGACGTGATGCGCCCGCCGATATTGCGGATCATCGCGGCTTCGCCCAATTCGAGCCCGAGGATATGCGCCGGATCGACGCGCGGGTCCACGCAGCCGATGACGAAGATCCTCAGCGACGGGATGAGCTTCAAGCCCGACGCAAAGCGATGTTTCGAGAAACCAGCGTTGTCTTGTACCAACTTTCGAAGCGGATCGGTCACGGCATTTACTGTCCGCCTCGCACCCTCTGGGAAAAAGCCTCAATACCTGATGGCACTCATCGGCTGCGTTGATGAATCGGGGCCCGTACTGTTCTTGTGTGGAGTTTCGCCAGCTCGAGGCCTTCATCGCGGTGGCGACCGAACTGCATTTCGGCAGGGCTGCCGAAAATCTCGGGATCGCCCAGCCCACCCTGAGTGAATTAGTGCGTCGGCTGGAGCGCGAAATGGGCACGCCGCTACTGGCGCGCACGACCCGAAGAGTCGCGCTGACCGGTGCAGGCGCCGAACTTCTCGATCGCGCCCAAGCGATTATCGACAGTGCTTCCTCAGCGACCATCGCGGTGCGCCGCGTCGCTAACGACGAAGCCGGCATTGTCCGGTTAGGTGTCATACCCGCCGTCGCGCCTGTCTTGGCACCACACGTCGCCGATGCACTGCGTCGGCATGCTCCAGACATCACCGTCGATGTCCGCAGGCTGTGGCCGCCCGACCTGGCGCAAGCGGTCGCCGACGGCACCGTCGACGTTGCGATCACTTGCGGTTACGTCGCCGATCTGCCGGGTGTTGTCGGGGAGGTCTTCTGCAGTGAGCGTGTCGTGGTTGGGCTG
>DASYJS010000402.1:0-8293 GCA_035996225.1 Mycobacterium sp. | reverse complement strand
GTGGGGGCACCTCCCGCTTGCGGGGGAGAGCGGCGCCGATGATTCGCGCTGGTGACGATGCAGAGCGCAGCGATGGGGTGGGGGCACCTCCCGCTTGCGGGGGAGAGCGGCGCTGATGACTGAGACTCGGGTACTGGCGGTGGCCAACCAGAAGGGCGGCGTTGCCAAGACGACGACGGTCGCCTCGCTGGGCGCGGCGATGGTGGACAAGGGTCGGCGGGTGCTGCTGGTCGATCTGGATCCGCAGGGTTGCCTGACGTTTTCGCTTGGCCAAGATCCCGACAAGTTGCCGGTATCCGTGCACGAGGTGCTACTCGGCGATATCGAGCCGAGCGCCGCGCTGGTCACCACGATGGAGGGAATGGCGCTGCTGCCGGCCAACATTGACTTGGCGGGCGCCGAGGCGATGCTGTTGATGCGGGCGGGCCGCGAATATGCGCTCAAACGTGCACTGGCCAAAGTCGCGGACCAATTCGACGTGATCATCATCGATTGCCCGCCGTCGCTGGGGGTGCTCACTCTCAACGGGCTGACGGCCGCCGACGAGGTGATCGTGCCGCTGCAGTGCGAGACGCTGGCACACCGCGGCGTCGGCCAATTCCTGCGCACCGTCGCCGACGTGCAGCAGATCACCAACCAGAATCTGCGGCTACTGGGCGCGTTGCCGACGTTGTATGACTCTCGTACCACCCACACCCGCGATGTGCTGCTCGACGTCGCCGACCGCTACGACTTGCCGGTGCTCGCGCCGCCGATCCCACGCACCGTGCGCTTCGCCGAGGCCAGCGCGTCGGGCTCGTCGGTCATGGCCGGGCGCAAAAACAAAGGCGCGGTGGCCTATTCCGAGCTGGCGCAGGCGCTGATCAAACACTGGAAATCCGGGAAGCCGTTGCCGACGTTCGCCATCGACGCGTAACGCCGGGAGTGCGTCGACGGCCTTGAATGTGCGGTGACGGTGCAGCTGGTCGGCGTGTCGACGCCGTGAGCGCACACCGGACGCCATGGGCGCACAACCTGGGCGAGGTCTAGCCCAGGGCCACCACGGTGTCGCCCCGCTGCTCGAACACCCTCGAGCCCGAAACGGCCAGGACCACCGCATCGTTGCTCGGCGTCCGGTTCACCGGAATGTAGCGCTCGTTGGCTCCGGTCAGCGGGTCGTAGACACCGATCGCGCCGGTGACCGGGATGAGCAGCTTGCCCGCCATCATGGTGCCGGGACCCAACGGGACCGTCGGCCCGCCCGCGGCAATGGTGTAGCGAAGGTTCAGGTTGCTCGCCTCGAAGACCAGCACGGAATCGCCGGTCCACCAGGTCACCAGGTTTCCCGCCTGGGATACCGCCGAGTTCGACGGCGCCTTGGGCAGCAGCGTGCTCGCCACCTTGGTGCCCATTTCATCGATCACGTCGACCCTGGGCTGCGCGCCGGATATTCCAGGCAGATACACGGCCGTGTTGCTTTCCCAGACGGTCAGCACGCGCGCACCGGAGTTCACCCCGATTCCGGGCTCGGCGACGAGGTGTTGCTGAGGTTCGTCGTCTTCCTTGCCCGGGCGCAACAGGGCCAGGCGAAGGTCGGCCTGGTTCGCGCAGCTCTCCAGCACCGAAACCGCCAACGAGCTGGCCGCCGCCGAGGCCAGCTTGCATCCGGAGTGCAACCCCCGCGACGACGGTTTCACCCGGGCGTCGGTCTCGCCGTAGCTGAGCATCCGGACCATGTCCGAGCGCCACAGTTCTAGGCGGGTGTCGCCCACCGACAACACCGTCGTGCCGTCGGAGGAGAGGCGCACCTGGGGATCGGCATAACTACTGCGAGCAGCCCCACGGCGGCCGGTGGACCCGTCGATGGTGCTGACCTGACCGCAACCGCGGTCGTCGTGGTAGACCGCGACGGCGTAGTGGTAGACCCAGGACAGGCCGCACAGGTTGCGGTCCCGGGCGTAGCTCCAGCGCGTCTGGCCGGTGCCGGGGTCGCGCCCGTCCACCTCGCGACCGTCGCCGGTGGTGACCGTCCCGCCCACAATCACCGGTGCCGTGGTGGCGGAGCTGGCCGCGGTCCACAGCTGCTTGAGGCTGGCCGGCACTTCCCGGGCCAGACTCGGGTTGGGTGCCGGAGTCGCGGCCGGCCGGCTGATCGTGGCCCGGGCATCGCTGGTCCACCAGATCAGCGATGCGGTTGCGGCGACCACGACCGCGATCGCTGCGGCGGCCAACAAATCGCCCTTGGTCCGGCGTTCGGGTTTGACCATTCCTGGGCGTGGGCTCAGTTGGCGTGCGTGGTGGCTTCCGCCGGCTTGCGGCGACGACGGCGACGCCGGGGCGTCCCGCCGCTATTGCCATTGCTGGACGCCGAATCCGACGGCGTCTCCGAGGCGGCTTTGCCCTCGCTACCGGTGCCGCTCCCGTTGCCGCCCGGGTGCCCGCTCACGGGCTCGCCACCGCGGGTGCGGCGCCGCGAGTTAGCCGAGCGGGCCCGCGCCGGCCTGTCCGATGTCGCGGTGCGTTCGGTGTCGCGGCGCTTGACCGGCGACTTCCGCGGCGCACCGACCATGCCGCTGACCTCGCTCGGAATGCCCAGCTCGGCGTACAGATGCGGCGAATTGGAGTAGGTCTCGACCGGATCGGGGGAGCCCAGGTTCAGCGCCTTGTTGATCGCCGTCCAGCGGGGCAGTTCGTCCCAGTCGACGAGGGTGATCGCGATACCGGTCTTACCGGCGCGACCGGTACGGCCGATGCGGTGCACGTAGGCCTGATCGTCCTCGGGTATCTGGTAGTTGAGGACGTGGGTGATGTCGTCGATGTCGATGCCGCGGGCGGCCACGTCGGTGGCCACCAGCACGTCGACATCACCGGCGCGGAACGCCTTGAGTGCCTTCTCCCGGGCGATCTGCCCGAGATCGCCGTGTACGGCGCCGACCTTGAAGCCCCGCTCCGCCAGCTCGTCGGCGACCTTCTGGGCGGTGCGCTTGGTGCGGGTGAAGATCATCGTCGCGCCGCGGCCCTCGGCCTGCAGAATCCGGCTGACCAGCTCGACCTTGTCCAAAGCGTGGGCGCGATAGACGAACTGCTCGGTGGTGTCGTGCGTTGCCGCCGAGTGCGGCGCCTCGGCGCGGATATGGGTGGGCTGCACCATGAAGGTGCGGGCCAGCGTGATGATCGGGTCCGGCATGGTCGCCGAGAACAGCATCGATTGCCGGTCGGCGGGAATCTGACGCAGGATGCGCTCGATGTCGGGCAAAAAGCCCAGGTCGAGCATCTCGTCGGCTTCGTCGAGCACCAGCACCGACAACCCGCCCAACTGCAGGTGGCCCTGCTGGCACAGGTCGAGCAACCGGCCCGGGGTGCCCACCACGACGTCGGCGCCGGTGCGCAGCGCGACGATCTGAGGTTCGTAGGCCCGTCCGCCGTAGATGGAGACCACCGACAGCCGGCGGCCTTCCTCGGCGATCAAGTATTTGGCAGCGGCGGCCAAGTCATCGGTGACCTGCAGGCATAGCTCCCGGGTGGGGACCACGACGAGGGCCCGCGGGGTGCCGTTGAGCGCCCGTACCCCGACGCCGTCGGTGATGCGCTGCAGCAGCGGAACGCCGAAGGCCAAGGTTTTACCCATGCCGGTACGGGCTTGGCCGATGACGTCGTCGCCGGCGAGGGCCATCGGCAGGGTCAGTTCTTGGATAGCAAAGGCGTGCTCGATGCCCTTTTCGGTGAGAGCTCGAACGATTTCGTCGCGGACGCCGAGTTCGGCAAAGGTGGGTTCAATTTTGCTTGTCAGTGCAGTCATGCGTGGGTGATGTACCTTTCGGTGACTATTCGGTTGGGTCGGTATTGCTCTCGCGGTCACGCGCGCACGAGTTCCGACTCCGAATACGTCGCCGAGTCGCCAGGCCCTGCTGAGATTGGGCGGGCCAGCTGTGCACGCACATTTCGCCGATAGGGGCGATAGAAGAAATAAGCCACTATCTATCTGCATGATAGCTGGTCGACAGCTGACACCCATCTTCTTCCAGGTCCGCCGACTAGAGTGATGTCCATGACTTCGGCCTCCTCTGCCGACCAAGTAGATGATTCGCCTTCCCCAGGACTGACCGCGGATCATCCGGGCGTCAACGAACTGTTCGCGGTGCTCGCCTACGGCGAGGTGGCCGCGTTCTACCGGCTGACTGACGAGGCTCGTATGGCGCCTGACCTGCGGGGACGGATTTCGATGGCGAGCATTGCGGCCGCCGAGATGCAGCACTATGAACTGCTGCACGACGCCCTGGAAAGCCGTGGTGTCGACGTGGTGACGGCCATGTCGAAGTACGTGTCGGCGCTCGAGAATTACCACCGGTTGACGATGCCCAGCACCTGGCTGGAAGCGCTGGTGAAGACCTATATCGGCGACGCGCTGGCCGCCGACCTCTACCTCGAGATCGCCGACGGGCTGCCCGACGAGGTCGCCGACGTGGTGCGGGCGGCCCTCTCGGAAACTGGGCACTCGCAGTTTGTCGTTGCCGAAGTGCGCGCCGCCGTGACCGCGAGTGGCAAACAACGCAGCCGGTTGGCGCTGTGGGGCCGCCGGCTGTACGGCGAAGCGATCACCCAGGCCCAATACCTACTGGCCGACCATGACGAGCTGGTCGACCTGCTGGTGTCCGGCCCCGGTGGCCTGGGTCAGCTCAGCGCATTCTTTGACCGTCTGCAGCAAACACACGGCCGACGGATGCGCGAACTGGGTCTGGGCTGACGTCCGCGGTCTAGCGCGTGCAGGTCGCCAGGTTCGAGTTGTTGGTCGATGCCACTTCGACTTGGCCCTGGGCATTGACGATCGCGCAGTTGACGTGGCCCACAATGCTGGTCGCGACGACGGACTGGGTTGTCACGCCCGGGTTCAGCACCACCACCTTCGACCAGGGCAGCGCCACGTTGAACTCGGTCTGGGGATAGCCACGGGCATCGGTGTAGACGATGTTCACCAGGTCCAGGAGCTGCTTCGTGCCGCTCACGCTGTAGACGACGGTGCGCGGATTCAGTGCGACCGTCGGCGGCACCAGGGCGGGAAGCGGCGCGGCAATAGGCGGTCCCGTCGGCGCCGCGCTTGGGGTTGTCACAGTGGTGACGGTCTCCGGCGGTGGCTGAGGCGCCGGCGAGGTGCTCGGTGCCGGACTGTGCGACGCGCTCGGCGGGCCGGAGGTCCGTGGTGCGGACGTCATGGTCGTGGGAGCCGGTGCCCCCACGGTGGCCTTCGTCGACGCGCTATCGCCGCTGTTGATGATCACGGCGGTCGCGACTGCCCCGATAGCCACCACCGCGCCGAGCACTGCCCCGGCCGGACGCCATCCACCGGAGGGCCAGAGCGCGCCGTAGCCCTCGTCGGCGTAATCGTCATCGTCGTAGCCGTCGTGCTCGGCTCCGTCGTACGGCTCGTCATCGGGGTAGTCGTGGGCTAGGCCCTCGACTAGGCCGGTGCGATCATCGAGCGTGTTTCTGATGATTCCGATGTTACTGATGTGAAAGCGGCGGAACGGGCGCCGTGCGCCATGTTGATCCAGCTGGGAGCCAATCGTTATCTGCCGTTAGATAACGTTTCGCTTACCGCGAACTCCCGCCGGTCACCCTCTGATCGCAGCGCACCGGCCGCGTCCACTAGCCTGCTGCTGACACGCGTGCGACGGAACATCAACGGAAGGGGCCATCGTGGAGGTCAAGGTCGGTATCACGGACAGTCCGCGCGAGCTGGTCTTCTCCAGTGCGCAGACGCCTGCGGAGGTCGAAGAGGCCGTGAGCGCCGCGCTGCGCGACGGCTCGGGTCTGCTGGGCCTCAGCGACGACAAGGGCCGCCGCTTCCTGATCCACACCACCAACATCGCCTACGTCGAGATCGGTGTCGCCGACACCCGTCGGGTCGGCTTCGGAATCGGGGCAGACGCCGGCGCGAAGCCCGGCGGCAAGGCCGCTAAGAGCGAGTAAGCGGCACGTGCGACAGCCCGCCCCACGCGAACGCAACGGTGCCGTCGACGGCGTCGGACTTGGAGATCGGTCGGTCGGAGTCCAGCCAGTACCTGGCGCAGTCGACGCTGATGCCGACCAGTCCCACCGCGATCATCCGGGCGCGGTGGGGGTCCAAGCCGGAATCGGCGCTTATCAGTGCGAAAACCGCGTCGATGCACGATTCGGTGGCCACCCGCACCTGCGCGGCGACCTCGGGCTCGGTGACGTAGTCGTTTTCGAAAATCAGCCGGTAGCCCTGGCTGTCGTGCTCGATGAAGTCGAAGAACGCCTGGACCGCCGAATGCAACCGCCGCCGGTTATCGGTGGTGGCACTCAGCGCGTTCTGCACGCCCGAGACCAGGTTGTCGACATGACGATTGAGCACCGCCAGATACAGCTCCAGCTTGCTGGAGAAGTGTTGATACAGAACGGGTTTACTGACCCCCGCCCGGTCCGCGATCTCGTCCATGCCAGCCGCGTGGTAGCCGTGGTCGACAAAGACATCGCTGGCCACGATCAGCAATTGGCCGCGCCGCTCGTCGCGCGGCATCCGGTTGCCCCGCCGGTTCGAGGTCGCTATGCCGTCACTCGGCCGACCGCGGTCAGCCGATCTGACGGCACGCCGTGCCGCCGCCTTGGCGAGATCGCTCACTTGGTCCTCATTCGAATTGTGGCGGCTGATCAATAAATAACGACGGGCCAGCCGCGCGCCGCTTGTCGCACAGACATTACTACCCATGGTGTACCAGCGACCGGCATCGGCGCTCTCGGCGCTGGCTGAGCCGGTGCGGTGGGTGCGCTCGGGCGCGCCAGGGACTCCGTCGGTCCCAGCTGTGCCATCCTGGGGCAATGACGTCGGAGCCACCCGTGCCCGGCACCGGTCGAGCGCCTGTGCTGCGCGACGAGTGGCGAGAACCGCTTCGGGCCCTGCGTGACCCGATCGCGCCGGGCACCGGACGGGCCCGCGCCGACCGCGACCGTCCCCGCCAATGGCGAAAACAAACGTGGCTGGGCCGGTTCGTCTCCACCTATGGCTGGCGTGCCTATGCGCTGCCCGTTTTGGTGGCGCTGACCGCGGTGGTCATCTACCAGACGATGACCGGTGTCGGCGCGCCGACTCCGAGCGCGAGCAAGCCCATCCAGGGACCGCCGGCCATCGGCGCGGTGGGCACGGCCATCCTCGACGCACCACCTCGCGGCCTGGCCACCTTCGACGCCAATCTGCCGGCCGGGACGCTGCCGGACGGCGGTCCGTTCACCGAAGCCGGCGACAAGACCTGGCAAGTCGTGTCCGGCACCACGCCGCAGATCGGCCAGGGCACCGCCAAGGTTTTCAAGTACACCGTCGAGGTCGAGAACGGTCTGGATCCCGCGATGTTCGGCGGTGACGACGCATTTGCCGCGATGATCGATCAGACGCTGGCCAACCCCAAGGGCTGGACGCACAACCCGCAATTCGCCTTCGTCAGGATCGACACCGGGAAACCCGACTTCCGGATTTCACTGGTGTCTCCGGTGACGGTGCGCGAGGGGTGCGGCTACGAATTCCGGCTGGAGACCTCCTGCTACAACCCAGTGTTCGGGCCGGACCGGCAGGCGCGGGTGTTTATCAACGAGGCGCGCTGGGTGCGGGGAGCCGTGCCCTTCGAAGGTGACGTCGGTTCGTACCGGCAGTACGTCATCAACCACGAGGTCGGCCACGCCATCGGCTATGTGCGTCACGAGCCGTGTGACAAGCAGGGTGGTTTGGCGCCGGTGATGATGCAGCAGACGTTCTCCACATCCAACGACGACGCCGCGAAGTTCGACCCCGAGTACGTCAAGGCCGACGGCAAGACCTGCCGCTTCAACCCCTGGCCGTATCCGATCGCCTAGCCCCGCGACGAAGCCCGCCGCCGGGCGGCGTGCGAGGAGTGGGGCAACTGGATCTAGCCTCGGGCGACGAGGGGGCCGGGAAGCAATGCCGGCCATCGAAGCGTTGACTTCATTGCCGTCTACCCGGACTACTGCTGTGATGGATGGGGCAGGCGCGTGCAGAAGTTGAGTCGCGAAGCTGACCGAGGAGATGTTCGGTGTCCATATCGTTGCCGCCACTGGTTGAGCCCGCCGGCGAGCTGAGTCGCGACGAAGTGGCGCGCTACAGCCGCCACCTGATCATTCCCGACCTGGGCGTCAACGGGCAGAAGCGGCTGAAGAACGCGCGGGTGCTGGTGATCGGCGCCGGCGGACTTGGCGCACCGGCGTTGCTGTATCTGGCCGCGGCCGGCGTCGGGACGATTGGCATCGTCGACTTCGACATCGTCGACGAGTCGAACCTGCAGCGCCA
>DASYJS010000401.1:0-4087 GCA_035996225.1 Mycobacterium sp. | reverse complement strand
ATTTGTTCAAGGAGCAAGAGGTCGCCGAGCTGCTCGGCATTCCACCCACGGTCACGCAGGCAGCGCTATTCCCCGTCGCCTACACGATCGGCACCGACTTCCGGCCGGCCGCGCGGCCTCCCGCGGCGACCATCACGTTCTGGAACAGTTGGACACCGGCTGATGGAGAAAGCTGATGCAGTCCTACACCGTGCGATTCCACGTCGATGCACCGCCGAGAAAGGTCTGGCGAGTGCTGCATCCGCCGGCGCCACCGAACGCGCCGCGCCCGCGGGTGCTCAAGTGGCCCAACGGCAGCATGGAAATCCTGAACGAGGGCAACGAAGCCGGTGAAGGTCTGGTACGCACCTGCATCTACGAAGTGCCCAAATACCTACTGTCCGGCGGCAGGGCGCGTTCGTGGGAGACCGTGACCGAGGCAGAGCTCAACAAGCTGTCGCGCTACGTGGCGGTCGGCGCGCCGCTGTGGTCGCGCGCCGAGGGATATCACCAGCTCGAGGAGCAGGCCGACGGCACCACCGTGCTGACCTTTCACGAGACGTATCACGCCTACAACCCGGTGCTGCGTGTGTTCCTCGAACGCCCGGTACACGCGAAGATTTCGCGGGACAACCTCGAGACGTATGAGCATGCGCTCAGCTACGCCGGCCAGGTGCGACGGCTGACTTAGCCGATCTTCAGCGTCGTATCGCGTCCCATCCGATACGGCAGGGATGTGAAATCGCTCGTCTGCGCCGGTACGCTGCTGTTCTATGGGGTTTAAGGCAGCAGCGCCCAATGTGGCACGGTCCGTCGCCGCGGGGCTGATCCTCGGGGCTTGGGCGGCGTCGGGAGCTGTAGCCGGCGCGGATCCAGAGCCGACGCCGTCACCGGCACCTACCTCCGCACCCGCGTCTGCACCGGCATCCACGCCCGCGCAAACGTCGGTCCCTGCTTCCGCCCCGGTGTCCGCACCTGCGGCCACGCCCGCGCCCGCGGGGTCGCCGGCGCCCCCGCCTGGACCCGGGCCGAAGACGACCATCGACCGCGACGGCCTATTTGCGGTGGGTACCGACATCGTGCCGGGCGTTTACAGCAGTGGCGGTCCTGTCGGCAACGGCACCTGCTATTGGAAGCGGACGTCCAATCCCGACGGCGCCCTGATCGATAACTCGCTGAGCAAAAAGCCGCAGGTGGTCCGGATCGACCCGACGGACAAGGCGTTCAAAACCGACGGCTGCCAGCCCTGGCAACTGACCCCGGACGCCAATGTGCCCGCTGACGTCCCCGGGCCGGTCGCCGGCGCCCAACTGCAAGGCACCATGGGCATTCTCAACGGGCTGCTCGCACCAAACGGACAGCGAGTACCCGGTACCTGATCCCGCAGGACGCGACCAGCCGTAATCCCGCGATTGTTCCGTTTTGGTTAGCGTGGCGTCGTGGCCAGTGCGCAGCAGATTGTCGTCGTCGGTGCCGGAGTCAGCGGACTGACATCGGCACTGTGCCTGGCCGAAGCGGGTTGGCCGGTTCGGGTGTGGACTGCCGCAATGCCGAAGCAGACCACCTCGGTGGTGGCGGGTGCGGTATGGGCCCCGCCGCGGCCGGCCGAACGTGCTACCAAAACGCTGGCCTGGACCCAATATTCGCTTGGAGTGTTTCGCGAACTGGCCGCCAATCCCCACACCGGGGTGCGTATGGCGCCAGCGATGAGTGTCGGCGAACTAACCGCCACCGAGGCGATGTCGTCCGCGGCGCAGCTGATCCCCGACTTGCGCCCGGCCGAGCCGGCCGACCTGCCGGAGGACTTTCGGGTCGGGTTTCGCGCCACCGTGCCGATGATCGACATGCCGCACTACCTCGACTACCTGACTCAGCGACTTGCCGCGGCCGGTTGCGAGATCGAGGAACATCCCGTGCAGTCGCTGGCCGAAGCCGCCGACGCGGCACCGATCGTGGTCAACTGTTCCGGTCTGGGCGCCCGAGCCCTGATCGGCGACCACACGGTGCGGCCGTTGTTCGGCCAGCATGTTGTCCTCGCCAATCCTGGTCTGCAACAACTATTTCTAGAGATCAACACTGGCCCGGAATGGGTCTGCTACTTCCCGCACCCGCAGCGCGTGGTGTGCGGCGGTATCAGCATCCCCGATCGCTGGGACACCACTGCTGAGCCCGAAATCACCGACCGCATCGTGGCGCGCTGCCGCCGGATCGAGCCAAGGCTTGCCGGGGCCGAGGTGATCGAGACGATTACCGGGCTGCGTCCCGACCGCCCCTCGGTGCGAGTGGAAGCCGAGCCGCTCGGACGGGCGCGCTGCATTCACAACTACGGCCACGGTGGCAATGGCGTGACCCTGTCCTGGGGTTGCGCACGCGATGTGGTGCGCCTGGTCAGCCCTGATCGCTGACCGGCGAGAGCGCCGTCTCCACCGTCGCGTACGTCGGCAGCAGCGGACGGAGGCCGCAAGCGGCGATGGTTCGGTATACGACGGGCTCGTGAGTGACCAGCCGCAGAGTCACGCCGCGATTGCGGCACTGCTCGGCCTCGTGCGCCAAAGCGGCATAACCACACGACCCCATGAAGTCGAGGTCGCTAACGTCGATGACGAACGGCCCGGGTGCGACGGTTTCGGCAGCGCCTCGGCTCAGCAAGTCCTTCCAGGTGCGCTCGTTACTGGCATCGATGTCACCGCCGACGTGAACGACGACCGAGGAACCGGTGCGCTCGGTGACCGCGTTGAGACCGCTTGGCGCATGACCAACGTACGAATGTCCGTTGTTAGGCCGAGAGATTCCAATTGCGGCAGTATCCATCTTCGCGACATCCCGTCGTCGTAGGCTGTATCGGGCGACGCCGTCTCTCCCGAGAAGGTCGGCATGGGTTGTCGTCAAACCGACGCCGGTCGGTTTCCACGTCGTTGCTAAGCGTATGTGCAATTGGGTTTTGCCGACGTCAAATTGCGCAAATCGATCTGTTTCCCCACCGCCTGGTCGCGGTCGAAGGTCACTGAAACCCTTACTATTTCAGTAACGGTAGGAACGACGGACTGAACGGTGGAACACCCGGTGAGCATCGATTACGCGCTGCACGCCCACATTGCCACCATTACGATCAACCGCCCCGAGACGCGCAACTCGCTGGATATGGAACACTTCCGCGATTTGGCCCATGCATGGGCCGAATTCCGCGACGACGACGGCGCTTGGGTCGCCGTCGTCACCGGCGTCGGGCGGGATTTTTGCACCGGAGCAGATCTGAAGAAATTCATTCCGGAACTGACCGGCGACCTTCCCAAACCGGATGGGTGGGACGCGCTTGACGCTATCCACGCCGTGTTGCATCGCTTCGCGGTGTACAAGCCGATCATCGCCGCGGTGAACGGCACCTGCGTCGCGGGCGGCTTTGAGATGTTGGGCTGCACCGACATCCGCGTCGCGGCGCCCGAAGCGCGATTCGCGGTGATGGAGCCCAAGCGCGGACTTTTCGCCGGCGGAGGCAGCACGGTGCGGCTGCCGCGCCAGATTCCCTACGCCCTGGCGATGGAGCTGTTATTGACTGCCGACATGGTGGACGCGCAGCGAGCTCTGGTCATGGGCCTGCTCAACCAGGTGGTCCCGGCGGAGCGCCTGATGGATACCGCCTACGACTACGCCGAGCGCATCGCGGCCAACGCGCCGCTCGCGGTCTTTGCGACCAAACAGTCTGCGGTCGAAGGGCTGACACTCGACCTCGAATCGGCCTACGACAACGAGACCCGGCACAGCGACCGGGTTTTCGCGACCGAGGATGCAAAGGAAGGACCCCGCGCATTCGCCGAGAAGCGAGCACCGCGGTGGCAGGCGCGCTGAGGTCTCAGCGGCGAGTGTGGCGGTCGACGTCGCGGATCACCAGGGACAGCAGCCAGCTCACGATCGACAGCACGATCGCCGCCCAGATCGCGGTCCACCAGAAATGGTCGATGAATAAGCCCCAGTGCGTGGTGTGTTCGGTGATCCACGCGGTGATCCACAACATCAGCGCGTTGATGACGACGTGAATCAGCCCGAGCGTCAGGATGTACAGCGGTATCGACAACAACTGCACGAGCGGTTTGATGATCGCATTCACCAG
>DASYJS010000400.1:0-15084 GCA_035996225.1 Mycobacterium sp. | reverse complement strand
TATGTAACGCATAGCGGAATCCGGGAGGCTCGCCATGGCCAGCACGATCTTCGTCACCGGCGCGACCGGGCAGACCGGCGCCAACGTCTGCGAGCAGCTGATTGAGCGTGGTGACCAGGTTCGCGCCCTGGTTCGCGACCCCGACGCAGCCACGGCGCTGGCCGGGATCGGCGTCGAATTGGTCAAGGGGGACATCAGCAACGCCGACGATGTGGTCAACGCGGCCAAGGGCGCCGAGGCGGCGATCCACTGTGCGGCACTGCTCGGTGGTGCGAGTCAGGACCTCGATGACTTCAAGGCAGTCAACCTGGTCGGCACGACGAACGTCCTGGATGCGGGCAAAGCCCACGGCATGCGCCGGGTCGTCGCCCTGAGCACCGCCACATTCCTCGATCTCGGCACCGGCGTCGACTTCGAAGAGGCGCCCGTTCTCAAGAACCCACCACAAGACCCCTACACCGTCACCAAGCTGGCCGCGTTCCTGGAGGCGCACGAGCGCGCTGCCGCGGGCGACGACGTGCTGACCTGCCACCCCGGCGCGATCTACGGCCCGGGCCTGGTCGTGGAACGCGCGTTGCACCGCACCAGTTTCAACCGAGTGCTGTTGGCGGGCATGCGCGGAAAGATCAAGCGCTATCTGGCTTTTCCGGTGACGTGGGTCGCTGGAGCGGACGTCGCGAAGGGCTCGATCGCCGCACTGGACCAGGGGGTGGCCGGCGAGCGCTATTTGTTGGTCGGCCGACCCGAAGACACCTTCAGTACCGCCGGCGGCATCAACCGCGCCTGCGAGGTCGCCGGAATCGACCACCGGGTCGAGGATCTCGACTACCGCACCGATCCCGACGCGTTGACTGCCGAATTCGGACCCACCTTGATGGCCATCGCGAAAGCGGCGGCCAAGAGCGAGCGCAAACCCAGATCCAAAGACAACCTGACCACCCGTCGTCTCGGCTACCAGCCCATGTCCTTCGACGACGGGCTGCGGCTGTTGATCTCGTGGCTACGCGGACTCGGCAAGCTGTAGGGGTTGCCACAGTGTCGATCGCCGAATCGCGCGGCTCAGATCACGGCGATCTGGCCGATCGAATCCTGGACGCGGCCGAGCGGCTGGTCTTCCGGACCGGCGCCCGCAAGTTGTCGCTGTCAGACGTGGCGAGCCTGGCCGGGGTGTCGCGGCCCACCATCTACCGCTATTTCGCGTCCAAAGAAGATCTCATCGATGCGATGGGAAAGCGCGAACGCCGTCGGTTCAACACGGCGATGGACGAAGCGATGTCCGGAGTCGTCGGCGTCGCACGATTGGAAGCCGCGATCGACGTCGTCGCGACCTTCGTCGAGGCTCAGCCGCCGGGGCGCCTGCTCGACCTCGAGCCCAGCTTCGCGCACGATCAAATGGCCGCAGCACTACCCATGCTCGCCGAAGGCCTGGTGGCGGTTTTGCAGCGCTGCGCCCGCGAGGGCGCCCTGCCCGCAGCGGTGGATCCCCGCGACCTTGCCGGCGCCATCGCGCGGACCGCATTGAGCCACTACATATTTCCCGAGACCGACCGCGCCGCGGCTCGCCAGCAGATCCGTGCCGCCGCGGGTCTTTTCGACGGCGCGTGATCGCAGGCGGCTGCCTCATGGGATTCGTCCGTTCTTCATGTCTCGGTCGCTTTGTAGCCGCACACTGAGTCATGCGCTCTCCCCGCTGGCTGGCCAGAACGATCGTCCCCGCAATGGTCGGCGCCGCCGTCTTCGCGAGCGCACCGATTGCGGCTGCCGATCCGAATGACGCATACCTTGCTCAACTGCGCACCGCCGGCCTCACCTGGCCGCCCGGACATGAGGCCGCCATGATCGGGATGGCGCAGCTCATCTGCGACGATCTCGGCTGGGGCTGGACGCCAGACCAGATTGCCCAGGACGTCCACGCCAACTTGGACCCGAGGGGCATTGCGGTCGGAGACGTCGCATCCATGGTCGGCATCGCACACGCGACCTACTGCCCTAACCAGAGGTGCTGGGCCCCCCACTGTTGAGCGGTCGTTACGAGAGCTGGCAGCCAGCACGGATGCTTCGCGGCTCGATTATGACTTTGCGCATGCCCCGAACATCAAGGTCAGCGGCGTTCTAAACGGATTCTCAGCGGGCCGCTCGTAGGCTGGCGCTCCGATGTCTAGGACGGGTCGTTTCGCCTTCTGCGTACACGGGGTGTGCGTTCAATTAGGTGACGCGGCCCGGCAAAGAGATTTTGAGCGAACCGATGAACGTTGAGCAACTGCGTCGCGCACTCGCCGACCTACCGGGTGATATGCCCGTGGTCGTCGAGGATTGCACGACCGGCTGGATGGAGAATGTCGCGATGTACGTGGCTCCAGCCCACATGGACCGCCGCATCTCTGGCAACTATCTGCACCCTTGCCATCGGGATGATGCCGACAACTGCCACGCGCTGTTGATGAGCGTATTTGGTCAATCCGAGGAAAATCTCGTCGACATCACTCCGCACTCAGCCTGGATAAAGGTGATCGACGCCGAGCTCGAAGTACAACAGTCACACGTGTCGAACCAGACTCGTGCGATCGGTACCGCTCCCGGACAACAACGAGACCCATCAGCCGAAGGGCAGTCGTACGACCCATTGGGTTAACCACTCGCTCACCGAGTTGTCATTTTGCGGCTTTGAATCGCACCGAACTCGTTGGTGTACAACATGTTTAACCGATTATAGAGCAACTGGGCAACTCTAGTACGCAATGCCAACCGGCTGAACATCCTTTCGGCGCAACGTTCGAAACTTACGAAAATTCTTTATTACCAGAGATATTCGTGACGACGGCGAAGTCGAAATTCCCGATCCCGGATCGCCGCTCGTAAATTCAACGCAATTCATAGGTTGGACCCAGCCGATCCTTAGCGCGCCTTGAAATAATCTGTCTTACAACGGGAGTCGCGATGCTCGAATCGAAAATCTCGACACCTGCGCGAAGGGGAAACAGTGAAACGCCAGATAGAACCGGGTTCCCGGCAAACATCTCTCCAACCGATCGTCACTGCCGACGAAGCGATCCAACTCTACAGCGGAGGACCAGCCCTGCTCAAGCCGTGCTCACTTATGTGGAGGCGGCGTGCTGCTTAGGCGCCCAGATCTGACGGGAGGGTACACCGCCACCTCCGACGGGGCTGTCGCGGATCGCGACACTCGCACGCGCCGCGACAGCGAAGACGATCCGATATTGGCCGACCCCGACGAGACTGGCCGATTGAGCTCCGGCGCCCGCTGGTCGATCATAGCCATCTCGCTATTTGCGGCCGCCAGTTCTTTCCTTTTCGTCAACGGCATCGCCTTCCTAATTCCCGCTCTACAAGCCCGGCAAGGACTTTCGCTGGAGGACGCCTGCCTGCTGTCATCGATGCCCAGCTGGGGCATGGTCCTCACGCTGGTCGCCTGGGGCTATGTTCTTGACCATGTAGGCGAGCGGATCGTGATGACCGCGGGCTCGGCACTCACCGCGGTTGCGGCCTATGCAGCAGCCTCGGCCCACTCGCCCGTATGGATGGGCGTCTGCTTGTTTGTCGGAGGCATGGCGGTCGCTAGCTGTAACGGCGCCGGAGGCCGGTTGGTTTCCGGATGGTTCCCACCTCACCAACGCGGTTTGGTCATGGGAATCCGCCAGACCGCGCAGCCGTTGGGAATCGCGTTGGGTGCCTTGGTAATGCCTGTGTTGGGCGAACACGGACCCCGCCTAAGCTTGGCGTTTGTTGCCGTGGTGTGCGCTCTGGCGGCGGTAGCCTCCTTCGTCGGCATCGTTGACCCGCCACGGAAATCCCGCGAGACCGCCACCGAGGACGAACTGGCCAGTCCGTACCGAGAATCGTTCGTGCTGTGGCGCATTCACGCGGTAGGGGGCCTGCTGATGGTGCCGCAAGCGCTGACCCTCACGTTCATGGTGGTGTGGCTGACCGACCGCCAGCACTGGTCGGTCGCGGCAGCCGCCGGCCTGGTAATAATCTGTCAGCTGCTCGGCGCCCTGGGCCGAATCGCGGTCGGCCGCTGGTCCGATCGCGTCGGGTCACGAATGCAACCGGTACGCGGTATCAGCGCCATCGCCGCGCTGGCCCTGTTCTTGCTAGCACTCAGCGACATCGCAGGCTCGCGAAGTGGCGTGTTACTCATGGTCACCATCTCTGTTATCGCGATGCTCGACAACGGGTTAGAGGCAAACGCGATCACCGAGTTCGCCGGGCGGTTCTGGACCGGGCGCGCTCTGGGGGTTCAGAACACTACGCAGCGGCTGATGGCGGCGGCATGTCCTCCGCTATTCGGCGTACTGATCGGTGCGGCTGAATACCCGGCTGCATGGGCTTTATGTGGACTATTCCCCCTGGCGGCGTTGCCGTTGATTCCTGGCTGCTCGTCACACGTCGAGCCAGCACACTACCCACCCACTGCTCCAACGCACCGAAGCCCTGCGTCGCTGCGCGGCGCAACCAAATGAATTTGCTATGTATTCGCCGCTAGCGACGCGATCTTATGATTTTCGTATGTGCTTTCGTAGGCATAGGAGTCGCCTATGAGTATGTCGGAACAACCCATTTAACCTGGCATTATGTTGGTACCCTTTACTTAAGTTGCCCACTGGGCACCACGACACGTAAAGGGCGGAAAAGATGAGGATCAACACGTTCATCGCGGCAGCTGCACTCTTTGCTGGCGCGGTAGCGTTGCCGGCACCACTGGCATCGGCCGCGGCCGATGACGCGAAGATGAACGGCGTCTATCACTACGCGGACGAGGACGGCGGCCACGGGACATGGATCGTCCACACCACGTGCACGCCGGGCTGCGTCGCTCACGTGTCAACCTCGATGGATAGCGGGTTTGATGCCCCGCTGGTCAATGGCCGGTACACCGTCAACCGGTCGATCCCCGAGGGCGCGATATGTCCGGATAACAGCCAGCACCCGATCGACGTGACTCAATCGTGGGACCCGGTCACGCTTAGCGGCGAAGTGGACTTCTTGACCACGTCGGCGCCCTGTGGCCTCGAAGACAACCGTGATGTATTCACTCTGACCAAAGTCGGCTAGCGACACCGGCACCGCGAAACCCGAGACCACGTCGGTTGGAAATGCGCTAGCGAAGCGATATCGCTTTTCAAACTTGTTCTAGCCCCGCCCTTTTGATGCTGATGTGGCCGGTGTGATCGACGACCGGGTACCGAGAACAATCGTCGGCCAGGCGCCCGGCGTCGATCACACCTTGGAGCTCAGCCCCGCGATCAAATTGATCGTGACCGCGAGGACAACCGCGCCCAGAAGGTAGGACACCAGCGCATGTCGCAACACGGTAGCTCTGATGGACGTCAAATTGATCTCCGTGTCTGACACCTGGTAGGTCATGCCGACGGTGAAGGCGACATATGAGAAGTCCCGAAACCGGGGCGGCTCCGGGTCATGGAAATCGATCCCGCCCGGATTGCCGGAATAGTAGAGCCTCGCGTAGTGCACCGTGTACAACGTGTGCACGGCGAACCAGGACGCCGCGACGGTCAGAATGCCGACGATGGCGGCTTGGATGGCCTCGGCGCCGGAGCGCGACCCGGCGGCCGCCAGGTATCCGACCCCGCCCAGGCTTGCGACGCTTGCCGACAGGATGACCGCGTCGGCGACCCACCGGGTCGGGTCCTCCCGCGTCGCCCAGATACAGGTTTGGTCAGCATCCATCCCGCGCAGGATGAGCTGCGTCCACACCACATACACGCCGGCGGCGGTGACCCAGCCGGCCACCGCGAAGCGCCAACCATAGGAATTCCCGACCATGATGGCGACGACAACTCCGAGCACCACGGCAATCGATATCCGAACCGCGACCGTGTCGCGGAACAACTTCACCAGGGACGTCACAGTCCCGACCTAACCATCAGCACGCATCGTCACACCGCGACACCCGGGAGAAACTCCGAAAATGACATGATTGCAGCCGGTCACTATTTCACGAGTATTGGAACAGGGTGGATTTTACGCATCGCAGGACGGCCATTTGCTACGCGCCGCGCCAGCTTCTGCCATTCGCCGGGCACACCGCCTTCGCGGGCAGCATAATGATGCCGTTGCAACGCCTCTCCCAGACAAGGAGCCGATCGTGATTTCTGCTCGCAAACTGTGCTTATTGAGCGTCCCCGCTATTGCTGCCATCTCATTGACCGCGGGTACCGGGGTTGCTGTCGCCGACGATGACGCCTATCTCGCTCAGCTGAAAAAGATCGGCGTCTCCTGGCCGTCGGGTGACGACTACAAATTGATTTCACTCGGGCATGCCATCTGCGCAGACCGCACCGCGGGTAAGACCCCGGATGCGCTGGCCGGCGACGTCCAGTCCGCGTTGAGCGGGGGCGGCTTCAGCTACAGCGACGCGACGGCCATCGTGAGCGCCGCGGAATCGAACTACTGTCCCTAAGAGCTTGAGCGGGCGGCCGTCATTGCGAGCCCGCTGAAAACGCCGCCACCGGCATCTCCACGGTTCCACGGCACGGGCCGCTGTTGATGTCGGTGTGCCAGGTACCGCCCAGCGAGCCGTCCGGTTGCGGCGTGTAGAACGCCCACGACTTCGCGGGCGCCCAGACTTTCGGAACTCCTTCGCCCATATAGCAATCCCACTGAAAGTCGAAGTGTTCTACCCACCTGGTTCCGTCCCAGGTGTAGTGCGACGGCTGGGGCAGCGTCGGGTTCTTGGGGGCCGGTCCGTTGGTGGCTGTCGCAACGCACTTGCCCGACGAACACGAAGTCGCGAAGACGTAGTCAGCGCTGAAGGTGGATTCGGCTTGACCGGCCGCGACACTGGTGCCGCTCTTGTTCACGGCGTATCTAACCAGCGAGTATTTGCCATTCCACACCGGCGTCGCCGCGTGCACCAAAACCGCAGGGGCACCAAAATTCGCGATGACGCCGAGCACCACCGCTAGGTGCCGGCCAAACCTCCAACGCGAACACACCATGTCAATGGTGCGGTTTCGATGACGCAATGCGATATCAGGCCGGACACGATCACGCCCTAATCAACCGTGTCAGTCCACCTGAAACTTAGTGGCGCCGAACGGTTCCGATGTGCCCATCGCGAACACGGTCGACGGGCTTGCACGGTACACATACCAGGGCGGCGGGCCTGCCGACGGAGCGCTGTACTCGGCCGTGATCGCGTCGCCGGCGACCTCCGCGGGCCATCCGGAACGCACGAAAGCCGCTGCAACGGAGGCTAATTCGCCAGCTTCGCTGATCCGTTCGGCGACGCCCTCGATGACCAGGTCGAACTGATCGGTGGCTACGCTGACCACGCATCTTCGGTCGCGAGCCAAGTTACGTGACTTCCGGGTCGCGGGTCCGGACGTGAAATACCAACTGCCGCGGTACTCAATCACCCCCACGGGCCTCACATGCGGGCTGTCATCGGGGTTGATCGTCGTAAGCCACGCCGTATGGCGTTGGGGACCGCCGCTGCCCGGCGCCTGCGTCAGCTCGCCGTCCAGCACCGTTTTGACACGGGCCCACTCGATCGTCGGCGCTCCGTACCCGTCGAGATTGTGTGCTCTGATCGTCATAGCAGTGTTGACCGATGCCGGCCCCGAAACTCATCGCCCGTGCAGCAGGAACAGACCGTAGGCGGCAATGGACTGCGAGTCGACAATCACCCCGGAACGGATCATCTCCTCGACATCCTCGCGCGAGAACCACGCACTGCGCATGTCCTGCTCCTCGTGCTCGCGATCCGCTTCTCCCTCGGAGATTCCGGTGGCCAAGAACACCCAGCCGCGTTGACTGGTCATTCCGGGCGCGACATCGAGCAGACCGAGTTCCTCGAACGACGTCGCGCTCAACCCGGTTTCCTCGCGCAGCTCACGCGCGGCCAGCTTGGACGATTCGGCGTCGGCCAAATCGGGCGCCGTGCCCTGCGGAAACTCCCAGCGGCGCGCGCCGAGCGGATAACGGAACTGTTCAACCAGCCGAAAGCGGGCCCCGTCGTAAGGCATCACCAGCGCGTAGGTCGGCTTGTCCACCACGGCGTACACGCCCGGGCTGCCGTCCGGGCGGCGGATGTCGTCCTCCCGGAAGATCAACCACGGGTTCCGATAGATCTCGCGGGACGCAAGGCGTTCGATGAAAGGCACGTCGCCCATTATGAATGCGACCAACCCGAAGCGACCGCCACGGCCAGGAGGTAGCGTCCCAAGCCATGCCGTCCCAAGAAGCCATCACGCAGACCGTCAACAGCTATCTTTCGCTCGTCGCCGACGGCGCCACCGACGAGATAGTGACCCTGTACACCGCCGACGCCACCATCGAGGATCCGGCCGGATCGGACGTGCGACGCGGCCAGGATGCGATCCGCGAGTTCTACGCGGCGTTCCAAGATGCCAAGAAAGAGACCGAACTAGCGGAAATACGAGTCGGCGGCAGCGAGGCGGCGTTTTTCTGGCACCTCACACTCGATGCCGGCGACACCCGCACCCGGATCTCGCCCATCTCGCTGATGACGTTCGACGAGGACGCCAGGATCACGTCGATGCGGGCGTTCTGGTCACCTTCCGACGTACGCGTCCTGTAGCGCAAAGACGGCACAGTAGCCGATAGTGGGTCTATGCGAGACGGCCCAGGACCATGGCCGAGCGGCTGAGTATGCAACGTCACATCATCGTCAGCGGTGACGACGCGCTCGCGACAACCATCGTCGACGAGTTGAAGAATGCGGGTGCGCGCGTTGTCATGCTCACCAGCGACACTGGGCTCGCCGACGCCGGGATCACCCGCGCGCTCGCCGTGATCTGCGCGGGGAATGACGATGCGCGAAATCTCGAAATCGCTTTACTGGCAAGGAAAGCCAACCCGAATGTGCGTGTGGTTGCCCGGCTGGCCAACGATGTACTGCGCGGCGCGGTGGCCGTCGACAACGGCCCCGGCGCGATCCTCGATGTCGCCGAGCTGGCGGCGCCCTCGGTCGTCGAGGCATGCCTGGCCCACGCCGCACACCCTTTCGAGGCGGCCGGCATCAAATTCCTCGTCTCGGGCGCAGAGGCACCCTATGACGCGACACTCCGGGAGATCTACGCCGATCTGGCGCCGGTCGCGGTGATCCACGGTAAGAACTCCCCCGCGCCAGGGTTGTTGGAGACATGCCCAGGCCGCGACCTGAAGGTCCACGCCGGTGACTGGACGTCGATGATCGGCACCGTCGAAGAGCTGGCGGCGCGCGGCATCAGGCCCCCGCGGCCGAACACGACGCGCACCCGCCAGCGTCGGCTGCGGCGGGCTGTGGGCGCCGTGCGCGGCCTGCGCAGCGACATCAACCCGATGTTCATGCGTGCGGTCACCGCTGTACTGGCCGTGCTGATCGGCTCGACGGTGTTGTTGCGCTACTGCTACCAGCCCCACGCGAAGATGACCTGGGTCGACGCGCTGTACTTCAGCACCGAGACGATCGCGACGGTGGGCTACGGCGACTTCAGCTTCCTTTCCCAACCCACCTGGCTGCGACTGTTCAGCATTATGTTGATGTTCGGCGGCTTGACCACCACCGCCGTCCTCGTCGCGTTCATCGCCGACCTGCTGATCTCGCGCCGCTTCGCCCACACGGCCGGCCGCCGGCGGGCGCGCCACTTGCGTAATCATGTCGTCGTCGTCGGGCTGGGCGCGTTCGGCAGCCGGGTCACCGCCGATCTGACTGCCGCCGGCTACGACGTCGCGGTGATCGAACTCGACGAGAACAACCGCTTCTTGTCGACCGCCGCCGAACTGAACGTGCCGGTGATCTTCGGGGATGCGACGCTGCGCCAGACACTGGCTGCCGCCCGCGTTGACACCGCGCGCGCAGTGGCGGTGCTGACCCACGATGACATGACCAACATCGAGACCGGGATCGTGCTGCGCGAGATGTTGGGTCCGCGAGTGATGCCGAAGGTCATCCGGCCCGGTGTTCCCATCGTGCTGCGCATCTATGACCGTGAGCTGGGTGGCGCGGTGGCGGAGCGGTTCGGTTTCGACACTGTGCGCTCGACCGTGGAATTGGCCGCGCCGTGGTTCATCGGCGCCGCGATGGGCCTACAGGTGCTGGGGACGTTCTCGGTCGGGCAGCGCTACTTCATGGTCGGCGGTATGCACGTGGCAGCGGGCAGCGAGCTCGACGGGCTGCGGATGTTCGAACTGTCCACGCAGACCCGCGTCATCGCGATCACCCGAGACGACGCCCCGGTTCAGCTACATCCGCGGCGCGACGCCCGGCTGCGTGCCGGCGACACCGTCTACGTCGTGGGCCCCTACCGGGAGCTGGTGGCCACGCTGCAAAAGGGGCAACCTCCCCAGCAACCCGATATCGGCCGCGAGCGCCTCCCTGCCTAAAACTGCGCGGCCACGTCGGCGGCGCGCCCAAGCTGGTCGACGTCGGAGCTAGTCGGGATGAGCTGAACCTCGTCGGTGCCGATCTCTTCGAACTTGCGCAGCACGGCCGTCAGCTCGTCTTCACCGCCGCCCCAGCCGGTCATCGGGGCCATCGCGTCGACGTACTCCGCCGGTATCCAATTCATATAACGCCGCAGATGACGATGCACCTGGGCGCGGGACTGCTCGGGCGTGCCGAAGGCGAACCAGAACGACGTCACCAGATGGGGTTTGGGCTTGCCGGCTTGCGCCCACGCTGCCCGCGCCACGTCGAAGAGCTCATTCTGCTTATCGACATCCAGGTCCAGGGTCGTGCCGGCCAGCCCGTCGGCCCAGGCTGCCGCGCTGCGGATGGTCTTCGGCCCGATGCTGCCGACGAACAGCGGAGGACCACCGGGCTGGACCGGTGCAGGCCCGACCGGCAGCACCGACTCGGTGATCTTTTCTCCCGCCCACACCCGCTTCATCACCGCGACCCGCTCGGCCATGTCGCGCATCGTCTGTGTCGCCGGGTCGGCGCCCACCGCGTGGTAGTCCTCGTGCCTGCCGCCCACACCGATGCCCACGGTCAACCGCCCGCCGCACAGCATGTCGCCCGTCGCCAGACCCTTGGCCAGCATGACCGGATCGTGCAGCTGCGGCACGATCACCGTCGTCAGCAGCCGCACGCGTTTGGTCCACGCGGCGAGCGCACCGAGCAGCGTGAGGTTGTCCGGGTTTCCGAACGCGATGCGCTCGCCCCAGCACAACGACGAAAACGGGCCCTCGTCGATCGTGCGCGCCCAGGTCTGCAGAACTGTCGCATCCAAGTCGGGCTCCATCACGGGCATTGTCATTGCTATCCGCACGACGGCGATTGTGGCATGCCTCAACATCTGGTTCCTGGAGTGGCAGCATGGGACCGGTGGCACTAACCAGTACGTCCATCGCACACGTCCGACTCACCGTCACCGATATTGAGCGATCCCGGCAGTTCTACGAGAGCGTGTTCGATTGGCCGGTGTTGCTCGAAGTTCCCGAGAATGCCGACGAGGCAACCCGCGAACAATTGGCCTTCTTGTACGGCGGTGTCGTCTACGACCTCGGCGGCACGCTGCTCGGGCTGCGACCGGTCGCGACCGACCGCTTCCACGAAGACCGGGCCGGTCTTGACCACATCGCGTTCCGGCTAGCCAGCTTGGACGAATTGGACACCGCAGCAGCGCATCTCGATGAAGTCGGCGTCGAGCACGAGCCGGTCAAAGACATCGGGCCGTCCTACATTCTTCAGTTCCGCGACCCCGACAACATCGCCTTGGAGCTGACCGCACCCAAGTAGACACTTCGCGCGTTGTCGCCTCGCGGCGACAGTGGTTCACTGGAAAGAACTATGTCCATCAATTTCAACCACACCATCGTCGCCGCACGCGACAAGCGCGAGTCCGCAGAATTTCTCACCGAGCTCTTCGACCTGCCCAGCCCGAAGCCGTTTGGCAACTTCATGGTTGTCGCACTCGAACACGGCGTGAACCTCGATTTCGCGAACGCCCCCGAGGGCGAGGAAATCCGGCGGCAGCACTACGCCTTCCTCGTCTCCGAGCCGGAGTTCGACACGATCTACGGCAAGATCCAATCGCGCGGCCTACAGCATTGGGCTGATCCGCGCCAAAGCCGACCCGGCGAGATCAACCACAGCCACGGCGGGCGCGGGGTCTACTTCTTGGATCCCTCCGGGCACGCCATGGAAATTCTGACTCAGCCCTACGGATCAGCCGGCTGAGCTTGCCGGCCTAATCGACGCGCGGGGCGCCATGCCGGGTGCTCTCCTGACCCCGGTAGTCGTCTGCGAGCTTCGTGACGTGCTTGGGCAAGGCGCCGGACGCCACATCCGCCAAGGTCGTCTCCTCCAGGACCGACCGCATGCTGGCGCGCAGCGCACGCCAGACGTCGGTCAGTGACGCCGTGGGCCCCGAGTACGGCAGGTCCCCGAGTCCGATGTCACGGACGCTGGCCAGCGGCCCGTCAATGCAGCGCAGCACGTCGGCAATGCTGATCTCGCTGCCCGGACGGGCCAGCTCGTAGCCCCCATCGCGGCCGCGGTGACTGCGCACCAAACGGTCGGTGCGCAGGTTGGTGAGGATGTCGACGAGAAATTGCGGCGGTATGCCTTGTGCCTGGGCCAAGTCGTCGGTCTTGACCAGCGTGCCGCTGTCGACAGTGGCGAGCTGGATCATCGCCCGCACCGCGTACTCCGCCTTTGCTGACATCCGCACCCTGAGGATTGTGCCACCCACCCCGGGTGGCGACGCGGACGCTCGGGTGCCAGCGTCTAGGCCCGCAACTCCAGCAGGTCGAGAACACTCTGCGCCATTTCCTCGAGCGAGCGATCCGGAATCAGGCGCAAATCCGGATTCTTGGGCCGCTGGTACGGACTATCGATGCCGGTGAAATGCGTGATTTCGCCCGCGCGGGCTTTGGCATACAGGCCCTTGGGATCACGCTTCTCGCACTCGGCGAGCGGGGTATCGCAGAACACTTCGAGGAACTCAAATCCGGCGTCGGCGTGCACTTTACGAGCCATTTCCCGGTGTTCGTCCAGCGGGCTGATCGCGGGTACCAGCACGGTCTGGCCGGAATCGGCGAGCAACGTCGCGACATGGGCCAATCGGCGCAGGTTCTCCGCACGGTCGGCCATGGAAAAGCCCAGGTCGGCATTCAGGCCGTGCCGCAGGTTGTCACCATCGAGAACATAAGCGGGGGTTCCCTTTTCGAGCAACTTCTGTTCGACCAGCATGGCCACCGACGATTTGCCCGCACCCGACAGACCGGTGAGCCACACCGTCCGGCCCCGGGCCACCCGGTCTTCGGCCGTGACCAGCGACTCGTGTCGCACGGTGTTCGGGCTAGCCTTCTGCGCCGCGACGTCGCGCAACATCATGCCCGCCGCCACCGTGCCGTTGGTGTTCGGGTCGATGAGGATGAACGAACCGGTGCTGGCGTTACGGGTGTATTCGTCGAGCAGCAGGGGCACCTGCGTGCGCAGCGAAATACGGCCAAGTTCATTGAGCTTCAACGCCGTAGCGCTCTTGTCGCGATGCAGAGTGTTGACATCGAGCCGGTAGTCCAGCGCAGTGACTCGCGCACGCGTGGTTCGGGTGGTGTGCTTGATGACGTAATCACGGCCCGGCTCGAGCGCCGCGCCATCGGCCATCCAGCACACGGTCGCGTCGAATTCCTGCGCGACCCTGGGCTGGTTGTTGGTGCGGGCGATCATGTCACCACGCGAAATATCGATATCGTCGGCCAGGCTGACCGAGACGGCCATCGGCGGAAACGCCTCTTCCACAGGACCATTCGTGCCTTCGATCGAGGCAATCCGGCTGGTCTTGCCGACCGGCAGCACCACCACCTCGTCGCCGGGGCGCATCACCCCGCTGGCCACCGTTCCGGCGTAGCTGCGGTGGTCTCGATGCTCGTGGGTCTGCGGCCGGATCACGTACTGCACCGGGAACCGCACGTCAACCAGGTTGCGGTCGCCGGCGATGTACACCTCCTCGAGGTGCGAGAGCAACGCCGGACCTTCATACCAGGGCGCCTGGTCCGATTTGGTCACCACGTTGTCGCCGTGCAGCGCGGAAATCGGGATGGTGGCCACGTCCTGCACGTCCAAACGTGCGGCGAAAGCGTGGAATTCATCCCGAATCGCTTCGAACTTCTCTTTGTCCCAGTCGATCAGGTCCATTTTATTGACCGCGAGCACGATGTGCTGGATGCCCAACAACGACGCCAGGAAGGCGTGCCGGCGGGACTGCTCGAGCAGGCCCAGTCGGGCGTCGACGAGCACGATCACCAGCTGGGCGGTCGAAGCGCCGGTCACCATATTGCGGGTGTACTGAATGTGGCCCGGGGTGTCGGCGATGATGAATTTCCGCTTGGGAGTGGCGAAGTAGCGGTAGGCGACATCGATGGTGATGCCTTGTTCACGTTCGGCCCGCAGGCCATCGGTGACCAGCGACAGATCGGTGTACTCGTGTCCGCGCTCCTTGGACGTCTTTTCCACCGAGGCCCACTGGTCTTCCATCACGGCCTTGGAGTCGTAGAGCAGGCGCCCGATCAAGGTGGACTTGCCGTCGTCGACGGAGCCCGCGGTAGCCAGCCTCAGTAACGTTGCCATCAGAAGTAACCCTGCCGTTTGCGGTCTTCCATTCCAGCCTCTGAAATGCGGTCGTCAGCCCTGGTAGCGCCCCGCTCGGTCAGCCGGGACACCGCCGTCTCGGCAATGACCTCCGATACGGTCGCGGCCTCGGACTTCACACAGCCGGTGCAGGTGACGTCCCCGACGGTGCGGAAACGGACCGTCGTCTCGAACACCGGCTCGTCGGCACGCGGCTGCAAGTGGCGGTCTACGGCCAGCAACATCCCATCGCGCTGAAAAACCTTGCGCCGGTGCGCGAAATAGATCGAAGGCAACTTGATCTTCTCGGCCCCGATGTAGGACCAGATGTCGAACTCGGTCCAGTTCGACAGCGGGAAGACCCGGATGTGCTCACCCTTGTTGTGCCGGCCGTTGTAAAGGTTCCACAGCTCGGGCCGCTGCGCCTTGGGGTCCCACTGGCCGAATTCGTCGCGGAAGCTGAACACCCGCTCCTTGGCGCGCGCCTTCTCTTCGTCGCGCCGCGCCCCGCCGAAGGCGGC
>DASYJS010000399.1:0-3688 GCA_035996225.1 Mycobacterium sp. | reverse complement strand
TGTATCTCAGGGGTAACCAGGGCGAGACCAAGGCCAACGAGTCCGTCAGGGCGGTCCGCAAACTGGTGGACGACACGCCCCCGCCGCCCGGGCTCAAGGTCTATGTGACCGGCGCGGCGGCCCTGACCGCCGATCAGTCGGCCGCCGGTGAGAAGGGCGTCATCTTGGTCACCCTGCTCACGTTCGTCGTGATCATCGTGATGCTGCTGTGGGTCTACCGCTCGATCGTCACCGTGTTCATCACCCTGCTGATGGTGGTGCTCGAACTGTTCGCGGCACGGCAGGTTGTCGCGTTTCTGGCCGATCACGACATCATTGGCCTATCGACCTTCGCGGTGAATCTGCTGGTGTTGATGGTGATCGCGGCCAGTACCGACTACGCGATCTTCGTGCTGGGCAGGTATCAGGAGGCGCGGTCGCTCGGCGAGGACCGGGAAGAGGCCTTCTTCACGATGTTCCACGGGACCGCGCACGTGGTGCTGGGCTCCGGTCTGACCATCGCCGGAGCGATGTATTGCCTCAGCTTCACCCGCCTTCCGTATTTCCAGAGCCTCGGCGTCCCGTGCGCGGTGGGGACGCTTGTCGCCGTACTCGCGGCGCTCACGCTGGGCCCGGCCGTGTTGACGGTGGGAAGCCGGTTCGGCCTGTTCGACCCCAAACGCAAGATGCGGACGCGAGGTTGGCGGCGGGTGGGCACCGCCATCGTCCGGTGGCCCGGGCCAATCCTGGCCGTGTCGATCGGCATCGCGCTCATCGGATTACTCGCGCTGCCGGGGTATAAGACGGATTACGACAACCGCGATTATCTGCCGGAGAGCACGAAGGCGATCGTCGGATATGAGGCCGCGGAGCGGCATTTCTCCAACGCCCGGATGAATCCGGAACTGCTGATGATCGAGACCGATCACGATATGCGGAATCCGGCAAACATGTTGGTGCTGGACAGGATCGCCAGGGGCGTCTTCCATATCCCCGGGGTCGCCCGCGTCCAGACGATAACGAGGCCACTGGGAGCGCCGATCGAGCACACGTCGATCCCGTTCCAGATCAGCATGAACAGCATCACGCAGGTCGAAAACCAGGAGTACATGAAGAAGCGTATGGCCGACATGCTGAAGCAGGCCGACGCGATGCAGATGTCCATCGACACGATGCAGCGCATGTACGACATCACGGCGAAGATGGCCGCCGTCACGCACCACATGGACGGCCTCACGCATGAAATGCTGGACGTGACAGCCACATTGCGGGATCATATCGAGGATTTCATTGACTTCTGGCGACCGATTCGCAGCTACTTCTATTGGGAGAAGCACTGCTTCGACATTCCCATCTGCTGGTCGCTGCGGTCTATTTTCGAAAGCCTCGATGGTTTGGATCAGATCGTCGAAAAGTTCACCTATCTCACGGGCGACATCGCCCAGCTGGACGCCTTGTTGCCGCAGATGCTCGCGCAGATGCCGCCGATGATCACGACCATGTCGACGATGAAGCAGATGATGCTGACCATGCACAGCTCGATGAACTCCATGTATGACCAGATGGACGTGATGAGCCAGAACTCGACCGCCATGGGTCAGGCATTCGACGCGGCCAAGAACGACGACTCGTTCTACATTCCGCCGGAGGTCTTCGACAACCCCGATTTCAAGCGCGGCTTGAAGATGTTCCTGTCGGCCGACGGCCACGCCGCTCGCTTCATCATCTCCCATGACGTCCCTCCGGCGACGCCCGAAGGGATTTCGCACGTCGACCCGATCAAGTTAGCGGCGAAGGAAGCCATCAAGGGCACGCCACTGGAGGGTTCCAAGATCTGGCTGGGCGGCACAGCCGCGGTCTACAAGGACATGCGTGACGGATCCAAGTGGGACCTGATGATCGCCGGGATATCGGCGGCCAGCCTCATCCTGATCATCATGTTGATCATCACCCGCAGCCTGGTCGCCGCGATCACCATCGTGGGGACGGTGCTGATTTCGTTGGGGGCCTCATTCGGCCTCTCGGTGCTGGTCTGGCAGGACATCCTGGGCATTAAGCTGCACTGGATGGTGCTGGCGATGTCGGTCATCCTGCTGTTGGCGGTGGGGTCCGACTACAACCTGCTGCTGGTTTCCCGGTTCAAAGAGGAGATCCATGCCGGAATAAAGACCGGGATCATCCGGTCGATGGCCGGCACCGGCGCGGTGGTGACGTCTGCCGGTCTGGTGTTCGCCGCCACCATGTCGACGTTTGCGATCAGCCCACTACGGGTCATGGGGCAGGTGGGAACCACCATCGCGCTGGGTCTGTTGTTCGACACGTTGATCGTGCGTTCGTTCATGATGCCGTCGGTCGCCGCCTTGATGGGCCGCTGGTTCTGGTGGCCGACGCATGTGCGACCCCGCCCGGCCAGTCGGATGCTGCAGCCGTACGGGTCGCGTCCGGCGGTTCGCACCCTGCTCGATGAACCCCTGCTGTCGCCCAGTAATGGCCAGTCGCCCAACGGGGAGACGGCCAACACCGATCGCTTCCACGCGAGCTCACCGCACTACTGACGGCCACCCGGCCTTTCAGCGCAGCCTCGGGCTCGGCGTGCTGTCCACGAACGACACACAGCATGTCGGAATCTGTTGTCGCGGTGCGCATGATCCACCGACCAGCCCAACCCGCGGATGATTCGGTTGTCTCCCCCGATTGATGGACGGGCACACCAAGATTCAGCGAATAAAAATTAACCCCGAGCCAGGCCCGGGGTTAATTGGCGCGAATTAGGGGGGTGGGGTTAGTTAGCCCCAGTTCCAGACCGACATGTCGCCGGGCGGGTACGTGCTGCACACGTCGGTCGCCTTGGCGACGACGCCCTTGTTGTTGAAGAAGATCTTCATGTGATTGGGCCAGGCCACCCACAGCGGGTCGGAGACCGGGGCGTAGAAGTTCTCCGAGTAATTCCGGCGGTCCTGCGGTGACAAGGAGTAAAACCAGTGCGCCTTGTCGATCGCCGCCTGGCTGACGTTCGGGTGGTTGTTGAAGTCGATCATGTACCGCTGGTAGTACACCGGGCTGGTGTCCCTGGTGGCCGCGAGTATCTGCTCGGCGTCGCAGGTGGTGTTGATCATCCGGCGGGGGATCGGGAAGTCCTCCGTGGAGTCTGCTACCGCGGTCTTCGGGAAGGTCGCAGCGGCCATACCCAGGGCAAGAAAGACGGCGCCTGCACGCAGGCAAGAAGTCAGCCGAGACATAGTTGTTACGGTAGCACTTCGGGTGCCTTGCGGCGAGTCTTTGCAGACTTCTAGTCCGTCTTATTAGCTATCGCTATCAGCGACGATGACGTGCGAGGGGTCGGGCCGCAGGTCCGGTGGGGCCTGGCTGTAGTCGCCGAACGGGCCGTCGCGGCGCTCCACCGCTGCCCGCACACCCTGGGTTTCGGCGGTGTTGATGAAGTCGAGCGCGTCGGGGGTATTGCGCATCAGGCCGTCCAGGATGCCGCCCAGCGTCTGGGTCGAGGCCAGGCCCATATTCTCGTAGGCCTGGTTGACGATCAGCTTCTGCGCCCGCAGCTGCGACAACGGGATCTGCGACAGTTCGGCGGCGATCTCGGCGACCCGGGCCTCGAGGCGCTCAAATGGCACCGCCTCGTTGATCAGCTCGATCTCGGCGGCCTGCACACCGGTCAGCGGCCGGCCGGTCAGCGAGTGCCACTTGACCTTGG
>DASYJS010000398.1:0-27963 GCA_035996225.1 Mycobacterium sp. | reverse complement strand
AGAACGACTGCTGGCCGATGCGCGAGCGGCTGTCGGCGAATTGGGCATCGCAGGCTTCGGAACCGAGATCCTCACCGTTGTCGAAAACGCGCCCCGAATTCATAACGTCATCGTCTGCACATTGTGCTCGTGCTATCCATGGGCACTGCTCGGCCTGCCGCCCAGCTGGTACAAATCAACCGAATACCGTGCCCGTGTGGCGCGTTGGCCCCGCGAGGTACTCGCCGAGTTCGGTACCCGACTGCCGGACGATGTCGAAATCCGGGTATGGGATTCGAGCTCGGACGCCCGCTACATGGTCTTGCCGCAACGACCGGCAGGAACCGAACACTTGACTGAACAACAGTTGGCCACGCTGGTGACCCGCGATTCGATGATCGGTGTGGGGTTGGTCAGGACACAGCGGGCGTCGGCATGAGCGCCGAGGTCATGTTCGGCGCGGATGTAACGGGCCCGGAGGCCCCGCCGCGGCGGAACGGTGAATTTGTTTTTGACGCGCCATGGGAGGGCCGTGCCTTCGGCATAGGAATCGCCATGGCACAACAGGGCAGCTATTCATTCAGCGAGCTACGCGATCGACTAATCCACGCAATCGCCTCCTGGGAAAAAACCCACGCTGGCGATGACGCCGACTGGAGCTATTACGAACAGTGGCTGCTCGCGCTGGAGGAGCTGCTGTCCCAACAGATCAATGCCTCCGAGATTGACAACCGCATGCGCGACCTCGCGAAGTTTGAGGAACACGAGCACGACCACTAAGACAGGTGACGGCCGATTGATAAGCCGGATATATCGGGCCATAGCAACCCAATCTTGGACAAGGCTTGCACCGTGGGGCGACCCTAGAAGCTGATGGGCAAATTAATCAGCGCCCAACCTAGCGTTAGGAGTGAGCGCATGACCACCTCGTCACCACAACAAATCCCGCCCGTGCGCCGGCTGGCGTCGCTCGCCATCGCCGGTGCGGTGACCGCGGCGGTGGTCTTGACCGCTACCGCTACCGCGAACCGCCCGACGGTGGCGCTGACTGCGGCCGACTCGGTCGACATCGTGGCGGGCGTCTCGATCACCCCCGCGCCGGGCTGGACGGTCGCCGACCGAGGCCCCAACTGGGTGGCGCTGTCCAACGCCAACTCCAGCGCGCAGCTGCAAGTCGCGGTCAAGCCCGCTAGCGGGACCGATCTCGTCGCAATGCTGCAGGCCGACATCAATCAATTGACCGGCACGCCATCGGCGGGCTTGATCGACGTCAAGGACTTGAGCGCGCCCATCACGAGAACGTTGGATGGACCCAACTTCCAGCGACAGGCGTTCATCAACTACACGGCGGCCGTGTCAGGTCCGCAGGGGTCAATTCCCGTCATCGGCACGTTCACTGAGCTGCAGAACACGTCGAGCCAGCAGACAGCCTTCATCGACTTCAGGCAAAACGACAATGCGACTACTCAAGTCGACAATGAGGGCGGATCGATGATCAGGTCCCTATCCTGACAGCTTATTTGGCGCCTAGCGTGGATGGGCGATGATGCGTGCCCCGTGCGAGGGCGCATAGACGACCTGGCGAGCGCGCGGCTTCTCGGGCCGGGCGCGGCCGGGCGCGAGGCGGTGGGTACGCAGGATCTCACGGAGGATGATGGTGGCTTCCATCATCGCGAATCCTGTGCCGAGGCAGCGGCGGACACCGGCGCCGAATGGCAGCCAATTTGCCGCCGTGGCGGAACCATCGAAAAACCGTTCCGGCCGGAAGATTTCAGGATCGGCGTGCTGACCGGAATCACCGTGTATCGGTCCGATGCCCGGAAAAACGGTGTGGCCGGCCGGGATACGGTAGCCGCCCAATTCGACGTCCTCGGTGAGTACTCGTGCGACGGCGTAAAACACCGGATGCATCCGCATCGACTCCTTCAAAACGGCGTCGAGGTATTTGTCGTCGTCGGTCCGGGCGGCAGCAAAGACCTTGTCCTGCAACACGGGATCATGCGCCAGCTCATGGAGCGTCCAGGCCAACGTGGTAGCGGTGGTCTCGTGGCCGGCCAGCAAGAGGGTGACCATTTGGTCGCGAAGCTCGACATCGGAGAGCCGGTCCTCATCGATCGGCGCGGCTATCAGCTGAGATAGTACGTCGCTGCGAGCGGCGGTGTCCGCGGCGTTACGGCGCTCCCGGATCTCCGCGTAGAGCAATTCATCGATGCGCGCCAACAGTTGACTGAATCGTTTCCATGGTCCGAAACTCTGTAGCGGCGTGACTAATTCGGCCAAGTACACCACCGCGGGCGCGGAAACGAGCCCAGAGAATGTGCGACGAATCTCCTCGAACCGTGGCCCCTCGCTGACCCCCAAGACCACCCGCAAAATCATCTCTAGCGTGACCGCGTTCATCCGTGGCTGCGCCGCGAACGGGGTGTCGACCGGCCATTGGCTGACTTCTTCGGCGGCGAGTTCGCTCATCATGTCGCGGTAGCCGCGCAGCGCCGGGCCATGGAAGGGCGGCATCAGCAGTCTGCGAAGCCGTTGGTGGGCAGCCTCATCGGTGGTCACCACTGAGTGGTCGCCCATCACGCGGCGTATTCCCGGGAGTCGTCCTTCGCCGGCGTGGAAGGTCGTCGCCTCGCCGAAGAACACGCGCCGATTGAGCTCGGGACTACACAGCAGCACAGCGGGCCGGCCCAGTACCGAAACCGCGATGATGTCGCCGTAGCGTCTGCGCATCAACGGAGTGACGCGGTGGCGGTAGGGGAACAACGCGGTGTGCACGATACTGGGCAATCGCGGCCCGGGCGGCGACGGTAGCTGCGCCAGACGATCCGTCACGGCTGGCGTCGTCTGGTTCATTCAGCTCGCCAACCGGTGCGGGACATCAGCGCCTCCTCGGGGCTTCGACGCCCACTCAGCCTACCGAGCATCCGCCAATTGCGAACCTCGAGGCGATAAGGCCCGCACATCAATGCGGCTGAGCAAGCCTGGCCATCTCGGTGAACATCGATTCGCGCAGCTTCTCCCGAGGTAAATCGTGGAGTCCGGTCGCCGAGCGCACGAACGGTTCGAACAGTTGCCAACCCAGCAACAGGGCGATCGCATTCGCCGCTCCCAGCCGGGCGCTCTCTTCGGTCTCATGCTCGGGCCGGATACCGTCGAGCAGCCTGGCGGCGGCGGGAAAGCTGGACTGCAGTTTGCCCGCCGGAAACCCGTCGAGCAGCGCGCGCGCGATGACCCGCAAATGGCGCGTGGTGGCCACCTCGATCTCGCTCGCCGACGCCTCGGAGTCGGTCAAGGCGGTCAGGTTGGCGGCCAGGTGATCGAGCACCGCAGCGACTAGCTGCTCCTTCGTTCCGAAATGGCGAAAGACCAGGCCGTGGTTGACCCGCGCCCGTGCGGCGATGTCGCGAATCGAAGCTGCCGCCGGCCCACGCTCGGCGAACATGTCCGCCGCGCTGTCCAGGATCGCGGCGATCACCTCGTCGCGGCCAGTCGGAACAGTTTCCTGTGCCCGGCTGGGGGTTGCGCTCCGTGTAGTCATATGTCTACACTACACCGTAGTCAAACGACTACAGACGTGGATCGCAATGAGAAAGCAGGCTTCCTTCAGGGGTTGCTGGTCGCGGGGTACCAGCAACCTCTGGAGGAGGCCCGCTTTCGTGCACCCATGTGCTTCCCAGGGAGCATCCGTAACCTCGCGCAAGAGCAGGTTCGAAGCCGAAGGAAAGGCGGGCCCATTGTTCCCACGAGTCGACTACCGATACGTGATCGTCGGCGCCGGCGCTATCGGCGGCACGGTCGGCGGGGTACTGGCCCGCGCCGGTGTCCCCACGGTGTTGATTGCCCGCGGGCGGCACGCCGAGGTTTTGGCGACCGAAGGCATAACGCTGAAGACGCCCGACGGCACCTTCCGCACCGCGGTCACCACCGCGTCGCAGGCCGACGATCTTCAGTTGACCGATCGCGATGTCCTGGTCTTCGCGACCAAGACCCAACAACTCGATGCGGCCCTGCAGGAATGGGTGGACCAACCCGTCCATGGCCCGAATGGTGTCGTCGGGACCGCGGGCGAGCTACTGCCGGCGATGACCGCGCTCAACGGCGTTGCCGCAGAAGAGAAAGCGCTGCGCTATTTCCGTCGGGTCTTCGGGATCTGCGTCTGGTTGCCGGCCGTGCACCTCGACCCGGGCGAGGTTGTTGTGCGGGCGTGGCCGGTGGTCGGGCAGTTCCACGTCGCGCGGTGGCCCGCATCGCTGCGCACCCAAGACGACGCCGACCTGTTGGCGGAGCTCGCGCAGATGTGGACCGCGGCGGGTATCCGGGTGCGCACCCCCGACGACGTCGCCCCGTGGAAGTACAACAAGTTGCTGAGCAACCTCGGTAACGCGGTCGGCGCTCTGACCGCCGGTGCGGCCGACGCGAGTCAGGTGGTGGCCGCGCTGCGGCGTGAAGGCGAAAATGTGTTGCGGCAAGCGGGAATCGAATTCGTCTCATTCGAGGTGTCGACGGCGACGCGCGTCGATGGACCCACGATACGTCCGGTGCCTGGATCGAACGCCGGACCGAACAATTCGACGTGGCAATCGTTGAGCCGCCAGACCGGCAACGTGGAGACAGACTTCTTCAACGGCGAGATTGCCCGGCTCGGTCATCGACACGGCATCCCAGCTCCGCTGAACACCGCATTAGCCTGCGCGGCACGTACGACGGTGCAAAACGGCTTTGGCCCGGGGTGTTACTCGGCCGAGCAGCTAGCAGAACTCCTGGGGCTCAAAGGGATTACTGCCGCGAAGAGCTGACCCGGTGGGCTCCGGCCCGGCCCGTCCAGCCCGCAAGCGTCTCGGTCCACGCGGACCGATCGGCCGAGTCGCCCGCCCAGGCGATGTAGCCGTCCGGACGCACCAACACCGCCGGGCCGCCGTCGGTCCGCATCGCCTGGGGGAGCCAGGCCGCGTCGACCACAGGCGCACCCCGCTCACGAACGAACACGAATCCGGGCAGCCGTTGCAGCTCGGTGATTCGCCCGTGTCGCAACGGAATTTGCGTTGCGCGGGTTCCTACCAGGGAGTTCTCGCCCCCGCGGTGGGCGTACCGCAAGGTTGTGCCCGCGAAGCTCCCGGCGATCGCGTCCCGCACACGTGGAATGCGAAGCAACCTGGGGGCCAGCATGTTTCGTAGTCCACGCGCAACGGGCGGTCGAAGCGTGATGCCCCGGGCCATCAGGCCGGACTGCAACAAGACCCGCTTGCCGATCGGATGACGTTCGTCGTGGTAGCTGTCGAGCACCGCGTCGTCGGCGCCAGCGAGCGCGGCGTCGATCTTCCACGCGAGGTTCGCCGCGTCCTGAATGCCGGTGTTCATGCCCTGACCGCCCATGGGGGAGTGGACGTGCGCAGCATCTCCGGCCAGAAATACGCGGCCATGCCGATACTGCGCGATTTGGCGTTCGTCGCAATGGAATCGGGACTTCCACCCCACCTCGAGCAATCCGGGATCGGGATGCATGGCCCGCGTCAGGATGTCGGCGATCTCGTCGCCGTCGACCGGCTCGCTATCGGGCAGTTGATTGCTGCGGTCCCACACCATCGCGCGGTACCACGAACCGCTGGCGTCGCGGTCGTCGTAGGGGGCCAGGAATGCGAATTCGTTCCGAGTGCTGCTCAGCGTCAGGCCGCGTCCGGCGGGCCCTTGCGCGAGCTTCACATCGGCAAGGACGACTGACGACAGGATGGTCCTGCCGGGAAAATCCGCACCTACCAACGCGCGAACCGTGCTGTGTGCGCCGTCGGCACCGATCACATACTTCGCCCGCCAACGGCTGCGATCGCTCGCGCCGTCGCCGTGCGTGCGCACGGTCACCCCGTCGGCGTCCTGGTCGATGCTGATGACCTCGACACCGCGCTGAATGTCGGCGCCTTGCGCGGCGGCATAACCGGCCAGCGCCTGATCGACATTGGTCTGGGGGGTGATCATCGCGAATTGGTAGGGCGAGTCGAGGTGGGTGAGATCGATGCGGGCACCGCCGAAAATCGTGACTCCCGGTGCCTGGTGCGAACGCGCCAGCAGGTCGTCGGCGAGCCCGCGGGCGTCGAGAACCTCGAGCGTGCGGGCCATGGTGGCGAAGGCGCGGCTGGACGGGTTGATCGTGGGCCAACGCTCCAGCACGGCGACCGAGCGTCCCGCGCGCGCGAGGTCACCGGCGGCGGTCAGCCCCGTCGGCCCGGCGCCGACGACCAGGACATCGACATGGTGGGTCGTCATCGTGCCACCGCTTCCGGATGCGGGTACCAGCGACGGATGTCGTCGGGGGTCGGTACGGCCGCTCGATTGAAGACGAAGCGGCAGCCGGGCTGGGTGGTGTGTGCGGCGTTGACGATCGACTCGAACAGCAGCGTGTTGCCGGCGACCAGTCGTACGCCGGCGCCGATGAGCACCGCGTCGTATCGCTTGGCCTCGAGCCACTGGCGGGCTTTGTCGGAACCCGGCTGGCCGAAGTCGATCAGGCAGTTGTCGACGTCGTAGCCCGCGACACGCAACGCGGCGACATTGTCGTTGTTGGCGGCCCGCAGCTTCTCCGTGGAGAGGCCGGGAAATTGGGCGAAGTCGGGTGAGGAGCAATCGATCACGTCGGGATCGAGTCCGATCTGGATGGCTGTGACGGTCATGGTAGTGGCCCCCTGTTGAGTTCAACAACCGTTGAACCCAACATTAGGCCCCCGCCCGAAACGTGTCAACAGCTGTTGAATACACTGGGCGGCATGCCGACCAAACCCCGTGATGGGGAGGCCACGCGGTCCACGATTCTGACCATCGCGCGTTCGCAATTCGGCGCCCGCGGTTTCGAACGCACCACCATCCGTTCGGTGGCGTCGGAAGTTGGCGTCGATCCCGCGCTCGTGATGCACTACTTCGGTAGCAAGGCAGAGCTTTTCGCCGCCGCCTCCCGATTCGACCTCAAGTTCCCCGATCTCTCCGACGTCGCCCCCGACCGCATCGCCGATGTGCTGCTGCCGGTGTTCATCGGCGTGTGGGGTCCGCAGGGCCCGCTGCTGCCGCTGCTGCGCGCGGCCGCGACCAACCGGACTGCCGCGGACGCTCTGCTTGCGGTGTTCGTCGACCAGGTGGCCCCGGCGCTGGCCGCGGTCGTCCCCGATCGCGCGCCAGAGCGAGCCGCCCTGGTGGGATCGCAACTGCTCGGCCTGGCAGTGGGTCGCTACATCCTGTGCATCCCGCCGCTGGCCGGCATGGACGATGCACGACTCATCGAATGGATGCGACCGGTGCTCGCGCACTACCTGGCGGATCCTGCACCATGAAGTCGTTACGGATCTAGTTAGGCCTCTAGTTAGGAAAGGTGACTGATGCATCCCTTCCGGAAGGCGGTCGAGGACCGCGACGAGGCGGCCATCCAGGCAATGCTGGCCGACACCGTCGTGTTCACCAGCCCGGTGGCGTTCAAGCCGTATGTCGGCAAGGCGATCACCGCGGCGATTCTGCGCGGGGTGCTGAGGATCTTCGAGGACTTTCATTACGTCCGGGAGATCGCGGGCAGCGACGGCCGCGACCATGCACTCGTGTTCGAGACCGGGATATCCGGGGCACCGGGCGTGAGGATCACCGGTTGCGACTTCTTGCACTTCGACGAGGACGGTCTGATCGACGACTTCATGGTCATGGTGCGGCCGCTGTCGGGGGCGACGGCGCTATCCGAAGCGATGGGCGCCCAGTTCGATCGGATCCAGCAGGAGGCCTCGGAACTGGCTGAGAAGTTCGCTACCGCGTAACAGCTGCGTCAGCCTGCCGGCTGCGAAGCGGGCACAAACGGGGGCGCCGCCGTGTTGCGATACGCACGTGCGCGACAACACGGAGGGAGACGCGGGTGAAGATTCGCTTCGGGGTCGGGCTGGGTGCGGACAGCGCTCCTGATCAGCTCGCCGGCATTGTCGATCATCTGGAGAGCAGCGGAGTGGACTCGCTGTGGTTCTCCGAGCTGGTGTACGCACCGGCGGTGGACCCGATGGTGGGCATGGCCTATGCGCTCGCCCGGACGAGCCAGTTGAAGGTGGGCACCTCGGTGGCGGTGCTGCCGGGGCGCCATCCGGTGCTGGTGGCCAAACAGCTGGCGTCGTTGGCGGCCATCGCGCCCAAGCGGGTTCTTCCGGCCTTCGGGTTGCGTTCGGCGATTCCAGCCGAGCGCGAGGTGTTCGTGGTCCCGAACGGAGAGCGGGCGGCGGTGTTCGACGAGTCGCTGCGGGTGCTGCGCCTGGCGTTGACGGACGATTCGGCCAGTTATTCTGGCCGATATTTCACCGTCAACGCAGCCGCGGTCGCACCGAAACCCGTTCCTTCGCTTGATATTTGGTTGGGCGGGTCGGCGCCCGCGGCGTTTCGGCGTATCGGTACGCTGGCCGATGGCTGGTTGGGTAGCTTCCTTACCCCGGATGAGGCGCGGGCCGGGCGCGAGGCGATCGAGCGGGCCGCTGAGCAGGCTGGCCGACAGATCGAGCCGGATCACTTTGGTATTTCGTTGGCCGTAGCTGACGGCGAGTTGCCAGCAGAGTTGGCCGCTGCGGCCCGCCGGCGTCGTCCAGATGTCGACCCCAGTGACCTGATCGCCGCCGGCTGGGATCGGCTGCACCGTCAACTGGACGCCTACCTGGATGCGGGATTGACGAAATTCGTCATACGGCCCGCCGGTAAAGGGCCACTGGACGGCTTCATCGATCGTTTTGTAGCTGAGCTGGTTGGCCGGCAAAACTGATCACCCCGCCGCATTCCAGTCTTTTCGCGTGCAGGAGCTTATTTGCCTTTCAGGCTGCCTATGCCAAGCGAAAAATCCGTCGGTTTAGCCGGGTTCTCCAGATTCTCGACGTAACCCTCGGGGTCGCGGTCGACGATTTCTAGTCCTTTGGTGGTGGGATGGGCGGCCATGAATTCGCTGTATTGGCGGCCGAGCGCTTCGCGGAGACCGATCGGGGCATTGCGGCGAAAGTCCGCTAGGCCTTCGCGCTCCTCCTCGCCCATGTGGTCGTCGTTGGCCAGCCGGGTGCGGCCCACTGCCGTCCACCACGGTTCGGTGCCGACCTGGGCGGCGTTGGCGTCGCGTACTCCGTCGCGAATGTCGTTGTGATCACCGATCGCATCGAGGGTCTCGCCTTCGGGGTCGTCGGCTCCGCGCTGGAGCAGTTGCGGGTAGAAGATCTTCTCTTCGATGTAGGCGTGCACGTCGAGCTTGTCGGCGAGCGGACGCCACACGCGCTCGAGTGCGCGCTGGTTGACCGGTGCCTGCGCTTGCAGATCGTCGAGCTTCGCGAACTGGTCTCGGAACCAGTCATGGTCGGTGAGGATCAACATGGTGATGTCGGCCATTGCGACTCCCCGCCTTCCCCGTCCGCTAGTCCTTTCGGCCGTCTCGACCGACGATGCCAGACGCGCCGTCAACTCGCTACACCGTCGAAAAGCCCGACAGACGCATGCGCTGGGTCGCGGCCTATGGTCGGGCTGTGACGATCACCTATGACGAGACGCTGCGAGAACGGTTCCGGGTCAATCTGGCGAGTCACGATCGCCGCACCGTGACCGACCCGACGAAGCGGCATGCGGCAGTCGCGGTGGTAGTGGTCGACTCGAACGTCGGTGAGGACAGGGTGGATCCAGCGCCGGTGGATGACTGGATTGCCGGACGGCCGATGGAGGCCGGTCTCGACGGGCGTATGGTCGACGTTTCGGGAGGTGCCGCTTTCCTTCTGTGCCGCAGGGCATCCCGTCTCTCATCACATGCTGCGCAGTGGGCGCTGCCGGGCGGTCGCCTCGACCCGGGTGAAACCCCTGTCGACGCCGCGCTGCGGGAGCTGGACGAAGAGGTGGGTATCAGGCTGCCTGGCTCGATGGCGTTGGGGATGCTCGACGACTACCCGACCCGGTCGGGGTACGTCATCACGCCGGTAGTGATCTGGGGTGGCGGCAAGCTCGATCCCCGTCCGGCCCCCGACGAGGTGGTGGCGGTCTACCGGGTGGGGTTACACCAGTTGCAACGCGACGATTCGCCGCGCTTCATCACCATTCCGGAGAGCCCGCATCCGGTCGTCCAGATCCCGTTGGGGAACGACCTCATCCACGCGCCGACGGGTGCCGTGCTGTTGCAACTGCGCTGGCTGTGCCTGGAGGGCTGCCACGACCCCGTCGACGAGCTGGAACAGCCGGTGTTCGCCTGGAAGTGAAGTCCGGAAACATCAAGTGGCGCAAACCCGTTCGCTCGGGATTTCGTCATTGCGCGGTGGTCTCTCGGTTGTGGTCGTTCGCCAAAATGCCAGTGCCGCACCGATAAGTGCCGCGGAACCCGCGGCCGCGACGATGAATCCCCAGCCTCGCCGGATGGTGCTCAGGTCGATGCCCGGTTGGTAGATCATCGTCAACACCGCGGTGCCCAAGACCGTGCCCAACTGGCGGGCGGTGTTGATCAGCGCCGATCCGGCGCCCCACCGGTGTGCGGGTAGCGCCAGGCCGGTTACCGCGGAAAGGCTGGGAAACACCAGCCCCACTCCGGCTCCGGTGAACAGCTGGCCCGGAAGGAAATCGGCGACGTAGTCGGGGTGTGGACCCACCCGGCACAGCCAGATCAGGATCCCGACCACATAGAGGGTGGCCCCGGTCGCGGCGACAGCGCCGACGCCGATTTTGCCGATCAGTCGACCGGCCAGCATAAGCGAGACGATCACTACGACAACGGGACCCGGCGACAGACACAGGCCGGCGACTTCTGGGGAGTCGCCCCACACGGTGGTGAGCAGCATGACGCTGCCCAGCAGCATCGCACCGAATGCCGCGGCAAACAGCAGCAGGGCGAGGCAACTCGACCACATCGGCATCACCCGCACCGCGGCAAGATCCAGGGCCGGCGATGGATGGCGTAACGAACGCCACACCGCCAGCGCCATCGCGCATCCCGCACTCACGGTGGCGATCATGACCTTCGCGCCGCTCCCAGCCACAGGCAGTTCGATCAGGGCCCACACCAAGGCGCCGACACCTAGCACGAGGCACAGCGCGCCGAAGAGATCGGGAACCCCGGCCCCAGTCGGGATGGCTTTAGCAAGCACCCAGGGGCCAGCGGCAAGGGCCAGCAATCCCAGCGGCACATTGACGAAAAAGATCCACCGCCAAGACAACTCGACCAGCATCCCGCCGACCGGCGGCCCGAGGGCGGCGGCCATGGCGCCCGCCGCCGACCAGGTGCTGACCGCAACGGCGCGCCGCGACGCGGGAACGGCGGCCAGCAGCAGCGCCAGCGAACTCGGCATGAGCATCGCGGCGCCGAACGCCTGCACGACGCGGAACGCCACCAACATGACGAATGATCCAGACAGCCCGCACGCGGCCGATCCCAGCGTGAACATGGCCAAACCCCACAGGAATATGCGGCGATGCCCGTACCTGTCTTCGAGCCGACCGGCCGGGGTCATGAATGCAGCGAAAACCAGGGTGTAGCCATTGAGAATCCACGACATCGCGCCGAGATCGGCGCTACCGAAGGCTCTGCGGATGTCCGGGAAGGCGATGTTCACGATGAACAGGTCCAGGCTGGCAAGAAATGCCGCGGCGGACACCACCAGAACCGTCATCGACGAGCGCGTTGCCGATACCTGCGTCGCCGTCACTGATCCGCCTCACGGTTGAGCTCGCCCACCCATCGACGAAACCGCACCGTCCGTCGAGTCAACTGAATATAGGCAACTATACCCAGATGGCTAGGGTCGCTACCGTGGGGCTCGGCTCATCGCGGATTCTTCTCGCCGGCCTTCACGGCAACGGCAAGCCTGTTCTCGGCGGGAGCTACCGGGCATGTCGCATAGTCGGTGAATGCGCACGGCAGGTTGGACGCTCGGTTGAAGTCGAGCGTCACCGTCCCGTCGGCGTCTGGCGCGTCGATCGAAAGCACCCTGGCGCCAGGGTATGTCGTCACTCCGCTGGTGGCGTCGGTGAATAACACGCGCAACCCGCTCGAGGTGTCTCCGAATGCGACCAGCGCAGACGTGGTGCCGGCCAGTTCGAAGTCGATGACGCCGACGGCGCGCAGGTGATGTTCGAGTCCTTCGACGACAGCGCCCGTGGTGACGATCCTAGGATCCTCATACGGCGTGAAATTGCCGACCACTCGCCACCGTTCGGTCGGGGAATACGCGGGAATACCGCTGTACACCTTGAGGTGCGGCGACTTCGGATCGTGCACGCGCAACGCGACCGACCCTGTTCGGCGGATCACCTCGATGCGGCGGTCACCGGACTGCACCAGCAATCCCGGTGCGCCCTCGATTGGTTCGAGCCGGTCGGTTCCTTCGATTCCCTGGATGTACACCGCCTCACGGTCGGCGCGCCAGCGTCCCGGAAGGTCGGCGACGGCTTCGAATTCTTCGGTGATCCAGTACAAGCCGGTGAGGCTGACCCAGCCGAGCGGATCGGCGTAAGAGCGTTCACGCTCAGAGTGCCACTTGTTCCACGCTGCCTCGAACGTTCCTACGGTGGTATCTGCGCTAGTAGTCATGATCCTCACTTACCTACTCACTTGTCGAACGGACACAACATCATTGCGACCCGACTGCGCGATGAGCGGCCGACTCGGTATGCGCTCACGGAGAATGGGAGCCACCTCAGACTGGAATAGCTCAAGGCTACGACGCTGTTGGCCGGGAGTCACACCGTCGGCATCGGCAGACAGGTGCATCACCTCGTGCCCGAGCTGCTCGTGGTAGCGGCCCACCTTGTCGATCACCTGCTCGGGACTGCCGATCAGCGCCGAGCTTCGTTCAACGAAATCCTCAATCGACTCGAACGCCACCGGCAGCCGGGCCCGGCGCGCCTCGAACATCGGGCGGTACGTGGCCACCGCTTCCTGCGATGTCGGGGTGACGTAGAACCCGGCAGTCCCGGCGCCGACGAGCGCGTCCTCGGGCCGGTGCCCGTAGAACTCCCACTGCTGCCGATAGTGGCGAACCAGCTCGGCGTAGGGCTCAATGGGATGGCTGACATTGGCGGAGAAGAGCGGGTCACCATGACGAGCGGCGAGGTCGACGGAATCCTTGCTCGTCGCGCTGCCGTGCCAGATCCGAATCCGGCTCTGCAGCGGGCGGGGAAGTGTCTTGGCGTTGACCAGAGGTGGCCGAAACCGGCCCGACCACGTGACGTCCTCGCTGTCCCAGAGCAGACGAAACAGCTCGTAGCCCTCGCGGTTGCGATCCCATTGGTCGTCGGTAGTCACGTGGAACAACTCGGCCTGCGCCGCGCCATTGCCCTTGCCGATGATCAGTTCGAGCCGCCCACCGGACAGGTTGTCCAGCGTCGAATAGTCCTCGAACGCGCGGACCGGATCGAGCAGACTCAATGTCGTAACCCCGGTGAACAGACCAATTTTCGAGGTACGCGCCGCGATGTTGCTCAGCACCACCGGTGGGGACGACGAGATGAACGGATCCTCGTGACGTTCGCCCACCGCGAAGCCGTCGAAACCCAGTTCTTCGGCGAGCACCGCCTTGTCGAGGACATCGCGCAGCCGATCGGCAGGGCTCTTCTTCTCGCCCGTGACCGCATCCGGGACATGGGTGATCAGCGTTATCAGCAGAAACTTCATTTGGTTAGCCGAACCGATTGGTTCTCAACTTCATTCCCGAGCGGCCGGAACCGCCACGCGCAATCGTTGCGGGCGACAGCGGCATAAATGCGCAGGGCACGCACAGACACCGAATCGACCTAGCCAGATACCGACGCCAGGGGCAAGATTACTCAGCGACATCGCCGCCGATCGATTCAGGAGTACTACATGACGACCTATGCGTTCGATCCGGAAATCGCGGCGGTGGTTTCACTCCTGCCCGATCTTCCGGGCGACGATCCGTTGGCAATCCGGGCGGCGATGTCGGAGATGATCGCCCAGTTTCCGCCACCGGACACCACCGGGGTGCAGATTGAGGACCGTCAAATCCCCGGCCGCGATGGCGACCCCGCGGTACCCATCCGCATTTACCGGCCCGAACAGCGCAGCGCTCCGGCCGCGGTGTACAACGTGCACGGAGGTGGGTTCATCGCCGGTGACCTCGATACCGAACATGCCTTCAACGTCAGGCATGCCCGCGAACTCGGCGTCGTCGTGGTGTCCGTCGACTACCGGCTCGCACCGGAAACGCCGTTCCCCGGTGGGTTGGAAGACGTCTACGCCGGGCTGGTCTGGACAGCGGCGCATGCGGACGAATTAGGCATCGACCCCGGACGCATCGTCATTCAGGGCACCAGCGCCGGTGGCGGGCTGTGTGCGGCGCTGGCGCTGCTTGCCCGCGACCGCGGTGGGCCACATATCGCATTCCAGTTGCTGTCCGTGCCCGAACTCGATGATCGACTCATCACGGCAAGCATGACCGACTTCACCGATACCCCATTGTGGAGTCGCCCCCGGGCGGTACTCAGCTGGGACTGTTACCTGGGACCCGGTCGCGCCGGTACCGCCGACGTACCGATCTATGCCGCGCCGGCCCGTGCGACCGAGTTGGCGGGTCTGCCGCCCGCCTACGTCTCCGTCATGCACTTCGACCCACTCCGTGACGAAGGCGTTGCCTACGCGCTGGCCATGCTTGCCGCGGGCGTGAGCGTCGAATTACATTTGTTCCCAGGGACTTTCCACGGTTCGATGTTGATCCAGGACGCGGCGATCTCGAAGCGTGAGCAGGCCGAGATGGTCGCGGTGTTGCGCCAAGCGCTGGCGTTGTAGCGCAGGCGATCACGCAGAGGGGAACTCGCTCTGGCGGTGGCTATCTCGTCGCAGCCTTATTGCCCGGCTTGCGGCGGTGACCAACGCCAGCACCGCCATCACGGCAAGGATCGCCGCGGCCTTGGCGGACCCGATGGTGCTCAACAGCATCGGCAGGCCGAAACCGAGGTAACTCACCGTGTAGAACGTTCCGGTGAGGGCACCGCGCAGGCGTTGCGGCGCAGCGGCTTCCAAATCAATCAAGCCTTCGCGGAGCAGCAGACCGGATGCGCACCCGAGAACCACCAGCAGTGGCAAGCCCACCCCCAGTGGCATGGTCGACGGCGCGGCCGCGGTTACCGCGTAGCCGAGGGCAGCCAGCACGGCGCCAAAGGTGCCGGCTTGGGGCCCCCACCGGCGCGCGCGGGCGATCAGCTGAGTAATGCCACTGGCGCCGTTGGCAATCAGCGCGGCGGTCCCCGCGGCTATCGGGGCCGCGAGGCCGGTGTGCACGCGGGTAGGGATCGTGACGAATGCAACGGTCGCCGAGGCGAACACCCATGGCGCCAGTGGCAGCGCCCAGCTCAACGCCCGCGTGATGTCCTGATGCGCCGATACCGACTGCTCCTGTCCGCGCACGGCCGCCGGCGCGGGCACGGCTGCGCGCTGGGCCGCCACCACTGCGAGGAAGGTCGCCAGCACGACGAGCGCGGCGGCAATCCCGAACGATTCCCAAAGCCCGGATTGCCCCGCCGATGCGATCAGCCCGGATGCGAACGGACCGACCGCGAAACCGGCCGTCAGGACGGCGCCGGCGACGGCTGCGCCGGCCGGACCCTTCAGATCGGATGCCCATGCGGTGCACGAGCTGATGACAAGCCCGACTCCGGCCCCGACCACCAAACGGCCGCCCAGCAACACACCGGAATGCTGCGACACCAACATCGCTACCGTGCCCGCCAGTGCCGTGAGCGCCCCCGCCCAGGCCACCGCTTGCCGTCCCAGCACATCCGAGGTACGGCCGCCGATGAGCAGGCCGGGCAGCAGTCCCACCGCATAGATCCCGAAGATCGCGTCGAGCGTGGCCCTGCCGAGATGCTGCTGATCGCTGATCGCGGGGATCAACCCGGCGTAGTGGTTGGCCGCCCACCCCGTCGCCAGCAGGAGCGCCAACACCGCGGCGAACAGGAGCTCGGATCCGCTAGATTCACCGCGCCCGTCACGTCCATGCGGTTGGACCGGCGCGGGTCGAACCCGGCGGCACACTGCCACATTCGACCTGATCACTGATTTCCTCCCCGGTCTTTTGCACGCGATTGATCGACGAACTGTGTGTCGCGGTGATATTGGCCACAGCGTTGCGCCTCGAGGTGCGCCGCGAAAACATCCGCTGCACCCCGTGGACAGACGATGCCGCTCAAGCGGTTATTCCCACTCGCGTTGCAACAGCGGTTGTCACCGCGGCCGTCTGCCCGGCCGGCCCGGGTTTGAATCACGACCGAAGCAAACCTGGTGGTCGGCCACCGGGATTCCTAGGCTGCGCGGGTGATGTCGACCAACCCGGCGCCGGCACGGGTGTCTCTCCGTGGCGTCGACCGCACGTTCGGAACGCACACCGTGCTCCGTGAGGTCGACATCGCGATCGAGCCCGGCGAGGTGGTCGCGTTGCTCGGATCGTCGGGCAGCGGCAAGTCGACACTGTTGCGGCTCATCGCGGGCCTCGACAGTCCTACCGGTGGACGGATCGAGATCGACGGCGTAGGGGTCCGTGGAATCGACCCGCGCTGTGCGGTGGTGTTTCAGGAGCCCCGCCTGTTGCCCTGGCGATCGCTGGCGGCAAACGTGGAGTATGGCTTGCCGCCCGGCACGGCGCGGGCGAAAGGCTCTGGCACAGTGCAGCACTGGCTTGAAGTCGTCGGGCTGAGTGAGTTCGGTGGGCACTACCCGCGACAGGTGTCTGGTGGCATGGCACAGCGCGCAGGGCTGGCCCGCGCGCTGGCGCGCCGACCGCGCGTACTTCTGCTCGACGAGCCGCTGGCCGCCCTCGACGCACTGACCCGGCTACGCATGCAGGACCTGCTCGACACCGTGCAGCAAGAAGCCGGCACGACAACGGTGTTGGTGACACACGACGTCGACGAGGCGGCGATTCTTGCCGATCGAGTCCTCATCCTGGGTGTTGGCGCGACGGGCGGCGCCCGCATTGCCGCGACGTACGACGTCCCCATACCCAAGCCGCGCGACCGCGGTGACCCGCGTATCACTGCGCTGCGTGAACAGTTACTGGACGAGCTCGGCGTGCCTCGACGCAGCGGTGCGAGTCTGTGGGCTGCGATCGACGAGGAGGCAACAGCAAAGTGAAGGGGCGATACCTCACCTCAATTTCGGTGATTGCCAGTGTGATAGCGGTCTCTGGCTGCGGTTCGAACGGCGGTAATTCGGCCGCAAAGGACATCCATCTGGATTACGCCTACTACAGCCCGCTGAGCCTGGTGGTGCGCGATCAACATGTGCTGGAAAACCGTGGTTACAACGTGACGTGGGTGCTGTCGGCGGGAAGTAATAAAGCCAACGAGGGCCTGCGGTCCAAAGCGCTGGACGTCGGGTCGACCGCCGGTTCGGCCGCGCTGGTCGCGCGGGCCAATGGGTCGCCGATCAAGGCCGTCGACCTGTTCGCCGGGGGCGAGTGGACGGCGCTGCTGGTCGCCAAGGACTCGCCCATCAACTCGGTGGCCGACCTGAAAGGCAAGAAGGTCGCGGTCACCAAGGGCACCGACCCGTACTTCTTCCTGTTGCAATCGCTTGCGACAGCGGGGCTTTCGCCCAGCGACATCGAGATCGTCAATTTGCAGCACGCCGACGGTAAGACCGCCTTGGAACGCGGCAACGTCGACGCCTGGTCCGGGCTGGACCCGTTCATCGCGCAGACGATCCAGCAATCGGGCTCCCGTTTCATCTACCGCAACCCGAGTTTCAATTCCTACGGCTTTGTGGATGCCCGGGAGGATTTCATCGCCGCCCACCCCGAGGCCGTCCAAGCCGTGGTCGACAGCTATGAGGAGGCCCGGAAGTGGGCGAAGGCGCATCCCGATCAACTGGCAGCATTGCTGGCCTCGCAGGCGAACATCGCGCTGAGCGTGGCCCAGGAGGAGCTGACACGGACACTGGTGGACATCGATCCGGTGCCGGGCGACGCTCAGCGGGCGGTGCTGACCCGAGTGGAGCCGATCGCGGTGGCCGACTCCGATATCAAATCCGACGACGCCGGCCGCAACGCGCTGAGCACGCTGATCGAGCCGAAGTACATTCAACAAGTGCACTGACGTCCCGGTCCGGGCGACTCGCGAAGTTGTCGCGGGTGTTGGTGGGGTTGATCGTCCCAGCGCTGCTGTTGGTGATCTGGCAGGTTGCCACGGCGGGCATGGGCGTGTTCTCGCCCAGCCAGCTCCCACCGCCAGCCGATGTGGTGTCCGCGCTGGGCGACCAGGTTCGGCGCGGCGACCTATGGACTCACTTGCAGGCGAGCGGTTCTCGGGTCCTGGTCGGCTACCTGGCCGGTGCGGCCGCTGGGCTCACACTCGGTTCACTCATCGGCCTATCGGATGGCGTGCGCCGATTGCTGGCGCCGACCGTCGCAGCCTTCCGCACCGTGCCCTCCTTGGCGTGGGTGCCGTTGCTGCTCTTATGGTTTGGCATCGACGAAACCCCGAAGATCCTCATGGTCGCCATCGGTGCGTTCTTTCCGGTCTACACGACGACGGCGTCGGCGCTCTCGCACGTTGATCCGCACCTGTTGGAAGTAGGACGGGCCTATGGTCGACACGGCGCCTCGCTGTTGACGACGGTGATGTTGCCCGCTGCCGCGCCGGAGTTGGTGAATGGGCTCCGATTAGGCCTGGCGAACGCTTGGCTGTTCGTGGTGGCAGCCGAGCTGATCGCCTCGTCGAAGGGTCTGGGTTTCCTCCTCCTCGACAGTCAGAACACCGGCCGCACCGACGTGATGCTGCTGGCCATCGTGCTGCTGGCCGCTCTGGGCAAACTCACCGACGCTATTTTGGGCGCTGTCGAACATCGGATGGTTCGGCAGCGCAGCTAGCCAGCGTCTGGCGCGGCGTGGTGCCGACGGCCTAGCAGGCAGGCGGCGGTAAGCAACTGCCACAAGATGATTGAGTACACGCTTCCGCGCTCCCACGCCCCGTCGGCCAGCAGGTTGGCCTTGGATGTCGCCGAGTTGATGATCAACATGAGCAGACACAGCAGGCCAAGGGTGGCAAGGAGATTGGAGATGCGGCGGTACCAGCGCCAGCCGCCAACCGTCGCGACGACCGCGGATCCCGCCAGAATCGCGGTGTTGCCTCCGACAATCGCCAGCGCGGCGCCGGCGCGATGCACGTTCCCGCTGTGCACAGTTCCGATCACGATGTTGCCGATCGAGTTCGCGGTGATTAACCCCAAAAATACTCGGGCCCTTAGTCCTTCAGGGATACCTACGATGAGCAATGCACCCAGGAAGAACAGGATGCCCTGCAGATAGAACGCGATATGGATCAAGTAAGCCCGCGGGGAGTCGAACGTCCGGCCGTGCACCAGCTGACCGGCGTTGACCCCAAGATCGCTGATGTAGTTACGCGTATAGCTGTAAGCAGGCGCAAAACCTGCGGCGGCAACCGCCTCGAGCAGGAGGTACCCGAGAGCTGCCACAACCCAGAGCGCGGCGCCACGTCCGGTAGCCAAGGTGGTCAACCTCCCGTTGATACGCCGACCCTACTGAAGCGGTCGACGGCACGATAGGCCGACGGGTTTCGCGCAACGCCGCGCCCGTTCGACGCAAGCGTGTTGCATGCCCGCACAATGAACGCGATGCGTCCAGTTTGCAAAGTCTTTCTGTCGACCACCGTCCTGGTGCTCGCGCTGGTGGGCTGCGCCGACCCTCACGGCGGCCGCCCAACGCCGGGATCGGCTTCGTCGGGCGACTTTCGCGGACCGATCGACATCGGCAACGGCCGGCACCTCTACCTCGAATGCCGCGGAAAGGGCAGCCCGACAGTCATTTTGGAATCCGGGTATCACAACTCGTCGGATCCGTGGAACCAGTCCGAAGCCGCCGCGCCGGCAGTAGGCCCCGCCGTGCTGCCCGCCCTGGCCGGCACCCATCGCGTCTGCGCCTACGACCGACCCGGCACCTTGCGCTATTCCGACCCGCCCACTCTCAGCGACCGCAGTTCACCGGCCGCGATGCCGCGCAGCGCGCAGGACGTCGTCGGCGACCTGCACGCGTTGCTCGCCGCCGCTCATCTTCCGGGCCCGTACCTTCTCGTCGGGCACTCCCTCGGCGGGCTGTTCGCCCGGCTGTACGCCCAGAGCTACCCCGACCAGGTGCGCGCGGTGGTGTTCGTCGACGCGTTCGGCGTTGAGATACCGAGCCTGTTGGGATCCGACTGGCCCGCTTACCGGCAGGCGTTGGATGAACCGCTGCCGCAGTTCACCGACTCGGCGCCGTTCGAGGTGATCGACATCGAGAAGAGCGTCGCGCAGGTCGCCGCCGCTCCGGCCTTCCCGCCCATCCCCACCGTCGTGCTGACCAGGACCGAGCCCTTCGTGATTCCCCCGACGGTCCCATCCGAGCAGGGCGCGAGATTGGAACAGGCATGGCGGGAGGCCGCCGCAGATCTTGTCGCGCTGCGACCGCAAACGCCACACATGGTCGCGACAGACAGCGATCACTTCATCCAGATCCACCAACCCGATCTGGTGGTTGCTGCGGTAGCTCTGGCGACGCAGAGGTCTGCCCCGCAGCGCTGACACGCCGCTGCGGCATACTCAGCCAAATGACAGCGCCTCCCGCAGCGGGGAACGAGCAATGAGCGTGACGGTAGTGCTTGCCGCGCTCGCGCTGGTCGAACTGGCCGGCCTCATCGCGCTCGGAGTTCTGCTCATCGTGTCGCGACGGCAGCTCAAAGGAGCTCGCACCGCTCTGGAGCGCATCCGCAGTCAGGGCAACAGGCGCCGCCGGCGTCGTCCCGGCGTCGCGCCGTTTGCGATCAGGACGGCTTTCAAGACAGCTGATTCGCTGATAAGCAAAGGCATCGGCGCCACGGTACGAAACTCCGTCGAGGATCTCGCGGGCTGGGCCCAGGTCGAGCGCCCCGATCTCGCCCGGCTCACCGCCGACGGCGATGTCGTGATCGCGTTCTCCGACATCGAGAATTCCACTGCACAGAATGAGGCCCTGGGCGACCGCGGCTGGATGAAGGTGCTGGAGCGGCACAACAAGCTCATTCACAAGCATGTCGAGGATCGCGGCGGCCACGTCATCAAGAATCAAGGCGACGGATTCATGATGGCGTTCGCCGATGCCGGCCAGGCCGTGCGGTGCGGCGTCGATGTACAACGTGCCCTGCTGGACAACGCTGATGAGGGCGAGGGAATCCGAGTCCGGATTGGCATCCATCTGGGGACGTCGGTCAGGCGCGGCGATGACCTTTTCGGGCGCAACGTCGCAATGGCGGCGCGAGTCACGGGACAAGCCGACGGCGGTGAGATCCTCGTCAGCGAATCGGTGCGCGCCGCGATCGACGGCCTGCCCGATATCGAGCTCTGCGCACCGGTGGAGGTCGAACTCAAAGGCCTACTAGGCAGCCATAACCTGTACCCCGTCAAAATGTCCGACTAACGGCTGCCCCGAACGCTGACGTCAGATGCGCGGGCGCAGTACCGGGGTCACCAGCTCGCCGTCATTCAGATAACTGTCGAGGTTGCGGATTGCCAGCAGCGCATCGCCCGACGGGTCCGGGCCGTGGCACTGCCGATATGCGGGAACAACACCACATTGTCCAGATCGAACAGTGCGGCAGGCACATTGGGCTCGTCGACGAACACGTCCAGCCCCACTCCCGCCAGGCCTCCGCCGGCCACCAACTCCACCAGCGCGTCCTGGTCTACGACGTTGCCGCGGGCAATGTTGATCAGGTAACCCTCGGGGCCCAATGCCTCGAGAACCATCGTCCGCAATCCGAAGCACTACAAGCAGTTACGGCTGTGGAACGCGGGCTAACCCAGCGTCAGTTCGCCCGGAACCTCGTTGCTTAGCGCAGCTTGGGCGAGCAGCTCACCGAGCAGCGGCCCGAATTTCATCAGGTTGCTGCCGACGAACGCGGTGACGCGGCCGCGGCGGCCCACTGTCCAGCCGTCGCCACCGGCATCGAGCCAGGGAGCGCGAGCGGTCACGCAGTCCACCTGACCAACCGGTGTGAGCGACGGGAACAGCGCCCGCACCACCGTGGGATCCGGCACCTCCTGGCCGAAGGCCCACCGTCCCGTGCTGCCAAGCGGTAACCCGTAGCCTTCGGGCGCGGACAGGCAGGCGGCGCCGGTGGCGTCGGCGCCGTCGTAGGTGAAGCGCGTGTGCGGCGCGAACTCGACGCCCAGGGGGCCGAATAGCGCCGGCGTCTGGACACCGGCACAGATGAGCACGTGGTCGCCGTGCAGCACGGCGCCGCCGGCGAGTGTGATCGCGCCGTCGTCGCTGACCGACACGGCCGCACCGGCACGGATGGTCACGCGGCTCGCCAAGGAGCTCAACGCGCGGCGGATGCGCAGGCCACCCCCGAGTGGATCGAACACACCGGTCTGCCACGGCGTCGCCAAAAATGGTATCCGCGAGCCGATTTCATCCTGATCAAGCCAGGAGAACGCCGCGTCGACGTCGCGCATTGCGGCCGCCACCTCGTCGCAGGCACCGGCGGTGATGAAGCCTTCGGTCCCCAGCAGCCGTCCCACACCGAACTCGGCTTCCCAGCGCTGCCAGCCGGTGCGGGCCCGTAGGGCCAGGCGGCACAGCGCGGGGCGGCGGTGCGCGATACGGAAGATCCGCGCCAGTCCCGCGGATTGCTCGGCGAATGGCGCACCGCGTTCGAGCACCACCGTCTGCTCGCCGCGACGCGACAGCTCGTAGGCGGCCGCGAGCCCGCATACCCCCGCGCCGATGACGACGATCACGCTTCGTTTCCGTAGTGTTCGAGCCGGCCGCGCACGGTGTCATGCACTAGAAGAAGACTCCCGCGTAGGGTGCGTCGGGCACCGCGAACAGTCGATCGGCCACGATGAGCGCCGTGGGATCGTCTGCATGGGCCAGGTCGGCTACGGCGAGACTTCGCCAGGTAACGCCGCCGAGCAGCACAGCGGCCAGCCCCTCAACTCCCACGTGTAGTTGGGCTCGCTGCTTGGTGGCTTCGACACTGCCGTCCGTGATGACAAAAGTTGCTGAATTGTTCGGCAGGAGTGGGTCATTGACAGCGACGGTGACCGAGCCGTCGCCGATGTATTTCCGGGCTGCCAGTGCGCTGCGGGCATCGATGATGCGTAGCCACGTTTCGTCGTGTATCGCGGTGACCCGCAAGGCCCGGCGGTCGACGAGCAGCCAGGGCAGCGGATCATCGATGGGGAGCATCCAAAACATCACGCGGTCAACAAGATCCAGCCCGAGCAGAAATCGCAGCAGCCCAAGGTAGGCGTCCCTGGTGGGCGCGAAGAAATCCTCGACCACGATGGTGCGCTGGTCACTGACAAACCACTTGTCGGTGTCAATCGGGCGGTAGCGGGCGAAACCCGACTCGGAGCCCGGTACACCATGCACCGCGACGTACCAAGCCCCCGAGGATGCTTCGGTGCGCAGCCGCACGCCCTGCCACCAAACCCCGGGACGGTCAATGGTTCCCGGGCGGGACGGACGATTGGCGTCATAGATGCGGGGCAGGATCTCCCATGCTTCGGCGGCGTCCAGCAGCCGCACCGGACCGCCGGCCCCGACAGCGGGACGAAACGCCGCACGGGCGGTCTGAATCTCCACGCTCTGGAATGAACTCGCTACGCCGTAGCCGTACCGCTCGTAGATCGTGGCCTCCGATGCGCGCAAGGACGCGACCACTTCACCGCGCGCGGCGATGTCCCGCAATTGATGCTCGATCAGGTCGGTGGCGATGCCTCTTCGAGTGAACGACGGCAGCACCCCGATATGCGTGACGGCGGCGTGGTTCACGATTGCTCCGCCGGGCAGGGTCAGCGTGCTCGTCGCCGCGTCGGTGGTGCCGGCGAGTTTCCCTCCGACGAATGCGCCGACGGTGCGGCCGGGATCGAGCAGCGTGCTGATCTGGCCGGGCGGCAGATCCGACAGGGGCGGAAGGCCCACCATCGCGGCGCGAAACACGTTCGCCGCGGCGATGAGGTCGTCCTCGGCGTCGAGAACACGGATCTCGGTGGTCATCAGGCCATCATGTCTGGTGCCCGTGCCGGCGGCCCATGCGCCTCAGTTGCGCTGCCATCGCGGCCGAGCCTCGCGCGGCACGCCAGGCAAAAATACTCCGCGCGGTCCCGGGTGGGGCGAGTTAAATCCCACAAGAAAGCAACTTGCGTGGCGCTCGGCGGGAACCTAGCGTCGGCTCGGATGGCCGCTGCAAAGTTTTTCTGGTTTCTGCCCACCACCGGTGACAGCCGCTCGATCGTCGGCGGCTCGCACGCCTCGTCGAACCGCGATATCCCGAACGGGTATCGCGCACCGAGCCGGCGCTATCTGGCCGAGGTGGCACGCGCCGCCGACCGGCTGGGCTTCGAGGGTGTGCTGACCCCGACGGGTACCTGGTGTGAAGACGCGTGGCTTACCTCGGCCGCGCTGCTGGCCGAAACCGAAAAGCTGAAGTTCCTGGTCGCGTTCCGTCCCGGGCTGGTGCCACCCACGCTGGCAGCCCAGCAGACCGCGACGTTGCAACGGTTCTCCGAGGGCCGGGTGCTGCTCAACGTGGTCAGCGGCAGCGACGACGCCGAGCAACGTCGGTTCGGTGATTATCTGGGTCACGACGAGCGCTACGGCCGCACCGCCGAGTTCCTGCAGATCGTCACGTCGGTGTGGACCCAGGAGTCGGTGAATTTCACCGGGAAGTACTACACCGTTGAAGACGCCCGAGTCTCGGCGCCACCGAATCCGCTGCCGGAAATCTACTTCGGCGGTTCATCGGGGCCGGCCCTGCCGATCGCGGCCGAGTTCGCGGACGTTTACCTCACCTGGGGCGAGCCGCCGCAAGCAGCCGCCGCCAAGATCGAGAAGGTGCGGGCGGAGGCCGCCGCGCGTGGCAGGAAGGTCCGGGCCGGGATTCGGCTGCACACCATTACCCGTGACACCTCGGCCGCGGCCTGGGCCGTCGCCACCGAGATGCTGGCCGAACTCAGCGACGAGCAGATCGCCAAATCCACCGCGCAGCATGCCAGTTCGGAATCCGAGGGACAACGGCGGATGACCGCATTGCACGGCGGCCGGGTCGACAAGCTCGAGATCTACCCCAATCTGTGGGCCGGGGTGGGCCTGGTCCGTGGCGGCGCCGGGACCGCGCTGGTCGGTAGCCACCAGGAAGTCGCGAACCTGATCACCGAATACCATTCGCTGGGTTTCGACGAGTTCATCCTGTCCGGTTACCCACATCTCGAAGAGGCGTACTGGTTCGCCGAAGGCGTACTGCCACTGTTGGCCAAGACGGAATAATGCCGCTCGACGCTGAGTTTTAACTCGCAGTGATTTAAGCAGCGCCGCTGCATATCGGACGGTGCGAAACGCGTCGGCCGCAATTTGGAGGCCCGGCGCTATTGGATCGGCGTAACTAGCATCGGCATCGCAAGGTGTGCGAGAAGGACAGGAGTCGACAATGCAGTCAGCACGGTGTTGTCAGCCGCCGGCACCACATTCGTGCGCGGCGGCTTTTCCCGCCTGATCGGCGACTCCTCGCGCCAGCGGGAACTGGCTCCCATCCGTTGTCGTCGCACGGCTTCGCGTCAATTACGAAAGCGGTCTTGCTGATGTCTGATTCGTCGAACTTCATCCACCTTGCGGTGGCGTTGGATGGTGCCGGGTGGCACCCCGCGGCATGGCGTGCAGACGACGCGCGTCCGGACGACTTGTTTGGCGCGGGCTACTGGGCCGATTTGGTCGCTGAAGCCGAACGTGGCGCGCTGGACTTCGTGACGATTGAGGATTCGCTGACGTTGCAGTCCGACGACCACCTCGAGGCGGACGACCGCGTCGATCGCGTCCGGGGCGTACTGGACGCGGTGCTCATCGCCGCCCGGATCGCGCCGCGCACCAAGGCAATTGGGCTCGTGCCGACAGCAATTGTCACCCACACCGAGCCGTTCCATGTGTCAAAGTCGATCGCTACGCTCGATTACGTCAGCACGGGACGCGCCGGCGTCCGGGTGCAGATCTCGGCACGCCACGATGCGGCAGTGCACTTCGGGCGCCGCAATCTGCCTCATCTCTCGGTCAACACGCTCAACGACCCGAAGGCGCAGCAGCAGATCGGCGAATACTTCACCGAGGCCGCGGATTACGTCGAAGTGCTGCGTCGACTGTGGGACAGCTGGGAGGACGAGGCCGAGATTCGCGATGTCGCCACCGGCCGGTTCATCGACCGGGACAAGCTGCACTACATCGACTTTGACGGACGCTGGTTCTCCGTCAAAGGACCTTCGATTACGCCCCGACCACCACAGGGCCAGCCGATCGTGGCGGCCCTGGGTCACGGCGGCGTCTCCCATCAGCTCATCGCCGAAAGCGTCGACGTCGGGTTCGTCACCCCGCACGATGCCGCGCAGGCCGCAGACATCACGGTCGAGATCGGGGCGCTGCAACGCGCCGTCGGTAGAAGCCAGGATGCGCTGCACGTCTTCGGTGACTTGGTGGTGTTCCTCGACCGCACTCCTGCGGCGGCACGCGCGCGACGCCACCGCCTCGATGATCTCGCCGGAGCCGAATACCACAGTGATGCTGAAGTTTTCGTCGGAACTCCGGCGCGGCTGGCGGACCTGCTGCAGGAGTGGCACGCGGCGGGGCTATCCGGTTTCCGGCTACGTCCGGCCACGCTGCCGCATGACCTGGTCCAGATCACCCAACATTTGGTGCCCGAGTTGCGGCGCCGGGGCGTCTTCCGCGCCGGATATGAAGCCGACACGCTGCGCGGGTTGCTCGGATTGCCCCGCCCCGCCAACCGCTACGCGATCGCCTGACGCACCGACACCGAGGACTTTCCAATGAGTAAGCCGATAAAGCAGATTCACTTGGCGGCGCATTTCCCCGGCGTCAACAACACCACGGTATGGAGCGATCCGGCGGCTGGCAGCCACATCGAATTCAGCTCGTTTGCACAATTCGCGCAGAGCGCTGAGCGGGGCAAGTTCGACTTCCTGTTCCTCGCCGAGGGCTTACGCCTTCGCGAACAGAACGGGCAGATTTACGACCTTGATGTGGTGGGTCGCCCGGACACGTTCACCATCCTGGCCGCACTCGCCGCGGTCACCGACCGACTTGGGCTGACCGGAACCATCAACTCCACCTTTAACGAGCCCTACGAGGTGGCTCGGCAGTTCGCGTCTTTGGACCATCTCTCCGGTGGCCGTGCCGCTTGGAACGTCGTCACCTCGTGGGATGCCTTCACCGGCGAGAACTTTCGGTGGGGGGGATTCCTCGCCGAGGAACGGCGCTACGAGCGGGCAAAGACCTTTCTGCAGACGAGCCAGGAGTTGTTCGACTCCTGGCGTGGTGACGAGATCGTGGCGGACAAGAAGACCGGTGTCTTCCTGTCGGATCCGGATGCCGGGGCATTTGCACATCGGGATGCCCATTTCGACATCCACGGTCGATTCAACGTTCCGCGAAGCCCTCAGGGCCGTCCGGTGATCTTCCAGGCCGGCGATTCCGAGGACGGTCGCGACTTCGCCGCGGCCGCTGCCGACGCGATCTTCTCCAGGCACAGCACCCTGGGGGCCGGGCAAGCGTTTTACGAAGACGTCAAGGGCCGCCTGGCCCGCTACGGGCGCGGCCGCGACGAGCTACTCATTCTGCCGGCCGCGACATACGTGATCGGCGACACCGACGCCGAGGCCGCCGACATCGCCTACGAGGTACGGCTGGCGCAGGTGTCCCCGCAAACTGCGATCAAATTTCTTGAGCAACTCTGGAACCGGGATCTCTCCGACCATGACCCCGACGGGCCGCTGCCCAGGGTGGATCCTGTCGTGGGGGAGAACACCATCTCGCGTGGCCGGGCCAGCGTCCGGATGTTCCGGGACCCGATTTCGATCGCCAATGACTGGCGCGCCAAGGCCGAGGCGGAGAACCTGAGCAGCCGAGAACTGATCGTCGAGGTCACTGGTCGCCAGTCCTTTATCGGGTCACCGCAGAGCGTCGCCGCGACGATCAATGATTTCGTCCA
>DASYJS010000397.1:0-7867 GCA_035996225.1 Mycobacterium sp. | reverse complement strand
GCGATGAGAAGGAGCGGCGCTCATGACCGCGCCGGCGACGATGCAGAGCGAAGCGATGAGAAGGAGCGGCGCTCATGACCGCGCCGGCGACGATGCAGAGCGAAGCGATGAGAAGGAGCGGCGCTCATGACTGAGCCCTCCCACTTCGAATTGCTCGAGCTGGCCACGCCGTATGCACTGCACGCCGTGTCCGGGGCGGAGCGCGCCGACATCGACCGGCAGCTCGCGGCCGCGCCGGCGTCGATCTCGGCGGCCTTCGCCGACGAGGTTCGTGCGGTGCGCGAAACGATGGCCGTCGTCTCGGCCGCGACCGCCGCCGAACCGCCGGCGCAGCTGCGCTCAGCCGTCCTGGCCCTGGCCGCATCGAGCCGGCCACAGCACCAACGACGTTGGCGCACCACCGCGTTGATCTCGGTGGCGGCGGCGATCGTAGCGGGGTTGACGGCATTCGGCGTCCAGACGGTGTTGCGGCCATCGCCGTCGCAGTCGGTCGCCGCGCAAATTATGGCGGCCCCGGATGTGCGGACGGTTTCGCGCCCGCTGGCCAACGGGACGGCCACGGTGGTGTTCTCCCACGATCGCAACGCGGGCGTGCTGGTGATGAACAACGTGCCGCCGCCAACTCCGGGCACCGTCTACCAGATGTGGTTGATCGACGCCAAGGGCCCGACATCGGCCGGGACGATGGGCACCGCGGCCGTGTCACCCTCGACGACCGCGACGCTGACCAACCTCGGGGCATCGACGGCCCTGGCCTTCACGGTCGAACCCGGCGCCGGATCGCCGCAGCCGACCTCGCCGATATTGGCCACATTGCCACTGGGCTAGACCTTTTCAGGCCTTCTTCACCACGCTGCCCAGCACCGCGACGACCACGCCGAATACCACCAGCGCCGCGCCGGCGGCCAACGTCAGGTCCAGCCATTGGCGCAGGCCGGCCTCGGCGTTGCGCACCATGACGTCCGCGATCTGGCGGATATCGCCGGTGGTGCGATTGAGCCCGTTGTTGATGTAGCGGCCTGCGACCTCGATGCCCACCCACCCGGCCGCGCCGACCAGCAGCGCCGAGACCCCGAGACTGGTCAGTGCCTTGCCGCGGCGCCGGGCGGCGAGCAGCGTCAGCAGTGCCCACACACCGCACAGGCCTGCCGCCCCCAAACTCGCCCACGAGCCCCAGGCGGCGACCCGACTCAGCTCCCCTTGCCGCAACGAGTGCGGCACCGACACCGTCAACGGGACGGTCAATGTTGCGGGCACCTTCACGTTGTGATCGCTCAAGATCTGCTGAAACGCACTGTCGTTGAGCATCGGGGCGACGTCGACCGCCCAGGAATCACCAGACCCCGCTTCGGCGAACAGCCACCGGTGCGCCGCCCGGTTCGCCGTCGCGAACAGCGGCGGAAACGACGGCCCGGCCGTGAATGCGGCGGCAGCATCGTGCACTTGCGAGCTGTCGACCGGATAGCGTGCGCCGCCGTGCTCTGCGATCAGCGCCATCGCCCGGGTGGTGAGTTCACCGGCCATCGCGGACTGCAGGGCGGGGTCACCCGCCGCCTTCTGGGCCAGCACGGCGTAGCCGTTCTCGTCGACGAGGTTGCGCTGTGCCCATACCGCGGGGACCGCCACCGCCAGCGCAACCGTGGTTGCCAGCCACAGCAATAGGGTCGCGGTGAATCGCACTTGCCCAATCTACGGGCCAATCTACGGCGCGATCCCCCGCACGTATGCGGCCTGCCCGAGGTGCTGGGCGCAATCGTCGATGATGCTGACCAATCGCGCGCTGGCCGTGACCGGCGGGTCCCAGTTGGTGTCCACGACGCGGGCCAGCTCGTCGGCGGTCACGCCGGCGACGTACTCACACGTGAACTTGTGCACCGCATGGTAATAGCCGGACAGCAGGTCGGCGGGGGCGTGCACCTTCGCCACGTCCGCGGCGCTGTGGCCGTAGCCGATGTCGCGGCGCGGCAGGTCCAGCGCGAAGCGGTCCACCCAGCCGTCGCGGGTCCACACCTCCTCGACACCGGCGACCTGAGCCAGCTGCATGTCCTGCCCCCGGGCGCTGTGCCAGATCAGCCAGGCAATGGTGTTGGCGTCCGGGGCCGGTCGATAGTTGGACAACTCGTCGGTCAGGCCGTCGGTGAGCTCGTCGACGTGTTCGATCAACCGGGTGAACGCGTCGCGGAGCAACTCTCGGGCGGCGGCGTCGGTATCTGACATACCGGCGACATTACGGGCCGCGTGGCGATCGCGAGCGCGGCGGAGCCGGGCGAAGCGGGTCGCCACCATCAGGCCCCGTGATAGACCGCTTCGACGTTATTGCCGTCCGGATCGCGCACGAAGGCACCGAAGTAGCCTGGGTGATATTCCGGCCAAAGCCGCGGCTCATGCAGCGATTCGGCACCCTTTCCCAGGGCCGCCTCGTGGAACGCGCGCACGGCGTTTTCGTCGGCGGCCGCAAAGGCGATGTGGGTTTCCCGATTGGGTCCGAGCCCGGTGCCGTCGGCGATCCAGAACGTCGGCTCGCCGTCGCGTCCGTACCCGATGGCCTCGCCGAAATCCAGCTGCCGCGAGAAGCCCAGGACCGCCAGCACGGTGTCGTAGAACGCCTGGGATTTCGGATAGTCGGCGCAGTTAATACCTATGTGGTCAATCACGAAAAGATCGTGGCACGACATCGTGCACGGTCGTAGATTGATTAGGTGATCTACGACCTCCTCATTCGCAATGGCACCATCATCGACGGCCTGGGAGGCGAGCCGTACGTCGGCGACGTCGGAGTACACGGTGGCGTCATCACGGCCGTCGGGCCCGTCAACGGCGACAGCGCGGAGCACGAGATCGACGCGACCGGTCTGCTGGTCACACCGGGCTTCGTTGACCTGCACACGCACTACGACGGCCAGTCCATTTGGTCGGAGCGCCTGACCCCGTCCTCGGCGCACGGCGTGACCACCGTGGTGATGGGCAACTGCGGAGTCGGGTTCGCGCCGTGCCGCCAAGAAGACCATGACGTCCTCGTCGACGTGATGGCCGGGGTCGAGGACATTCCGGGCGTTGTGATGACCGACGGCTTGCCGTGGAACTGGGAAACCTTTCCCGAATACATGGACGCGCTGGATGCCGGCAGGCGCGACATCGATGTCGCCGCGTATCTGCCGCATTCCCCGCTGCGGGTCTACGTGATGGGTCAGCGTGGCGCCAACCGCGAGCCGGCGACGGCCGAGGACCTCGCCAACATGCGGGCGCTGGCCAAAGAGGCGATCGAGATCGGGGCGCTGGGTTTCGCCTCGTCGCGGTTGACGATCCACAAGACCGAAAGCGGTTCCCCCATCCCGAGTTACGACGCCGCCCGGGAGGAGATCGAAGAGATCGCCAAAGGTGTGGTCGACGCCGGCGGCGGCCTGCTGCAGTTCGTGCCCGACATTCCGGCCGGCGGCTATCAGCCGGTGCTGCAAACGGTGTTCGACGTCGCTGAAGACGTCGGGCTGCCGGTCACCTTCACCCTCGTCGTCGGCAACTCGGGCGATCCGACATGGCCGGACGCCATCAACATGATCGAGAAGGCCAACGCGGCGGGCGGTGACGTCACCGCGCAGCTGTTGCCGCGCCCGATCGGGCTGATCATCGGGCTGCAATTGACCGCCAACCCGTTCGTGCTCTACCCCAGCTACCGCGAGATCGCCCACCTGCCGCTGGCCGAGCGGGTCGCCGAGATGCGCAAACCCGAGGTCCGCGCCCGCATCCTGGCCGACAAGCCCGGCCACGGGCACCCGATCTTGTATGTGGCGCAGATGTGGGACTGGATCTTCCCGCTGGACGACAACCCCAATTACGAACCCAACCCGGCTGACAGCATCGGGGCCCGGGCCCGGGCCAAGGGGGTGAACCCGATGGAAGAGGCTTACGACCGCCTGCTCGACGACGACGGCCGGGCCATGCTGCTGGTCGCGACCAGCAACCTGGAGAGCAACTCGCTGAACACCGTCGGCGAGCTACTGCATCGCGAGGACGTAGTGCTCGGCCTCGGCGACGGCGGCGCGCACTGCGGGATGATCTGCGACGCCAGCTACACGACGTACTTCTTGGCGCACTGGGCACGGGACCGGGCGTCGGGCCGATTCACGGTGCCCGAAGCAGTCCGCGAACTGACCTCCGTTCCGGCCCGCGTCGCGGGGCTGGCCGATCGCGGCCGCATCGCGGTCGGATACAAGGCCGACCTCAACGTCATCGACCACGCCGCGCTGCGGCTGCACAAGCCGGTGATCACCTACGACCTGCCCGCCGGCGGACGCCGCCTGGACCAGACCGCCGAAGGCTACGTGGCCACGATCGTGGCCGGCGAAGTGATCGCCGAAAACGGCCAACCAACCGATGCCCGTCCCGGAAAGCTGGTCCGCGGCCGCCAGTTCGCGCCCGCACCCACCCCATAACGCCACGAACTGAGGTCTGTCCCGGCTAAGTTATTTCCGTGACGAGCCCGCATTTTGCGTGGTTGCCGCCAGAGATCAATTCGGCCCTCCTTTACGCCGGTCCTGGATCGGCGCCGCTGCATGCTGCCGCGGAAGCCTGGGATGGGCTGGCCGAGAATTTGGCGACGTCAGCATCCTCGTTTTTCTCCGTGGCATCCGATCTTGCCAACGGTGCGTGGCAAGGCCCGTCGGCGAAGGCGATGCTGACCGTCGCGACCCAATACGTGAGCTGGCTCAAGGCGGCAGCAGCCCAGGCGGAGGCGACGTCCAGCCAGGCTGCGGCGATCGCGGGCGCATTCGAGACGGCGTTGTCGGCCACGGTGCAGCCGGCCGTGGTGTCGGCTAATCGTGCTTTGGTGCAGTTGTTGGCTAATACGAACTATTTGGGGCAAAACGCTCCGACGATCATGGACATCGAGTCCGCCTATGAACAGATGTGGGCGACGGACGTGGCGGCGATGTCCGGTTACCATGCCGACGCATCGGCGGCCGCCGACCAGTTGGCGCCTTGGCAGCACGTCATGCAGAACCTCGGTGTGCACTTCAGCAACGGCGACCTGACTTTCGGGCCGCATGCGGCCACCGGAAACTTGGCGCACCACCTCAGCGGAATGACCGGCCTCGATCACACCGGCGGTCATGTCGGATCGTGGCTGACCGACACCCCCGGCGCCGGGTTCGCCAACGCCGGGCCGGACGCGGGCATGCTCGGCTCCAGTCACTACGTCACCGGCGGTGTCGGTGCGGCCAATGTCCACTCGGGCCTGCTCGGCTCACCCACCGCGGGCACGGGTTTCAACCCCGGCACCACGAACCCGAGCCTGCTCAGCGATCTCGGCTCGGGCGCCATACCCACGGGTTTGCCGGACTGACGCCACACGCGTGAGGCCTATCCTCGACATCATGCGCACGAAGAAGAGGGTGGACTTCGACAGGCTTGCCGCCGCCCTGCCCGATTACCCGTTCGCCTACCTGATCACCGTCGACGACGGATACCGCGTGCACACCGTGACGGTCGAACCGCAGCTGCTCGGGTCCACCCTCGACGTCGGTCTCATCGGTGGAGGAACCCGCGAGAATCTCGCCCACCGCAGCGATGTCACCCTGCTGTGGCCGCCGCCCGAACCGGGCGGATACTCGCTGATCGTCGACGGCCGTGCCGAAGTGAGCGATGCAGACACGGAGTCGGTGCGCTGCGAAGTGGTGCCGACCCGCGCCCTGCTGCACCGCGACGCCGACCCCGACTCCCCCAACACGGCCAAAGGTTGCCTGCACGACTGCGTGGTGTTCTCCCTACCCGCCTGACGAAACCGAACGGCCGCCGCCGTACAGTCATCCGCGTGAGCCGCGTTGCGCCCCTTGCTTCGCCGTGGAGCGAGGAAGATGCCACCAGTATCAACAGCTGGGGTCACCCGGACCGCTCCTACGAGCCGCTGCTTCTGGTGCGTTGCCTGCAGCGCCATCCTGCGCTGGCCAGCCGACTGCGCAAGCTCGGCGAATCCCTCTACATCGCAGCGCTTTTGCCGCCCCGGACCCGGACGATCGCGATCCTTCGCATCTGCGCGCTCGTGGGCTGCGAGTACGAGTGGGGCGGGCAGGCGGCGTTCTGGGGCCCGATCGCGGGCGTCAGCGACGACGAGTGCGACGCGCTGGTGACCGGCGGTGCGGACGACCCGCGGTGGGGTCCGACCGACCGGACGCTGATCGAGGCGGTGGACGAACTGGAGCGCACCGGCTCGTGGTCGGAGTCGACTTGGATAGCACTGGCGCGCTTCCTTACCGACGAGCAGCGGATCGAATTGCTCACGGCCGTCGGCTGGTATCGCACGATCTGCACGTTGTGCAACGCACTCGCGCTTCCGGCGGAGGGCTGGATGCGGCCCTGGCCCTCAGCTCACTGACCGGTCTCTGCCTAAGCCTCTTTTAAGGCCCGGGTGCTGATTTTTCAGTAGCGGCAGCAACAGCCGTCGCGGCATGAACTGAAACAGCCGAGTGCTCAGTTGGCTTGGCAGCCCGGGGATCACGGTTCCGCGATCGCCGTCGAGCGCGTCGATGCCGGTGCGCGCCACATCGCGCGCCGGCGTCCACAGGAACTTCGGGAAAGCGTCGGCGAAGGTCCGCTCGTCCATGCCGGCGCTCTTCAGGAATTCGGTGCGCACCGGCCCCGGATTGAGCAGCGCGACAGTGACACCGGTACCGGTGAGTTCGCCACGCAGTCCTTCGGTGTAGGTGATCACGAACGCCTTGGTGGCGGCGTAGCCGGCCTGGCCCGGGAAGGGGTGGTAGCCCGCGGTGGATCCGACGTTGAGGATCGCGCCTCTTCCGCGGGGCACCATCTGCTGGACCGCGCGGGTGGTCGGGTCGATGACGGCCTCGACATTGACCCGCACCTGGGCGATCTCGTCGTCGACAGACGCATTTGTCACTGCCCCGATGGTGCCGATGCCGGCGTTGTTGACCAGGATGTCGGCCGTCAGCCCGCGACGGTCGACCTCGTCGAAGAGTCCGGCGCGAGCAGCGGAATCCGCGACGTCGCAGGCGATCACCTCGACGCGGACGCGGCCCGCGAGTTCGTCGGACAGCTCGCGGAGCCGGTTCTCGCGACGCGCGACAAGTGTGACGCCGTGCCCGCGATCGGCGAGCTCACGCGCGATCGCGGCGCCGATGCCCGACGATGCCCCGGTGACGACGGCGGTACTGGCGGGTGATGGAGTCGGAAGAGCCACGCATAGAACCTACAAGCCCAGCACTCCGGTCCTGACGATACGAAAAAGCCCGGCTCCTCGTGAGAGCCGGGCTTCTCCGTACTTGGGACTTAGAAGTCCATACCGCCCATGCCGCCGGTGGGGTCGCCCGCCGGAGCGGACGCCTTTTCCGGCTTGTCGGCAACGACGGCCTCGGTGGTCAGGAACAGCCCCGCGATGGACGCCGCGTTCTGCAGCGCCGAACGGGTCACCTTGACCGGGTCGGCGACGCCGGCCTTCAGCAGGTCCTCGTACTCACCGGTGGCGGCGTTCAGGCCGACGCCGGCCTTCGAGTTGCGCACCTTCTCGGCGACAACGCCGGGCTCCAGCCCGGAGTTGAAGGCGATCTGCTTCAGCGGAGCCTCGAGCGCCACGCGGACGATGTTGGCACCAGTGGCCTCGTCGCCCTTGAGCTTGAGCTCATCCAGGGCCGGAGCCGCCTGCAGCAGGGCCACGCCACCACCGGCGACGATGCCCTCCTCGACGGCGGCCTTGGCATTGCGGACCGCGTCCTCGATGCGGTGCTTGCGCTCCTTGAGCTCCACCTCGGTGGCAGCTCCGGCCTTGATCACCGCAACACCGCCGGCCAGCTTGGCCAGGCGCTCCTGCAGCTTCTCGCGGTCGTAGTCGGAGTCGCTGTTCTCGATCTCGGCG
>DASYJS010000396.1:0-20001 GCA_035996225.1 Mycobacterium sp. | reverse complement strand
GAGGTTCAACCCGTTGATCGGCCGGACCGCGTACCCACCGCTGGAGTACTCGACGACCAGGTCCTGGATGCTCAGATCGCCCATCTAGGGACCTCCAAACGCGAGCGCCGGATCGACGGCCACCGCGCGCCTGAAACCAGCAAGGCTGGCCAGCAGACCGACCACAGTTGCGACCAGCGGCAGCGAGATGTAGGCACTCGCAGGCACCACGACAAGCAACGGGAACAACGGTGCCAGCAGCCGCGAAAGGATGACGCCGAGCACCGCCGCGAGCAGCGCCACGACGACCGCCTGTAGCGCCAGCCCCGCCAGGATCGACCGCGCAGGCACGCCAATCGCTTTGTACACCGCAAAGTCGCGCAGGCGCTCTAGTGCGGAGAGGTAGACAACCGATCCGACGATCAACACCGCGACGATCCACAGCAAAACAGCCACGATCGTGATGGAACCTCCAGCGACCTTTACCGCGCGCATCAGGTCGTCGGCACCGGCCGCTCGATCGACGGTTTGGTAGCCGTCGGGGAGCTGTCGGGGCGTGCCCTGGATCGCGATGGACGTGATGATCGGCTGCCCGTTGTACGCCAGTTGTTGCGAGCCCTTGGTAGTCAGAAAGATGTTGGGCATCTTCGCCAGAGAGGTGGAATTCGGCACGATGCCGACGACCTGCATGGTGCGCACACCGACCTGGATTTCGTCGCCTACGTGTCGGCTGAGTGTGCTCGACACAGCAACCTCATCCGGCGTCGACGGTGCCCGCCCCTCCGAAACACTCGGCATGCCGGGTCCGTGCTCTGGCGCGCCGAACGCTGTGACGTTTCGCCTTGACGAGCCATCTCTGACCGTCGACGGCGCACACGCCAATGGAGCTGCGGCCACGACGCCCGGCGCAGCGGCCACCCGAGCCAATTCCGTTTCGGCGAATGGGGTGGCACCCAGGAATGGCCCGGCCGCCCCGGCCTTGACCACAAACGTATCTACGCCAATGGCATCGACGGTTCGCTGAGCCTCGACGTGAAAGCCGTTCGCAAGTCCGGTCAGGACGAGCGTCATCGCGAACACCAGTCCGGTGCTTACTACCGCGATGGCGAGGCGCCGGCTTCGCCATTGCATGTCGCGCAGGGCCGCGAACAGCATGTTCAGACGCTACCGCCGGTAACGGTCGGTTGACCAGGCCGTGCAGCTACGACGACTATTTGGCGCTCTGGCGAAGAAATCTCAGCGACGACTTCGTCGGTGGTGAGAATCGCGCTGGCGTAGTTCGGGATATTGACTTCCAGAGCAGCGTGCATCTCGTTGTCGGAATAACTCGCCGTCGCGTCCTTGACCACCGTGACGTCATAGCCCAGCTCGGCGCCGTACCGAACGGTCGCCTCGAGGCAAGTGTGGGCGATCAGGCCCATCACGATGAGTCGATGGATGCCGTGCTTTTTGAGCAGTAGATCCAAATCGGTGTTGGCGAAACCATGGGAGCACCAATGCTCTTGGGCGACAATATCGCCCGGCTGGGGCGTGAAGTCGGGATGCAGCTCGCACCCAGGTTCCGTATTCGAACGTCTTGCGGGAGCCCGGCGTGACTTATCTTGCCCGCCAAGGGAATCCCGATAGGCGGCTTGACCTAGGAACTGGTCGGTGTTTCGCTTTGCCGCGCAGCACCGCGCTTGGCGGGCCACAGTGCCATTCGATCGATGAGTCTGTCCCGCAGCACGAGCGTGTGAAATAGCACCGCGCACATGTGGGCCGTGAACGTTGCGAAGAGCAGAAAGGCGAAAACCCCGTGGCACTCCCTCAGCAGCGCATACAGATCGAGGTTGTGCGGTGTGATGCCGGGCAGGCGGACCGGCCCCGCCAGCGTGACCGGGAGTCTGGCTGCCGACAGCGTGGCCCATCCGATTACCGGCTGGACCAGAAGTAAGGCATAGAGCGCGTACTCCGACCACGTTGCGATGCGCCGCTCGGCGCGGCTCATGGTGGCCAAAAACGCCGGCGGCCGGTGTGTGAGACGGTTCGCCAGTCGCACCACCGCGAAAATCAGGATCGCCACACCCAATGGCCGGTGGATGGCCAATAGCAGTGGGTAGTAGCTCAGCGAAGCGATCATGGTCACGCCAATGAGCAGCTGCGCGATGACCATCGGCGCCATCGTCCAATGCAGAATCCGGGACGGGAGCGTGAAACGTGCTGGCGGGCTGGCTATTTCAACTTTTTCGCCGGTCATGAGAGCGCCTGGTGGACGTTGACCTCGCTGGGCGACTTGGGTTCCTCGGCGCGGCGGGTGAACGAGCGCGCGTAAACGGCCGACCGCGCCGCCAGCAACGGGTCGTCGGACATGGTGATGCCGTCGGGTAGCACCGTCGGGTCGAAGTTGATGTCGCGCGCATTGCCGGCTTCCTCGGTCTGCACCCCGGTGATCGTGATGGTGCCGGCGTCGATCGACCGCCGCGATTGCGGCCAAGGCAAGGTGGCATCGTCGGTCGGATCGCCCGGTTCGCCGACCGTGAGAACGAGCTTCCACGTCAGCGACCGCTGCGCCACCGCGTGGATGAGGTCGTCGAACAAGTAGTCCTTGCCGACCGATCCCGGCCGGACTGCCTCCCCGCCGGCTTGCTGCGCGACAGCCGACCAGCGCACCGGGACACTCGCGCCGGCGCTGTTGGTGAAGTAGAAGGCATTCAGGCCGTGAAACGTGCTGTCCGCGAATCCCGCACTCGCCGGTGATTGCTTGATGACTTTTAGCGCCGCCACCGTCTCGGGATGGCGGTCGAGAAATGCGGCCATCTTCTGCGGATCAGGCTTGCCGGTAGTGGGAACGGGTTTGGACGCGAGCAACCGGTCGTAAAAGCCTTGCGGAGTGCGGTCGGTGAAGACGGGGAAATTGACCATCGCGGTGCGCCACTGCTGGCCGTCGGGTGTCTGGAACAACAGCCCCAGACCGCGAACCGTGTCGGGCTTGTCGCTCTGGTCCGGCAGACCACCGCCCAGCGAGAACCGGCCGATCACCGGAACGCTTCCCGGCTGGAAGACCGCTGCCCGGCAGATGGCCGCGCCAGCTCCGGTGCTCGTAAACGATCCTGTCGCACTGAGGCCTTTGGCGTGGTTTCGCCGAAATCCTTCATGCCGGCCGAAGACCTGTTCGAACCGATCGGCGAAACGCGGTGGGGTCAAGTCGTCGGGCCCTGAAAAGCCGAGCCATCCGCCGGCATAGGCGAAGCCGCCGACGTCCACTGCGGCGACGCCGGCCACCACACCCATCCCCAGCAGCGCGCCGCGCCGCGTCAATGCCCCGAACCGGCCCTGACTGGGCGGTGTTTCGGCGGGCCGGTCATCCGGCTCGCGATCGCGATCAGCGGGCTCCATGCCACCGTCCTTTCCCGTCTTGCCGCGCTGCGTGGAACTAAGTGGCTGAAGGCAATTCATCCACGCGGTTGTCGCGGCGCGCAACTGTTAGAGCGATCAGCGCACACAATGCGGACCACGACGCGGTGGAAGGATTCGTTCAACTCTCGCGAAGACCTTCACTATTTACGCTCCGGGGCGTAGCGTAATGACTCGACCGAGGCCGGGCGCACCCCGGCCTCGCGTCCACCAGCTCCGGCCAGCCAGCCCATGGCGACCCCGAACAGACTCGGAGAAGACTCGTGTTCGATCTGAAGATCACCGGTGGAACTGTTGTCGACGGCACTGGTGCCGAGCGCTACCGCGCCGACATCGCCATCTTGGATGGCCAGATCGTCGACGTTGTCCGCCGCGGTTCCGATGACCCCGAGATGGGCGGCTTAGAAACAGCGCAAGCTGCCGAAACCATCGACGCGACAGGGCATGTGGTGGCCCCCGGCTTCGTCGACATCCACACCCACTACGACGGCCAGGTGAGCTGGGACAGCTCGCTGGAACCGTCCAGCGGCCATGGCGTCACGACGATCGTGACCGGCAACTGCGGCGTAGGCTTCGCGCCGGTGCGGCCCGGCAGTGAGCAGTGGCTGATCGAGTTGATGGAGGGTGTCGAGGACATCCCCGGTACCGCACTGACCGAGGGCATCACCTGGGGCTGGGAGACCTATCCGGAGTACCTCGAGGCGATCGGCAAGCAGAACTTCGCCATCGACGTGGGCAGCCAGGTGGCGCACGGTGCCATCCGCGCCTACGCGATGGGCGAGCGGGGCGCCCGCAACGAGCCGGCCACCCCCGAGGACATCGCGGCGATGGGCCGACTGGTCACCGAAGCGATCGAAGCCGGCGCGCTCGGATTTTCGACGTCCCGCACGATGGGACACCGCGCCATGGACGGTGAGCCCGTGCCCGGCACGTTTGCCGCCGAGGACGAACTGTTCGGCCTCGGCCGCGCCATGGCGGCCGGGGGCCAGGCGGTGTTCGAGCTGGCCCCGCAGGGTTCCGCGGGTGAGGACATCGTCGCCCCGAAGAAGGAACTGGACTGGATGCGGCGGTTGAGCGGCGAGATCGACCGGCCGGTGTCGTTCGCTCTGATCCAGGTGGACGCCGATCCGAAATTGTGGCGCGAGATGCTGGACCTCTCCGCTGACGCGCACGCGGCGGGCAGCCGGCTGTACCCGCAAGTCGCGGCGCGCCCGTTCGGCATGATGATCGGATTCCAGGGCCATCACGGTTTCAGCCACCGGCCCACCTATCGCCGGCTGAAGGCCGAGTGCAGTCGCGAGGAGCTCGCGCAGCGCCTGGCTGATCCTGCGGTGAAGGCCGCGATCCTTTCCGAGGACGACCTGCCCGCCGACCCGAGCATGCTGTTCGACGGAATGTTCGCCTTGGTGCAGCACTCCCTGAAGCGGCTGTACGCGCTCGGCAACCCGCCGGACTACGAGCCCACCCCGGACCGGACCGTCGCGGCCATCGCCCAAGCGCGCGGCGAGGACCCGCTGTCCACCCTCTACGACCTGATGCTCGAGCGAAACGCGACCTCCATGCTGATGCTGCCGCTGTTCAATTACGCCGACGGCAACCACGATGCGATCCGCGAGATGATGCTGCACCCCGCCGGCGTCCTCGGACTTTCCGACGGTGGCGCCCACTGCGGGATGATCTGTGACGCTTCCTATCCCACCTTCCTGCTCACACACTGGGCGCGGGACCGCTACCGGGGCGAGAAGCTGGCGCTGGAGTACGTGATCCGCAAGCAAGCTCGCGATACCGCTCATCTCTTCGGTCTCACCGATCGCGGCACGATTGAGCCGGGGAAGAAGGCCGATATCAACGTCATCGACATGGCCGCGCTGGCGCTGCACCCCGCTGCGATGGCCTTCGACCTGCCTGCCGGCGGTAATCGGATATTGCAGGGAGCAAGCGGGTACGCGGCGACCATCGTCAGCGGAATGGTGACGCGTCGCAAAGATGTCGACACCGGAGCCCGGCCCGGCCGCCTGGTGCGCGGAGCGCGTTAAGGACTCCGCGCATGACCACGGCTGCCGGCAATCCGGCACGCACCCGTGACGAGGATGCGATCGGCACCCCGCCCGAAAGCCCAACGCTGGTCCCGGCCGAGCGCTACTACTCTGCTGCATTTGCACAACTCGAGATCGAACGAATGTGGCCGAAAGTGTGGCAGGTCGCCTGCATGGTCGACCACGTCGCCGAGCCCGGCGACTACTTCGAGTACCGCTGCGGCCCATACGGGGTGCTGATCGTACGCGGTGACGACGGCGTGCTGCGCGCATTCCAGAATGCCTGTCGCCATCGCGGCAACTCGCTGTGTGTGGGGTCGGGTTCGGGACTGCGCGAGCTCAAATGCGGCTACCACGGCTGGACCTGGGACCTGGCTGGCACTCTCAAGCGAGTGCCCAACCGCAAAGGATTCGGCGCGCTGCACATGTCCGAGTTCCCGCTGGTGCCGGCGAAGGTCGATAGCTGGGAAGGACTCGTCTTCGTCAATCTCGACGTCAACGCGCTGCCGCTGATCGAGTATCTGGAGGCGGTACCCGATGACATCGCCTGGTGCCATTTGGACGACTTCCGCTGCTACGCCACGCTCACGGTCGAGGTCGAGGCGAACTGGAAGACGATCGCCGACGGCTACAGCGAGACCTACCATATCCAAACCCTTCATCCTGAGTTGCTGCGCTGCGTCGACGACATCCACGCGCCACAACAGATCTGGGGCCATACGGGTAAGTCCGACCAGCCCTACGGTGTGCAAAGCCCGCGCTTCGACGGCACGCTGAGCGACGAAGAGGTCTGGGACGCTTACGTATACACCCAGGGTGCGCTGATGGGCGCGGTCGAAGGCACACCCTTCCCCGGGGGCGAACACGAGCCCGGACAGACGGTCCAGGATCTGATCGCGGCACGCACCCGGCAATTTGCGGCCTCCCGGGGAGTGGACCTCGATTGGGCCGATACCGACCGGGTCACCCGGTTGCACCAGTACAACGTGTTCCCGAACATGACCTTTTTGGCCAACGCCGACCACTTGACGATCATGTGCTCGCGCCCCGGATCGGATCCCGATAAGGGCGAGTTGGTCATGTTCTTGATGGCCCGGATGCCACCGGGCGCGGCGCGCCACAAGCCGACCGACGTCCGCATGTCGGCCGGCGAAGCCGAACCCGGTGTGGTGCTTACGCAGGACATCCGGGTGCTGCCAGGACTTCAGCGCGGCATGCACCAACCCGGCTTCACCCACCTGGTCCTCTCCGGCGAGGAACGTCGGGTGATCAACATGCACCGCAATCTCGAGCGCTACCTCGACCTACCGGCATCCCAGCGCATGACCGTGGGTGACGCCCGCGCGTGAAGGTCGATCGCGAGGACGTCGTCGTCGGTCTTCCGCTCGGGCCACTATTGACGTTGATCGGCTACCTCGCACTGATGCAGTCGGGCGCGACGATCACCGACACCATGTTGGTCGGATTGGTCATCTTCCCGACCGCGCTGGTGCTCCTTGGCGCCGCGCTCGCCGCCTTGCTGGATCTGGGTGCCCGCCGCTGGGTATCGATAGCGGTCGGCACGGCGGCTGGGACGGTGGTGGCGGTGGTCATCGTGGGCGGCGGGATCTCGTTGATCGCCTGGATGCTCTCCGACCCCGCATGAACTACCGGAATCCCAGCGAATGAGTAGGGCTGGCGTGCGCCAGAACCCGGCGAATTCGTGCAACCGATTTAATCGGCGAGGGACCCCGAAACGGGCCCGAGGGTCTAGACTTCCCGCTTGTGACGACCGCGTCGAATCCCTGTGGTGACGAACGAGGACAGCTGCCACATCGGTTGTATATGCGATATCAGATTGTTGGTCAGCGGCGGGCGCGGCGCATGTGCCGGTCTTTCGCGGACGTGGGTGTCGACACGGGGCCGGTTCGCCTCCAGCAGATGCTCGCCGGCATGCCGGTCACCAACGACGAAGTGACCGATGTCAATTTCGCCCTCATCGCGACCCAGATAAAGCGCGACGAGCGCAACGCGAAACTCAGACAGCTACAGCGTCAGGGCGCCCGCTCACTCATGTTTGCCGGGATGATTCTGCTTGTCCTGAATTTCCTGTTCTGCCTTGCCTACGTCATGCTCAACCTGACCGACCAGGCCCCCCTCTGAGCTTTCCGCACCCACCGATCTGCGCCGGCGTGCCGGCTCGAGGTGATCAGCGCGGCGCGACGATCCCGTTGTCGTAGGCGTAGACGATCGCGGCAGCCCTGTCTCGCAGACCGAGTTTTCCGAAGATCCGGCCGATGTGGCTTTTGACCGTGACACCCGAGATGCAGAGTTCGTCGGCGATCTCGGTGTTGGAAAAACCTTTTCCGATCAAGGTCAGTACGTCGAGTTCGCGGGTGGTCAGCTCCGCGATGTCGGTCCCGCGCGGCGCCTCGGCGGCTTTGCGGTAGGTGGTGAGCACCCGCGAGGTGACCGCGGGATCCAGATAGCTGTCGCCCCTGGCGACGGAGCGTACGGCACGGATCAGCTCCTCAGCGGAGGAGTCCTTGAGCACGAAACCGGCTGCGCCGGCGCGCAATGCCCCCGAAAGCAGCTCGTCCTCGTTGAACGTCGTCAGGGCAAGCACCGGGGGCCCGCCGGCCAGTCTGCGCGTCGCCTCGATGCCGTCGACCCGCCTCATCCGCAGATCCATCACGATGACATCGGGTCGGTGCTCTGCCACAGCGGCCGGCACCTCGTCCCCGTCGGCGCATTCAGCAACGACGGCAAACCCGTCCTTGCGGCGCAGGATTCGGCGCAGGCCCGAACGCACCAGCTCCTGGTCGTCGACGAGCAGGACGGCGATCTGCGGGGATTCGTCACTCACAACTTGCACCACGGCGGGTGCCAGCCGGGATCGCCTTCTTGCAGCGGCATCTCCGCGCACACCGACCACCCATCGCCGGTCGGGCCGACCTCGATGGCCCCGCCCAGCAACTCCACCCGCTGGCGCATGCCGCGCAGGCCGCGCCCCTCCGAAGACTGAGCGACCACCGCGGCCGCCAGCCGATTGCTGACGACGAGCCGCGCGGATCGCATTGAAATATCCAGGACCACATCAGATTTCGAGTCGGGCGCGTGTTTGGCGATGTTGGCCAGCGACTCCTGCGTGATGCGGTAGAGCGCCAGACCGACCGCGGCCGAGACGCACAGGGTGGGGCCCTCGATGCGCAGCGTGACGGCCAGGCCGGCCCGGTCGAAATCCCGCACCAGAATTCTGATGTCATCGACGCCGGGTTCGGGCGTGAACTGCGCCGCTTTCTTGGGTCCGCTGTCGAGCAGTCCGACGGTGCGTCGGATGTCGGCCATCGCCTGCCTACCGAGTTGCTCCGCTTGCTCGAGGGCATCGACCGCGTCATCGATGTCGCGATCTTGCTGCAGCGCTCGCCGCGCACCGGTCACGTGCAGCAGCGTGACGGAAAGCGAGTGGGCGATGACGTCGTGCACTTCGCGGGCGATCCGCCGTCGCTCGTCGGCGGCGGCGTGCTCGGCAAGCGCGGCCTGGGCCTGAATGTGATCGGCGAGCAGGAGCCGTTGCGTGCGCATCAGGTAGCCGAGCAGCCAACCCGCCGCGACAAAACCCAAGTAGAGCACCACCGCGTCGAGGCGGTGCAGCGCGGACGCGGCGAGCAGCAGCGCCGCCGACGACGCGGCCGCAAGGAAGCCGGCCAGAACAGACGCCAATGTCCCGACGGCCAGGACCGAGAGCACCAACAACGCCGGGGCAAAATCTGCGCGAATGGGTGTCGAGGTGGCGAACAGCATGAGCGCGGCGGCCAGAGACCAGGTCAGCCAGGTCAGCGCCGGGCTGATCTTCATATTCAGGAAGAAGAATGTCAGCATCGGCGAGACGGCGATCGCGAACGAAATCAGCGCGACGGGCAGGTCGGCGGCCGGCCGCTGCAGCGTCGCGATCCCCCCGCCAAGAACGACGGCTGCATCCACGGCGATGAACGATGACCAGGTAAGTCCGACGGGAATCAGCTCGCCCCGTTGGCGCAGCCGTTCCCGCACGTGGCTCGTCGCGGCACGCAACATCAGCCAATCGTAGAAGAGCCACGCGGATCTTCACATCATGCTGGGGTCGGCATCGGCCTCCTCCCGTGGTAGGAGACAAAGACCGCACTTCGGCAGGACGCGCAAAGGCCGTCCGCCGATTTAGCGTCAGGAGTCATGACATGGAGGGGAATACTCGCGCGTCTCACCGGCCGATACGCAATCCTGGTCGTTGGGCTGTGGGTGTTGGCAGCGGCCGTCGGCAATCTGGCGGTCCCGCAGCTAGAGCGAGTGATCGACTCGCATTCCCGATCCTTCATGCCCGCCGACGCGCCCAGCTCGGTCGCCGCTTCTCGCGCCGCCGAGTTGTTCGGTCAGTTACCGAGCAATAACTTCATTTACGTTGTGCTGGAACGTGATCAGCGCCTGGCGCCGCGCGATCGCCAGTACTACGACGCTTTGACGACGTCCCTGGCCGCCGACCGGCGTCACGTGGATGTGGTGACCGACCTGTGGTCGCAACCCGCGACGGCGGCGGGCGCACAGAGTTCGGACGGGCAGGCCGTCCGGGTGATGGTGCGGTTGGTGGGAATGCTCGGCACGTCGCAAGCGCGTGATTCGGTGGACTCTGTACGTAAAACCGTTGCCGCTCTGCGCCCGCCAGCGGGCCTGCATGTCAACGTCACGGGTCCCGGGGGCACTATCGTCGACGAGTTTTCCGCAATCGATCGGCAAATGCTCGGCATTACCGCCGCCACCGTCGGGCTCATCCTGCTACTGCTTCTGCTGGTGTACCGATCACCGATTGCCGCGGCGATACCGCTGACGTCCGTCGGTCTCGGCCTCGCCGTGGCGCGGCCGGTGGTCGCGGCACTCGGGCAGTCCGACGCGGTCGAGGTGTCACTGTTTTCGGTGGCATTGATGGCGGCGATGACACTGGGCGCCGGCACCGACTACGCGATCTTCCTGATCGGCCGCTATCACGAGGGCCGGCGTCGAGAGGTCGCGCCGGCCCAGGCACTGACCGATGCCTACCGCGCCATCGCTCCGGTGGTGATCGGGTCGGCGTTGACCGTCTCGGTGGCCCTGACCTGCTTAGGCTTCGCCAAGGTGGGAATGCTCCGCAGCGCCGGAATACCCTGCGCTATCGGCATTCTCGTGACGATGGTAGCGGCGTTGACACTGACTCCCGCGCTGATGGGGCTGGCGGTGCGGCGCGGCTTTCTTCAGCCGCGACCGTCACGGACGGCGCGACGCTGGCGCCGCGTCGGGGCCGTGGTGGCCCGCTGGCCCGGACCTATCCTGGTCACCGCGGGTGGGTTGACCCTGGTGGCCGCGCTGCCCCTGGCGGGAATGCGGATCGGCTGGAACGAGCCCGCAGCCACCCCCTCGGCCAGCGAATCCAACCGTGGCTACTCGGCGAACGACAAGCACTTCCCGGCCAATTCGCTGCTGCCGGACGTCGTCACCGTGCAGTCCGACCACGATCTGCGCAATCCGGCCGGGCTGATTGCGATCGAGCGGATCACGCGCCAGATCATGGCCATACCAGGCATACACATGGTGCAGTCCGCCACCCGGCCCGACGGCAAGGTGCCCGATCAAGCGACCTTCAGCTACCAGGCCGGCGTACTCGGCCATCAGTTCGGGGATGCGGTCGACTCACTCACCCAACGACTGGGCCGGATCTCAGAACTGGATAGCGCCCTCGCGCAGGCGCAAGCCGCGGTGGATCGGTTGGGCAGCGGATTACGTAGTGGCGGAGCGGGATTGGCCGATATGTCCGCGGCCGCCGACGACATGCGGACCGGCATGGACGGCGTGCAACGCACTGTCACGACGGTGTCGAGCTACCTCGACCCGCTGCGGGGCTTCGTCGCGGAGACCCCCGACTGTGTCAAGAATCCGCTGTGTTCGACCGTCGACCGGCTACTCAAACCTGTCGACAGTCTGATGCAGGACTCGACGCGACTGGGCGACGGCGCCACGAAGCTCACCACCGGGTCGAACACGGCTGCCCGGGCGATGGCGGGTCTGCCCCAAGCCATGATGTCGATGAATACTGCGCTGGGACAAGCGCGTTCGGCCACCCACGAGCTGCTGAGCCTTTCAGAGACGATCGCGCCCCAGATGCACCAGCTGACCGATTACCTGACCGAGGTCGCCAGTGAGTTTCAAGGCAGTGCCGCAGCGGGTTTCTATCTACCGCAGCGCGCATTGAGCGACCCGCAATATGTCGACGTCCTGCGCCAGCTGGTTTCCACCAACGGTCGCGCCACCTACTTCCTGGTCTACGGCGACAACGACGAGTGGGGTGCTGGCGGCGCCCAGCGGGCAGGCCAAGTACGCACCGCGATCAAGGAGGCCACCAAAGAGGGAACCCTGACCCCGACAAGTGCCTATCTGGCCGGTGTCGGGCCAGTGACGGCGGATCTGCAGCGATTCATCACCCGCGACATCGCATTGCTGGTGGGCGCGGCGCTGGTCCTGATCTTCGTCATCATTACGGCGATGCTGCGCAGCCCGGTGGCCGGACTGGTCGTCGTTGGCACCGTCGTCGCGTCGTATGCATCGGCGCTGGGGACCAGCGTGTTGATTTGGCAGGACTTGTTCCACCATGACTTGCATTGGGCCGTAGCGCCTATCGCGTTCATTGCGCTGATCGCGGTCGGTGCCGATTACAACCTGCTCCTCGCCTTAAGGATCAAGCAGGAGGCGACCGCGGGCCTGCGCACGGGCATCATCCGCGCGTTCGGCGGAACCGGCGGCGTGGTCACCACCGCCGGGATCGTGTTCGGGCTGACCATGCTGGCTCTGTTGGGCAGCAGCGTGCTCAGCATCGCCCAGATCGGCTCCACCATCGCGGTCGGGCTGTTAGTGGACACCCTGCTCGTGCGGGCACTCGTGGTGCCGTCCATTGTGGCGCTGCTGGGCCGGTGGTTCTGGTGGCCGGGTGGCGTTCCGCGTCGGGTGCTGACGCGCGCGAAAGTGCCCGAACGCGAACTGGTTCGGCTATGACAACGGGTCAGCCCGAGGGGATGGTGTCGAGTCTGAACACTGCGCAGCGACCCGCGAGTGCTTCGAACTCGTCAGGGGTTCCCCGCGCCACCAGTCCCGAGTGGGATCAGACATCACCCACTTGTATCAACCTAGCTGATGCTAATCAGCCCCATTGACATAGCGCATCCGGCGGGCCTGCGGAAGCGCACCATGTCATGCCACCGATTTCCGGTCGCTTGGACTAATTCGAGATTTTCGGGCTCGACGAGATCGCGCAACTCCCGAATACTCATTCGGTCCGGGTCGGGAAACGCCTCAGCGAAGACGAGTTGCCCGCCCGGCTTCAGCACACGGCCCAGCGAACGGCTGCACGCCGGCTTGTCCGGCACGCTAGGCCCGCTCCGGAGCGGGTTGCACCGGCGTCGGGCGGCCCACTTCCACCGCACCATGGATCTGAACCGTTCCGCCGGTCGCGTGATGTTGCTCCTGCCAGTCGCTAATGGCCTGGTGCGCAGCGTGGTCCAAATAGCTGACCAGTAGATGGACGGAGACCGTCGTCCGTTCGGGAACGGACGCCAACACGCGAGTCAGCCGGGGTAAGGCCAGGAACGTGCATGCTCCCTCGACGACTACCCGCCATTCGTCGCCTGCGGGCTTGGCCTCGATCTTGGTCCGAATCACCCGCCACCCGGTCAGTACGATAGCCAGTACGAGTCCGATCAACACGCCGTGCAGCAGATTGAGAAAGACGACCGCGACGACGGTCACCAGGTAGATAGTCAAATCCCCTGTCTTCGAAGCTGTTTCAATGTGAGCCGGTTGCAGTAATTGCATTCCGATGACAATGAGTAGACCGGCCAGTGCCGCGGTCGGTATCTGCTCCACAAATTCCGCGAACGGAAGCGCGAACAGCAGGATCCAAAAGCCGTGCATGACGCTCGAGGCTCGAGTTTTCGCGCCCGCGTTGACGTTGGCCGCGCTTCGGACGATGACACCGGCGATGGGAAGGCCGCCGATTGCCCCAGACACGATGTTGGAGGCGCCCTGTCCGATCAGCTCGCGGTTGAAATCGGTCCTTGGACCGTGGTGCATTCTGTCGATCGATACCGCCGTCAGGAGGCTCTGCACGCTGGTGATCAGGGTCACGGTGATGATGCCGAGGACGACGGAGCTCCAATTCCCTTCGGGAATTGCCGGCAGTTGCAGCGCTTGCAGCACCGATCCGTCCAGCTCGATCCGGGATACGCGGAACGGCAACACCAGCGAGACAATCGTCGCCACCACGATCGCGACGAGCGGACCGGGAATAGCGGCCACCTTGGCGGGGGCCCAACGCCAAGCGATTAGGATACCGATCACGAGCAGCCCCAACAGAACTCCGGTCCGATGTGCGTTCACAATTTGTTCAGGCAGCTCAATGACGTTGCGCCAGGCCGTGCTTTTGGACGCCCCGCCTAGCAATACGTGGAATTGCTGAAGTGCGATGGTGATGCCGATGCCAGCCAGCATCGCGTGCACTACGACGGGTGAGATGGCCAGGGCGGCGCGGGCAACTCGGCTGAGTCCCAATAGAACCTGCACGATTCCCGCACAGACGGTGATGAAACATGTGCCCATCCAACCGAATTCACCGATCAGTTCGGCCACCACCACAGTCAGCCCGGCCGCGGGGCCACTCACCTGCAGTGGCGAACCGCCGATGGCTCCGCCCACGATTCCCCCGACGATGGCGGCGATCAAGCCGGCGAGTACGGGCGCGTCGGAAGCGATTGCGATTCCCAGCGACAACGGAAGGGCAACCAGGAAGACCACCAGTGACGAGGACAAGTCGTGCCGGATCACCGGTCGCAGCCGGCTCTTCAGTGACGCGGATCGGGGGTCGACAGCTTGCCCTTCGGGCTGTTCGATGCGTTGCATCGGTACCTCCCTCGTTGGATTTGCGCGGGGGACGTTTCGCTGTCGCCCCCGTGCTGCGATAGGTGAATTCGATAACAGGCTGGTACACAGGCGATTACGTTATTCACCAACTCCATTGTCTAGCTGGGAACGCCTGGCTTCTGTTCGAAGGTATGTGCGCTACCAGCGCGGGTCAACCGGACGAGCCGGGCGCATATCGAATGCAAATTTTTTGGTTGCGCTGTGACGAATTCGTAATCCGCTGTGGTAAAAGACTCTGGCTTGACCTAAACCTTTTGGCCTACTGCATATTTCGGATGTGATTGGTTCAAGCCGGGCCGCGACCGTCACCCGCCAGGTTCAAGAGAAGTCGCGACCCGCCCAGCGCGCTGGCGTGCAGGGATGCGTTCCCGCCGTGCAATTCGGCCTGTTGTGCGACGAGTGCCAGTCCTAAGCCGGAACCCGAACGCGATGCTGTCGACCCGCGGGAGAAGCGTTCGAAGACCGCGGTGCGTTCCTCCTCGGGAACGCCGGTGCCGTCGTCGTCGATCGCAATTTCTACGCCTTCGCTGGAACTGCTCACGTTGAGTTGGATCGCGGAAGCACCGCCGTGTTTGACGGCGTTCGCAATGGCGTTGTCGATCACCAGCCGCAGACCAGTGGGCAATCCCACCATCAGTACGGTGGGCGACGGCACCAACGACACCTCCACGTCAGGGTAGATGCGAAGCGCGTCATGGGCGGCACGATCCAAGAGTTCGGTGATGTCGAACGGGACGAAGTCATCCACGGTCGTCAGCTCGCCCTGCGCCAGTCTCTCGAGTGCCGTCAGGGTTGCTTCGATGCGGCTCTGGGTGCGTATGACGTCGCCGATCACTTCATGGCGCTGCTCGGCGGCCAGCTCCAGGGTGGACAGCACCTCCAAGTTGGTGCGCATGGCCGTCAGCGGGGTGCGGAGTTCGTGCGAGGCGACCGCGGCGAAGTCGCGAGCCGACTCGAGCGCGGCCCTGGTGCGCTGTTGCTCGTTGCCGATGCGGTCCAGCATTTGCTCGACTGCTTCGGCGATCTCGACGGCCTCTCGCACGCCGCGGACCTGAACCTCGTCGGGACTGGACTGGGCGTTGATGGCACGCGCTTGACGGGCGAGCAGCACGAAGGGATTGACCATGATCAACGAAATCACCCAGCCCACCAGGAATGTGCCGCCGATGACGCCGGCGCAGATCAACAACACGCGCAGATGCAGTTCGTTGATCCGATGCTGAGCCTCGGCCAGCGGCGCGGCGAGCGCAATCGAAACCGGACCCGCCGAAAAGGTGCGGACACGGTATTGCACGCCGTTGATGGTGGTGTTCGCGTACCCGTTCGCGAGTTTGGGCAAGACGATGTTGCTGGGCACCGACACGGTCACGTCGCCGATGCGTGCGGTGCGTACCAGGTTGCCGTCCGGGGTAGGTCGGTCGGGGTTGGTCTGCTGCGGGCTGTTGAGCAGTGAGTTGATATCGCCCAGGCTGGTGACCGAATCCAGGCGGCGATCGAGCTGGCTGTATTGATCGTTGGTAACACCGACCCACACCCATACACCCAGCGTGACGACGAGGGCGATCACCCCTAATTGCGAAACGATGACGATGGTGCGCAAAGACAACACACGCATCGGCAGCCGGAATTTTCTCAACACGCGAATGTCGGGCTCCCTTACTGAGCTACTGAAGCTTTGCGACCATCATGGCCCAATTTTCGTTTACCGGATCGCTCAACCGCGTTACGCCAATAGCGTGTTGAAATGCTGGACGCGCTTGCCGGAGTGAAATGTTACGCGGTGCAACGACTCTCATCGCCTGGCCATCAGCGCACCACCTCGCGGTGACCGCGTTCAGTCGACAGGGAACCTTTGGATCGTGCCGTGGCCAGCGACTATGTCACCGATGCCGCGTAGATCTCGTCGATATTGGATCCAAGCTTCGCGTCGAATTCGGCGTCGGTCTGGTTGGCGGTCAGGCCCTCGGTCAAGGCCCGCGAGAAACTCGCGATCAGACGGTGATTGCGGGCCAGGATCGCGCAACTCTCGGTGAGGCTGTAGCCGCCGGACAAGGCGACCACCCGCATTACCCGGGGATGGTCGATCAGCGACGCATAGAGGTTGTCTTCGTCGGGCAACGTCAGCTTGAGCATGACCTGCCTGCCGTCCGGGAGCTCGTCGAGTTTCGCGCGCAGCGCCGACACCAGCAGGCTGTCCGCCTTGGTTTTGTCGGGACTTTTGATGCTGACCTCGGGCTCGATGATCGGCATCAGTCCGCGGCCGGCGATTTTGTCGGCGTAGTCAAATTGCTGGTCGACGATGGCCTTGATGCCCTCCTCGTTGGGCTCTTGGATAAACGAGCGCATCTTGGTGCCGAAAATGCCCTTGTGGACGGCCCGCTCCAACAGGGGTTCGAGCTTCGTCATGGGCTTCATGAGCTGCACGCCATTTTCAGCATCGCTCAGCCCCTGATCAACCTTCACAAACGGCACGATGTGCTTTTGCTTCCACAGAAACGCCGCGGAGTCCTCGCCGTCGATGGTTCGGTCCATGGTTTGTTCGAACAGGATCGTCGCGATCACCTTGTCGCCGGTAAAGCTCGGACTCGATATCAACCGGGCGCGCATCTGATGGATGAGGTCGAACATCTGCTCGTCGCCGTCGTATGCGTCCTCCTCAATTCCATAGAGCTTCAAGGCCTTTGGCGTGCTTCCGCCGCTTTGGTCCAGCGCGGCGATAAAGCCGCGCCCCGACGCCATCGCGTTGCGTTGCTCTTCGTTCACTGCGGTCCTTCCGTCGTTGCTTGATCCGGGCGCGCGGGCCCGGTGCTGGGAACGTCCGACCCCGGGTTCCAGCATTGCGCAACGCCACCCCTTCCGGCTACCACTGCCGGCCCGGCCGGCTGCCAGGGCCGCGTTTGCCATCCAGACGGTGAGTGAGTACTCTCTCACCATGTCCGACTCGGGACGCGATCGACTGCTGGCGGCGGCGCTGCGGCTTTTTGCCGCCAAGGGCTACGCGGCGACATCGGTGGCCGATATCCAGCGGGCATCGGGTCTTGCTCCGGGATCGGGCGCGTTGTACAAGCACTTCGCCTCCAAGCGCGAACTACTGGAGGCGGCGGTTACCCACCGGATCGACAGCATCGTCGCCGCGCGGGAACAGTTCGACGCCGGGCAGCCGGGCAGCGTCGAGCAGGCGGTGCGTACCGCAGGCCAACTGATCTGGAGCAACCTGAACCAGAGCGAGGATTTGCTCAAGGTCATGCTGCGCGAGCCCGAAGAGCTCGGTGATCTCGACGAGAAAACCTGGCAAGTCATCACCGACAACGCCTATCAGCGGTTCGCCGACGAGCTGACCGCATCCAATCGCTTGGGCCGCACCCGCATTCCCGATCCCGAGGCGGCCGCGGCCGTGGCGATCGCTTCCCTGTCCTACGCGGCGACGCTGCAGGCGCTGTCCGGCCGCGTGCCGGGCAATGTCGATGAAGACCGATACTTCGAGGCCTGGGTCGACCAGACGGTCAGCGTCCTAGCCCAGCACACCAATCACAGAAATCGCTGAGCATCAACCTATTCAGGAGCCGAACCGTGACTTTCTCACTGCAATTGAGTGACGACGTGATCGAGGTGCGCGACTGGGTGCACCAGTTTGCAGCCGAGACGATCCGCCCCGCCGCGGCCGAATGGGATGAACGGGAGGAAACCCCGTGGCCGGTGATCCAGGAGGCCGCGAAGGTGGGTCTGTACTCCCCTGACTTCTTCGCGCAACAAGCCGCTGAACCGACCGGGTTGGGCTTTATCACCGCGTTCGAGGAGATGTTCTGGGGCGACGCCGGTATAGCGCTGTCCATCATGGGGACCGGGCTGGCCGCGGCGGCGTTGGCGGGCAACGGAACTCCCGAACAGCTGGGCCGCTGGCTGCCCGAGATGTTCGGCACGCCGGATGACCCAAAGCTGGGCGCGTTCTGTTCGTCGGAGCCCGACGCGGGCTCTGACGTCGGCGCCATCCGCACCCGTGCCCGCTACGACGAGGCGGCCGGTGAGTGGGTTCTCAACGGCACCAAAACCTGGGCGACCAACGGCGGTATCGCCAACGTCCACATCGTGGTGGCGTCGGTCTATCCCGAATTGGGCACTCGCGGCCAGGTTTCATTCGTCATTCCGCCCGACACCAAAGGTCTGGCCCAGGGGCAGAAATTCAAGAAGCACGGCATCCGCGCCTCGCACACCGCCGAAGTGGTGCTCGACAACGTCCGGCTGCCCGAGGACTGCATTCTCGGCGGCCGGGAGAAGTTCGAAGCCCGCATCGCCCGGGTCAAATCCGGCACCTCCTCGGGTGGGCAGGCGGCGCTGAAGACCTTCGAGCGCACCCGGCCCACCGTCGGCGCGATGGCTGTCGGAGTGGCCCGCGCCGCCTACGAGTATGCGCTCGAATACGCCTGCCAGCGCGAGCAATTCGGTCGCAAGATCGGTGAGTTCCAGGCAGTGGCGTTCAAGCTGGCCGACATGAAGAGTCGGGTCGACGCCGCCCGTCTGCTGGTGTGGCGCGCGGGCTGGATGGCACGCAATAACCAGAATTTCGACTCGGCGGAGGGGTCGATGGCCAAGCTGGTGGCCAGCGAGGCCGCGGTCTATGTCACCGACGAGGCCATCCAGATCCTGGGTGGCAACGGTTATACCCGCGACTACCCCGTGGAACGGATGCACCGCGACGCGAAAATCTTCACCATCTTCGAGGGAACCAGCGAGATCCAGCGCCTGGTGATTTCGAGGGCGCTGACCGGTCTGCCTATCCGTTAGGTTTGGCGTCATGAAACGTGCGGTCGTCGCGGCAATCGGATTGGTCGTCGTCGGCGGCGGCGTGGGGATGCCTCAGGCCGCCGCGGATAACCCGGCCTGTACGGCGTCGATGTGCGCTTTCTTGTCCCCGTCACGCAACATCAGCTGCGAGATCAACTACCAGCGTGACCCCGGCATATCCGACGAAGCCTATTGCCAGACCAACTCGCCGCCTCAGTCCGCACACCTGTCCAAGGGCGGCGTCGTCACCAGCTGCACGGGCGTTTCGTGTGTCGGCAATGCGGGGGAGGGCACGCCGACCCTTGCTTACGACCAAACCGCCGGCGTCGGTCCATTCAGCTGTACATCGAAGCCCGACGGAATTACCTGCACCGTTTCCCCGGGCCATGGGTTCACGATCTCCAATGCGGGAATCACGCCCATCGGGTGACCTTGTGCACCAGGCGGATACACCCGGCGCTAGTCGCGGTCGTGGTGGCATACGGCTTCCAGCTTGATGCCGAATGGGTCGTACCAAAACGTGGCGTAGTAGTGCCCGGGGTACTGGGGAAAATGCTGCGGCGGGTGAATGATGGTGCCACCGACCGACACGACGTGGTCATGTACCGCGTGTATCAAGGATCGGCGCCGCACCATAAATGCCAGGTGTTGCAGGCTGTCCCGCTGCGATGAGTACTCGCCCGGCCCGGTCGCCAGATAGAAGAACAAGTACGTGCCGGGCTTGTTGTCGGCGGGTTTGTAGGAAAATTCGCTGTCGGTATGAAAGTAGGGCTCGAACCCGACGAGGGGCATCAGTACGTCGTAATAGCGCTTTGCGATGGGTAGATCTGGCACGTTAATGCCCAAGTGGCCGAGCATG
>DASYJS010000395.1:0-15640 GCA_035996225.1 Mycobacterium sp. | reverse complement strand
GACCGGGTCCGGCTGACGATGGCGTTGATCAGGGCGACATCGGGCGACTCACCGGCGGGCCGCCCTTCGAGCAGGCTGACGATTGCGGCGCCGCCGTGGCGGACCGGCGCGAGCAGCAACTCTTCCTTCGTTGGTACGTGCCGGAAGAACGTGCGCGGCGAAACGCCTGCGGCCGCGGCGATTTCCTCGGTGGTGACGGCGTCGTAGCCTCGTTCCACGAATAGCCGAAACGCCGCGCGCCTGATCTCGGCCCGAATCTGGGCGCGCTGCCGATCTCGCAGCGACTGTGTCATCGGAAGGAGCCGATCCCGCCGTCGACCGCAATGGTCTGTCCGGTGATGAATGTCGCGTCCGTGCTGAGCAGGAACGCCACCAGCGCGCCCACGTCGGTGCGGACATCGCCGATGCGCTTCATCGGAACCCGCCCCACCGCCTTGGCGTAGTCATTGGGTGCGAACTGTTTCCACAGTTTCACACCTTCGGACTCGGCGAAGGGGCAGATGACGTTGACGCGGATGTTGTCGCGCCCCCATTCCAGAGCGGCGACCTTGGACAGCCCGCGGATGCCTTCCTTGGCCGCGGCGTAACCGCCCCACCTCGGTTCGCCTCCGGTGCCCGTTCCCGAGCCGAGGTTCACGATCGACCCGCCGCCCGCCTCGATCATCAGCGGGTACACCGCCTGCATCAGCAAAAATGTTGCGCGGGGGCCGACGTCGTAGCCGAGCGCCAGGTCTTCGGTGGTGATGTCGACGAATCGCTTCGGCTCGTTAGTGGCGATGGCATTGTTGACCAGGCCGTGCACTGTGCCGAAAGCGTCGACCGCGGCCGCGGCGATCCGCTGCGCGCTGTCTGGATCGCGCAGATCGGCGACCAGCATTTCCGCGCGGCCCAGCGCTTTTAGCTCGGTGGTGGTTGTGGCCAGCGCCTCGTCTTTGATATCGACGAGCAGCACTGCTGCGCCGCGTTCGAGTAATGCGGCAGCGACGCCCTTACCGACGCCCTGGGCGGCGCCGGTGATGATCGCGACGTGGCCGCGCATCGAATCGGGATGGCTGTAACTCATGTCGCGGGTCCCATCTGCAGCCGCACGCCCCGGTGCATCTCGTAGGTGCTACGTGCGCCGGCGGGTAGTTCGATGAACTCCACCGGCGTCCCGTCCGGATCCTGCACGAAAAACATTCGGACTCCGCCGATCTCGAACGGCTCCTGGTCGGGGGTATAACCGGCGTCGGTGATGCGGCGATGGGTGTCGTCGAGATCGGTCACGGACAACGAGACGTTGTGGATCCCGGTGATGTCACGACGTGCGGGCTTGTCCGCAGCTGGTTTTGCACCGATCGACAGCAGTTCGATCATCAACCCGCCCAGCAAGCCGCCGACAACGCGGCCCTCTTGCTTACGGGTCGCGTGCAGTACCGCATCGAAAGGCTCTCCGGAGATAAGGGATTCGAAGACGACGTCCATACCGAGCACGTCGCGGTAGAACGCGAGTGCGCGGTCCATGTCCGTAACGCCGACGACAAGGTGACAGAACGACACATCGTCGAGAACGCTCGTGTCGGTCATGGCTTGTCCGCCGCGAGGTTGGGGGCGGGGCGTCCGGCGAACATCGGCAGGTCCAGGTACGTTTTGATGCCCGGCTCGGCGGCGCAGACGTCAGGGATGGCATTGATGCAATGGTTGGCCGTGGCCACCACGCCCGGATTCTTCACCAGCCCCTCGGCGATTGTCTCGGGTTGCAGGCCCTTGAAGGTAAGGCTCACGGTGGGGTCACCGGTGATCTCGACCTCAAAACGCTCACCGCGCCCACCGAAAGTCCATGCGGGATCCAGGTTTTCCTCGCCCATCAGCCAGTTGACCGCGGCCGTGATGACCGGCTCGCCGTCGACGAGGGCCTGCCAGCGGAATCGTCGCGCTGCCACGGTTCCCGTGGTGATCGGGAACGGGGCGTAGTCGATGTCGGAGGTCGCGACCGCGACGTCTTGAATGGTCCTGATGTTCGGCTCGATGCGAAATCCCATGTGGTCGGCGACCATTCGCACCGACTGCTTGAAGCCCGCCTCGAGCAGGCTGGCCATGGGCCCTTGCATGGCCTCCTCGGGGGTTGCGCCGAAGCCCATGATGTGGCGCACGACGTCCGGCGCGTTGTAGGTGCGGATGTCGGAGAATTCCTCGGCGCGCACGTGCGTGACCGCCGACGAAAGCGAGGACAGCATCAGTGGGAACCGCTCGGTGATGCCGCCGGGATGGATGCCCGACCCGTGCAGGGTCACCCCACTTTCCAACGCGGCGTCGGCGACGGCCTTATGGCGCGCGTTTCCCGGATCGGGGTACACCCAGCCGACCGGGGTGACCACGTTCTTACCGGACCGCAGGATCGCGACGACCTCGTCGTCGTTGGGCACCAGCGGGCTGTACATGACGCAGTCGGCGTCCAGCGCGAGGATCTCGTCGATGCTGGAAGTGGCGGTGACACCCAGGTCCGCAGACCCGATGATCCGGCCGACATCGACACCGTTCTTCTCCGCGCTGTGCACCCAGCAGCCGGCCAGCTCGAGCTGGGGGTGGTTGAGCACGCATCCGATGGCGGCCTTGCCGACGCCCCCCGTCGCCCATTGAATGACACGCAGCTTGGACGGGTTACTCATCAGTGGCCTTCCGAATGGACATGGTGCGCTCTTTACATGACGACAGCTGGCTGGCACATTATGACCGGATGGCAGTCACTGTCAACGACGATAGGCACGCGCCGCAAGGAGGTCGGTCGATGAGCGCTCTGGACGGCAAGATCGCGATCGTTACCGGAACCAGCCGCGGCGTGGGTGTCGGCATCGCGCATGAACTGCTCCGCGCCGGCGCCACCGTCATCGGCTGCTCGCGCTCGCCGCTGAACATCATTCCCGGCGTCGACACCGAATCCGACTGGGCGCCACGTGCTTCGCAACGGGTCTGCGATCAAGGCGACAGTCGTTCGATCGACTCTTTCGTCGCCGACGTTGTGGCCACCCACGGCCGGGTCGACATCCTGGTCAACAACGCCGGCGGGACCGTCCCCGCACCGCACGTGGAGAGCATTCCCGGGCTCGTGCAACGCATTCAGGGTGCACCGCCCAGCGACGACGACTACGAGCGCACCGCGCTGTTCCACGCGTTCGCGGTGCAGATGAACCTGATCAGTCCGCTATGGTTCGCCATCCGCGCCTATCGGCAGATGTCTACTCAGGACGGCGTCGGCTGCATCATCAACATCTCCAGCGGCGCCGGGCATCCGGCCGGATCACCGACCTTGGTCTCCTACGGCGCGGCCAAGAGCGGCCTCAACCATCTCACCCGATCTCTGGCCGAGGAGTGGGGACCGAAGGTGCGCGTCAACTGCGTGGCACTGGGCCCGACGATGACCGAAAACTTCCGCTCGTTCGTGCTGCCCAAGGACGACCCGACCGGCGAGAAGTATTTCGCCGCCGTGCCGTTGCGCCGCGCCGGTGAGCCCGCGGAGGTGGGACGCGTCTGCGTCTTTCTCGCCAGCGGACAGGCCGACTTCGTCAACGGCACCACCATCGAATGCGACGGCGGCATGCTGCCCGGCGTGCTCTACGCCGCGGGCCTGAAGACCATCACCGACCTGCTGTAGGCCCGGGTTTGCATCCGGGGTGTTGACGGTGCGTCCATGGCGGCGACAGGCCGACCGGACCCGCCCGCACCGCACACTCGACGCCCTCAGCACACGCTGAACCGCGCTCGAGTTGCCAAGGCCCGCAACGGCTATCGTCGGCGTTTGGGCGCGGTTGAGTCGTCCCGTGCCCGGCCTTCGATGCCGGTGAGCAGCATGTCGAGGGCTCGGTCGAAGTCGGCACCCATGGTCGAACGCTGGCTGGTCTCCGCGAGCGCGGCCAGGTGCGGGTGCTCGGTGCCGGCGAGGTCGCCGATTCGCTTGGCGATCACCGCATTGGATTGTTCACGGTCGGCTGCGGCAAACGGGCCGGCCAATTCGACTTGGGCAGCGCCCATTACGAGACTCAGCACACCGCGAAATGCGGCGAGCACATCGAGGTCGCTCAGTCCCGCACGTCGCAGCGCTTCGACGAGGCGTTCAGCGGGAAGGTAGCCGGCCGCCGATACCGTGCGGCGTGTCAACACCAGCGGCGCGGCATTGGGATGCTGTCGCACCGTCTGCCAGATGGCGGTGGCGACGGCCTTGACGTCGGAGCGCCAATCGTTTGACCGGCGTGGCAGCCGGACATCGGCAAGCACCGCTTCGGCCACGAGGCCCTCGAGTTCCTCGCGGTCTTTGACGTAGTTGTAGAGCGTCATTGGTCCGGTGCCCAACGCCGCCGCCAGTGATCGCATGCTCAGGGCAGCGAGTCCGTCCTTGTCGACGATCTGGATCGCCTGCGCCCGTACCTCGGCGAGAGTGAATCGTGCCCGCACGCCGGCCTCCTCATCATGTCCACCCATTGACACGTACATCGTACGTAAGCTAAAAACGTACGGTGTACGTATCCATGGAAGGATCTCACATGAACGCTGGCTCCCACACCGCAAGGGTGTCCTTCATGTCGCGCGGTACCCGTTGTGCGGGCTGGCTGACGCTTCCCGATGGACCGGGTCCGCATCCGGGCCTGGTGCTGGCACATGGTCTGGGCGCTACGCACGGCATGTTGCTGTCGCAATACGAGCAGCATTTCGCCAAATCCGGCGTCGCCACTCTTGCGTTTGACTACCGGTACACCGGCGAGTCCGACGGTGACCCTCGTCAGCAGTTCAGCATGCGCGCGCATCGGCAAGACGTTGCGGCGGCGTGCGACTATTTGCGCCAGCACGGTGATATCGACGCTGCCCGGCTGGGCTTGTGGGGGACCAGCCTGGGTGCGCTGCACGTGCTGCAAGCCGCGGCGCACGGCGTCGAGGTAGCGGCGGTGGTGGTGCAATGCCCGATCGTGCACGGGCCGGGAACTCTGCGGCGAGGCGGCATTCTTCCCGTTTTGCGGCTGACGCCGGCCATCGCGGCGGATGCGCTTCGCCGGGTGCTCAGGGCCGGCCGAACATATGTCCCCATCGTTGGCCGGCCCGGGAGCCTGGCCGCGGTCACGGTCGCCGGTGCACTGGACGGCTGGTATTCCACCGTCCCGCCCGGATGCACGTTCGATAACCGCATGGCGGCGATGGATGTCCTCGGAATCGCCCCGAGCAGCGCGAAGCGCGGTGCGGTGAAAATCAAAGCACCGCTTCTCGTTTGCGTGTCGCGCCGAGAAACCTTGATGGACCCACGCCACGCCGAAGATGTCGCCGCTGCGGCACCGCGCGGCGTAGTGCGGCACTACGACGGCGATCACTTCCAGATCTATCATCCGCCGCTGCTGAGTTCGCTGCTCGCCGAACAAACGACCTTCTTGCAGGAGCACTTGGGTGTCCGGGTCGGCTAACGCGTTGCGGGACAACGACACCAGGCTTGCCCAGTTGGCTCGAGATATCAGCGCTGAGCAGTGGGCCAAGCCGAGCCTGTGCACCGAGTGGACCAATCATGAAGTGCTGGCCCATCTCGTCATCGGCTACGGGGTGACGCTGTCGGCAGTTACCGCGAGCATGCTGCGGCATCGCGGGGCATTCGACGCGGCGAACACCGATCTGGCCCGTAGCCTGGCGGCGCACCGCGAGCCGGGCCAGTTGCTCGACGACTTTATGGCGCTGGCGCGGCGTCCCCGGGGAATCGGCCGCATCTTCCCGAAACGGTTGCTGCTGGGAGACCACGTCATCCATGAACTCGACATCACGTACGCCTTGGGCAAAGAGCCGGCGGTACCCGTGTCGACCGTCGTCGCTGTCCTCAATACTGCGGTGCGGGTGCCCAACCCGTTCGTTCCGGCGGCGGCGCGAGCCCGTGGTCTGAATCTGCTTGCCACCGATACCGACTGGTCTCATCGCACCGATGGCCCCACGGTGACCGGGCGAGCCGCTCACCTAGCATCCGTGCTCGCGGGAAGACCCTGCGCGCTGCGGTACCTCAGCGGTGACGGAGTCGCCACACTTTCGGATCGAATGTGAGCAGTTCGCGCCGGAATGACCTCGGTCACGTCGAGGTGATTTGCTCCGGGATATCTCGCAGGTGCCACGGCCCATCGCCGAGCAATGCCAATTCCTGATGGTGGTGCTGCTCGACGGTGCTGCGGTGGCTGACGCTGACAACGATGCAGTCCGGCAACTCGGTCCGTAACAGGTTGTACAGCAAGAACTCTAGCGCTTCGTCGACGGCGGAAGTGGCTTCGTCGAGGAACACGACCTGGGGCTTGATCGCCAGCAGTCGGGCGAACGCGATGCGCTGCTGCTCTCCGGGCGAGAGCACCTTGACCCAGTCCTGATGCTCGTCGAGCCGGGAGATCAGGTTGGGTAGTGCGGCCTTGACCAGCGCCAGCTGCAACGTGCTGTCATCGATCTCGCCGGCCGGGGCCGGGTAAGACACCACAGCGCGAAGGTTGCCCAGCGGGACGTAGGGCAACTGAGCCAGGAACATGACCTGGTTACGACCGTCCGGGCGGTGCAGCGTGCCCGAGGCATACGGCCACAACTGCGCCAGGGTACGCAACAGAGTGGTTTTTCCGCTGCCCGATCTCCCGGTGATGACCAGCGCGTCGCCCGGCATCAGCCGCAAATCGAGCGGCTCGATCAGTCGCGTCCCGGCAGGCGTCCGGACCTCGACATCGGCAAGCTCGACCGAACCGTCGGAGCTGGCCACGGTTGAGAGCTCCGGTAACCTCCGCGCCTCGGCGTTGGCCTCCACCAGCCCGCTGAGGCGCAGTATCACCGCCCGGTAGCTGGCGAAGCGATCATAAGCGTTGCGGAAGAACGACAGTGAATCCTCGATATGACGGAAGGCGCTGGCCGACTGGGTCACGTCGCCGAGCCTGATGCTTCCGGCGAACAGCCGCGGTGCCTGCACGATGAAGGGCAGCGGGTTGATCGCCTGAGTCACCGTGACGTTCCAGCCGATGAAGCCAACGGTGCGCCGCACATAGCGTCGGTAATTGGCGATCGTCACGTCGAACCGGTTCATCAGCTGCGCGCGCTCGGCCCGTTCGCCGCGATAGAAGCTGACCGACTCCGCGGCGTCGCGCAGCCGCACGAGCGCATATCTGAATGCGGCGTTGAACTGTTCGTTGCGAAAGCTGAGTCTAATGAGTGGGTGACCTATCCAGAATGCGATCAGCGTGGCGACTACGACGTGGAGGAATACGATCCAGAACAGCGCTCTTGGGATGGCGAACCCGACGATGTTCAACGTTCCCGATAGCCGCCACAGAATCGCGCCAAAAGATGCGACCGAGACAACGGAGTGCACAGCGCCGAAGAGCAATTTGCTCGATGTACCCACGGACGGGTGGTTGGCCGCACCGCCTGTCCCTGCGGTGAAAATGTCGATGTCCTGCTGGATCCGTTGGTCGGGGTTGTCGATCGTTTCGTTGAGGAAGCGAGCGCGGTAGTACGCGCGTCGATCGAGCCAGTCCATCGTCAGCCGATCGGTGAGCCAGACCCGCCAGCGAATGACGAACCGCTGCGTCAGATACAAATCCGCCATCGCCCGGAACACTTGCACGGTCGCGATGACGCAGAACGTCCGGACGGCTACCCAAAAGCCGTGAATGCCGGAGTCACGGACGGGACCGTTGCCCGCGCCGGCGCCCTGGAACGCGATCTGCAGCGCGGAGTACAAATCGTTGCTGTAGTAGCTGAGCAAGATGTCCATCCGCACCGAAATCATCACCGACAGCAGCAGCACAGCAAATAGACCCCACACCGGAACGCTCTGTCGGCCGGAGAAGTAATCGCCTGTGATACGCCAGAACTCGGCGCCCCACCGGGTGAATCGCACGACCGCGACCCCCACTGCAAGCAAACATACGGCGCTGACCGTCCAGGTCTCGAGAATCCACCGCGACGATGCAACCAGCTCGTGGTCCCAGTCGATCGACGGTGTGAATTTTTCCATCGCGTTTCCTTTGTGCCGTATCGGTCAAGGGCAGTCTGCAATATTCGGCGGGCGCCGGGGTCGGACTCACGAAAATCGGCATTCTTGCCGTGGTGTCCCCTCGCCAATTTGAAGATCGCCGATTTCCTTGCCTCGCAAGCGTTCCCTGCGCTACTAGCGGGTTGCTAACCGGTTGGCGTCTAATTGGGGGATGGAACTGATGAGCCCCACCGACTCGGTATTTCTGCTGGGCGAATCCCGTGAGCATCCCATGCACGTCGGTGGCCTCTCGTTGTACGAACCCCCGGAGGGTGCCGGTCGGGAGTTCGTGCGCGAGTTCTACGACGGCCTGGTCGCCCAGCAGGACTTCCAGCCCACCTTCCTCAAACGTCCGGCCACGTTCTTTGGCGGCATCGCCAATCTCGGGTGGTCCTACGACAAGGACCTCGACATCAACTATCACGTCCGGCGCTCGGGGCTGCCCTCCCCGGGACGGGTCCGCGATCTGCTCGAGCTGACCTCGCTGCTGCACAGCAGCCTGCTCGATCGCCACCGCCCGCTGTGGGAGGCGTACGTGATCGAGGGACTCAAGGACGGCCGTTTCGCGGTCTACACCAAGATGCACCACTCGCTTATCGACGGCGTCTCCGCCCTCAAGCTGATGCAACGCGCACAGTCCAACGACCCCGACGACCACGAGATTCGGGCGCCCTGGAGTTTGCGCAAACCCAAACGCAAGTCCGCGGCGCCGTCGTCGCGGCTGAGTTCGCTGATGCGTACGGCGGGATCCCTTGCGGCACTTGCACCGTCGACAGTGTCGCTGGCCCGTGCGGCGTTCTTCGAGCAACAGCTCACGCTGCCGTTTGGAGCCCCGCGCACCATGCTCAACGTCAAGATCGGCGGCGCCCGCCGGTGCGCGGCGCAATCGTGGTCGGTGGACCGAATCAAGAATGTCAAGAACGCGGCGGGGGTGACCCTCAACGACGTCGTCCTGGCGATGTGTTCGGGTGCCCTGCGTTACTACCTGCTCGAGCAGGACGCCCTGCCGGACACACCGCTATTGGCGATGGTCCCGGTGAGCCTGCGCACCGAGGATGAGGCCGACGCCGGTGGCAACCTGGTCGGAGCGATTCTGTGCAACCTGGCCACCGACATCGAGGATCCCGCGAACCGGCTACAGGCGATCAGCGACTCGATGCAGTCGAACAAGAAGGTGTTCTCCCAGTTACCCAGACCCCAGGCGTTGGCGCTCTCCGCGGTGAACATGGGCGCGCTGGCGCTGGCAGCGGTTCCCGGATGGGTGTCGTCGACGCCGCCGCCCTTCAACCTCATCATCTCGAACGTTCCGGGGCCCCGTGAGCAGCTGTACTACGGAGGTGCCCGCCTGGACGGCAGCTATCCGCTGTCTGCGATTCTCGACGGCCAAGCCCTGAACATCACCCTGGTCAGCAACGCCGGCACGCTCGACTTTGGTCTGGTCGGATGCCGGCGCAGCATCCCGCACCTGCAGCGTCTGCTCGCGCACTTGGAGTCGTCGCTGAAAGATCTGGAACGTGCCGTTGGGGTCTGAGCGCGGTGCCCAAACTTAGTGCGGGTGTGCTGTTGTACCGGATTTGCGACGGTGTCGTCGAAACCTTGATCGCGCACCCGGGTGGCCCATTTTGGGCCCGCAAGGACGATGGGGCTTGGTCGATTCCGAAAGGTGAGTACACCGACGGCGAGGATCCCTGGGCCGCGGCGCAGCGCGAGTTTTCCGAGGAACTCGGGCTGCCGGTTCCGGCCGGCCCGCGCGTCGATTTGGGGGCGGTCAAACAACCCAGCGGCAAGGTGGTCACGGCCTTCGCCGTCCGGGGCGACTTCGACGTCACCGGCGCGCGCAGCAACACGTTCGAGCTGGAGTGGCCGAAGGGCTCGGGCACGGTGCGGGAGTTCCCCGAAGTTGATCGGGTCGGGTGGTTTTCGGTGGCACAGGCACGCAGCAAACTACTCAAGGGGCAGCGGGCCTATCTCGATCTGTTGATGGCGCAGCCGGACTTGACGGGCTGCACCGAAGGGGCTTGACCTGCTCCGCTAAGGGCGCCGACGCCGCTGGCCACGGACCACGAGGACGACCGCCGTCGCCGCGATCACCACGAAAAGGAATCCGGCAAACACGATCAGCTCGATTGGGATGACGACGTCGCGGTCGACGTAAATCACCTGCCGGTACGCGTCATCGTTGGCGGCGTCGCCGAAGGTGAAATCCGAGGAGATCTGTGCCGGCTTCGGGATGTTCACCTGCACCTTGGTCAGATACCCGCCGTGATTTTCCGTCAATTCGCGTAGCAGCGGGTCGCGAACGTCGGCGGAGATGTTGCCGGCGAACTGGACTTGGACGGACTGGCCGGCCCCGGCGGCGGCATCGGCGTCGGTGCGTTGCTGTCGATGATCGGACAGCGTGAAGATCGTGACCTGCTGCGGGCTCGGGGCCGCGACCGAAAGTCGCATGGGATAGACCAGGTGCGACGACTGAAAGGTCAACCGCACCGGGTTGAGCCCGCCCACGATCGGGTCCGAGCTGGTGAGCCGCATCGCGACGAACGACCACCCGTCACGCAGGTAAGGGCCCAGCGCGTCCGACACCGCCGGCCGGATGGCATAACCGTTGTCGTCCAACCACTTTCGCAATCCGCTCAGGTCACCGCCGGCCAGCGTGGTGGCCTCCAGCGGCCCGAGGTGGACCTGGTTGACCACGGTGGGGCCTCGGGGAGCTGCGGCCTCGAGAGGCGCAGGAGCACCCGAACCCGTCCTCCCCAGGACCCAGTGCCGGCGTTGCTGAACCCGAGGGGCGGTGAGCGTGTCCAACTCGGCGAATGTCGCCCGGTCGCCCTCCGCGACGGTCGCCGGTGTGGGGGTGGGCACCACCAGAGCGACGTTGTTCGTGTCGGCATTCAGCGCAAGCTGCATGACGATGGTTTCGCTGGTGCCATTCCAATGAGCCAGTGCTACTTCATGGTTCATGGTGGCCTGGCCGCCGACGGGAGGAACCACCGCACCGCATGCGCATGCGTGACCCGGAGTAGCCACGACCACATTCGCCAGAGTAGCCAGGACAGCGGCGACAAGCCCCAACCCGCATGCGCGGGGCACCTTCATGTGCACATGCTAGTTGCTGACGAGCTCGCGGTCACCCGATTCGAACGGCGTCTTTTAGTGCGGCATGCACAATGTGTGCATGACGACTGCGCCGATTCAGCCCGCCGGTCCCGCTGAGCAAGCCGAATCGCAAAAGTTGCTGTTCGGATTCCTCGACCCGGGCAATCGGGCCGATCCGTATCGGCTGTGCGGACAATTCCGCGACCGCGGAGCGATCCTGCTGCCCGATGCACACCTTGCCGTCTTTTCGACCTACCGGGACTGCGACGACGTCCTGCGGCACCCGTCATCGAGCAGCGACCGGATGAAGTCGACGCGCGCTCAAGAGCAGGTTGAAGCGCAGATCCGGGAACTCACCGCCGCCGGTGCGCCGCCGCCTGCGCAAGTGCCGCCGGGATTTCTGTTCCTCGACCCCCCTGATCACACGCGGCTGCGCAAGTTGGTCAGCAAGGCGTTCGCGCCGAAAATGGTCAACTCGCTGCGGCCCGACATCAGCGCGCTGGTCGGCGGAATGCTCGACCGGATCGCCGAGAACGGCCGCTTCGATGTCGTCGAAGATTTCGCTTATCCGCTTCCGGTGGCGGTCATCTGCCGGCTGTTGGGTGTGCCCCTCGAAGAGGAGCCGCAATTCAGCCATGCGTCGGGACTGCTTGCACAGGCACTGGACCCGTTCGTCACGTTCACCGGATCGGCGTCGGACGGTCTGCAGGAGCGGCTCGATGCCGGAACGTGGTTACGCGAGTACCTGCACGGATTGATAGAGCGGCGACGCTCGCAGCCCGGCGACGACTTGATGTCGGGTCTGGTGGAGGTGGAGGAATCCGGCGATCAGTTGACCGCGGAGGAGATCGTCTCGACCTGCCTCCTTTTGCTGGTCGCCGGTCACGAGACCACGGTCAACCTGATTGGCAACGCCATCCTGGCGCTGCTGCGCGAGCCTTCGCAATGGGCTGCGCTGGGCGCCGACGCCACCCGTGTCTCGGCGGTCATCGAGGAGACCCTGCGGTATGACCCACCGGTGCAACTGGCTGGCCGAATTGCCCTCGACGACATGATGATTGGGGAAATCGAGGTGCCCGACGGCGATGTGATGATGTTGCTGCTGGCCGCGGCACACCGGGATCCCGCCGAATTCGATCGGCCCGATACCTTCGATCCTGATCGGGGGACATTGCGGCACTTGGGTTTTGGACGCGGGCTGCATTATTGCCTGGGCGCACCGCTAGCGCGGATGGAAGCCGGCATTGCCCTATCGGAGGTGACGGCACGTTTTCCGCACGCGCGGCTGGATAGCGAGCCGCAATACAAGGCGAACGTCACGCTGCGGGGATTATCGGAGCTGACGGTCGCCGTCTGATCTCGCCGCGCTATCCCAGCCCGTAGGCCCCTATCTGGGGGCGAACTGCGGGCAGAAGTATGTGACCGACGCGGAGATGAACAGGGCGGACTGATTCCGGTCTAGACCGGAGTGCTGAGTTAGGTACTGGTAGGCCGCCTCTTGGTAGTCGAGCATGGCGCATACTTCCTTGGCATCCTCGATCAGGGCGCCGTCCGGTGCGTTGACCCCGATCCCGTTTGCACGCACCTGTGTCAGGAAGTCATCCGTCCCAGTTGCATGTGCGACCGGGGTCGCGCCTCCCAAGGAAAGCGCGATAGTCGCCAAGATTCCTATGGCTATGGGCATCCTCACGGCCGCCGCGGCAGCGTTCATTCTTTCACTCCTTCCGAGTGGCACATTAAGGATCCGCTTCCGCCGCCGGTCCCGCAACGGAACTTTCGACTAACGTGCACGGAACGCCACCCGTTTCGCGGACCGCAATCGGCCGCCCCCGTTCTATCCGAGGCCCGGCACGATGTCGCTCAGGCTGAAGGTGACCGGCTGCTCGAGTTGCTCGTAAGTGCACGACCGTGGTTCGCGGTCGGGGCGCCACCGGCTGAATTGGGCGGTGTGGCGAAACCGTCGGCCTTCCATGTGGTCGTAGCGGACCTCGACCACTCGCTCGGGCCGCAGCGGGACGAAAGAGAGATCCTTGCCCGCGTTCCACCGGGAGGTTTCGTTCTTGCGCGGCGTGCGCTCCCCGGTTTCGTGCGCGGCCCAGTTCCACGGGTGGTCGTCGAAGCTGGTGACGAGCTGCTGTAGCTCGGTGAACAGCCGCCGCCGTTCGGCCATCGGAAGCGCGCCGATCACGCCGACCGAGGCCAGCTGGCCATCATCCTGATAGAGCCCGAGCAGTAGCGAGCCGATCGTGTCGCCGCCGGACTTGTGCACTCGGTAGCCCGCGACCACGCAGTCGGCCGTTCGCTCGTGCTTGATTTTGAACATGACGCGTTTGTCCGGCTGATACGTGATGGTCAGTGGCTTCGCGATGACCCCGTCGAGACCGGCTCCCTCAAACTCGTCGAACCAAAGGTGCGCGGTCTCCACGTCGGTGGTTGCCGGTGTGACATGAAACGACGGCCCGGAATCCGCCTTTGAACCAGCTAAAGCCTCGACAAGGGCCGCGCGGCGCTCGCTGAAGGGCCGCCGGGTGTAGTCCTCGTTGCCGAGGGCCAGCAGATCGAAAGCGATGAAGGATGCCGGGGTGTGTTCGGCAAGCATCCGCACCCGCGAATCGGCCGGGTGAATGCGTTGTTGCAGCGCCTCGAAGTCCAATCCGTGGTCGGTGGCGATCACGATCTCACCGTCGATCACGCAGCGCTGCGGCAGCTCGGCCTGGGCCGCCGCGACCAGCTCGGGGAAGTAGCGGGTCATCGGCCGCTCGTTGCGGCTACCCAGTTCGACCTGATCGCCATCGCGGAAGCAGATGGACCGGAATCCATCCCATTTGGGTTCATAGGAGGCGTCCGGAGGGATCGCCTTGACCGACTTGGCGAGCATGGGGGAGACCGGAGGCATGACGGGCAAGTCCATTCGTTCATTCTGACGCGCAACGTGCTGGAATCGACACATGGCCGCTGCAGCAGAAGAGCTCGATGTCGACGGCGTCTCGGTGCGGCTCTCCAACCCCGACAAGGTGTACTTCCCGGAGCTTGGATCGAATGGCACCAAGCGACGGCTCGTCGAGTACTACCTCGCCGTGGCGAACGGCCCGATGCTGGACGCCCTGCGTAACCGGCCCACCCACTTGCAGCGCTTTCCCGACGGCATCGACGGCGAGGAGATCTACCAAAAGCGGATACCGCAGCATCATCCCGACTACTTGGAGACCTGCCGGGTCACCTTTCCGTCGGGACGGACCGCCGACGCGCTGATGGTGACTCACCCGGCGGCGATCGTGTGGGCAGCGCAGATGGGCACGCTCACGCTGCATCCGTGGCAGGTGCGCTGCCCCGACACCGAGCACCCCGACGAGTTGCGTATCGATCTCGATCCCCAGCCCGGCGTCGGCTTCGAACAGGCGCGCACGGTCGCGGTCGACGTGCTTCGGCCGTTGCTGGACGAGCTCGGTCTCGTCGGATATCCCAAGACATCCGGGGGGCGAGGGATCCACGTGTTCCTCCGGATCGCCACCGACTGGGACTTCATCGCGGTGCGTCGGGCGGGGATCGCGCTGGCACGCGAGGTCGAACGCCGCGCTCCCGACGCGGTGACTACGTCGTGGTGGAAGGAGGAACGCGGCGAGCGCATCTTCATCGACTTCAACCAGAACGCTCGGGACCGCACCATGGCTTCGCCATACTCGGTGCGGCGCACGCCGATCGCGACCGTGTCGACGCCGTTGACGTGGGACGAGTTGGCCGGCGCCGAGCCGGACGATTACACCATGGCGACCGTGCCCGACCTGATGCAGCGCCGCGACGACCCCTGGGCCGGCATGGATGAGGTGGTGCAATCGCTTACCCCATTGCTGGAGATGGTCGAGGCGGACGAAGAGCGCGGCCTGGGCGATATGCCCTATCCGCCGAATTACCCGAAAATGCCCGGCGAACCGAAACGAGTGCAGCCGAGTCGGGATACCGACTTGAAGAGGGAAAACAAGCCGCAATGACGTTGAGCCGAATCCAATCCAGGCCGCGTTCGACGGACTCGACCAAATTCATGTGTTCGACTTGACGCCTGTGGTGGAAATTGATGCTGCACAAGGCATTTCACTCGACCGATGATCACGGAAGTCCGCGGCGTCTCGATGATGTCACCGGCCCGTCGGGCACCGACAAGCGGTCTAGCTCATCGGCTGCAGCCTGCAGGTCAGCCACAACCTGACGTGCACCAGCCGAATCGAGACCGTTGCAGTGATTTCCGACGGCAAGCCAAATATGCAGTCCGCGCAGGGTGCCGTCCATGAACTGTTTGCCGGCGATCTCGACGGCAATGTCGGTGCCGCGCCTTGAGAAGACGAAATAGCGTTCCCACTCGTCGGGACTTATCGCAAACCACTCCGACATATCGGCCGTCGCGAAGTGGGACACCTGCGGTGGGGGAACGGTCGCGGCGAGGCGATTTTTTATTGCCAGCATCTGAGCATGGGCGATCATCCCGCGCCTGTGACCCTCGGGGTCCTTCGGGTCGGTTGGATCGGCCTCGCAGCGCTCAAGGGTTTCGAT
>DASYJS010000394.1:0-3680 GCA_035996225.1 Mycobacterium sp. | reverse complement strand
CGATTCCGGCGAACAGGTCGTCCTCGGGCAGGCTTACAGGGACCTGCGAGCGAGCCAACTCGAATTCCTCAGTCGGCCATAGTCGCTGCTGCCAGGCGATCGGGGCGGCGAAGAAATCGGCCTTTGGGTCGATCTGGGTCGCGTGCGCGCGCAGCGCGTCGTCGCGCTGGCTGAAATATTCCGAGCACTCCACCCGCGTGGTCACCCGGGACTCGAACGGATCGTGCTCGGCATCCCACCACTCAAGCCATTTCTTGAACGGGGGTTCTTGGCCATGCTTGACGGCCTCGTCGTGTAGCAATTGCATCCGCTGGCGCAGGAAGCCGTGGACGTAGTACAGCTTGGACACCGCCCAGGGCTTACCGGCGTCCGGGAAGCGCGCATAGTCGCCGGCCGCTTCGTAGGCACCGATTGAAACCTGGTGGCAGCGAATGTGATCCGGATGCGGGTAGCCACCGTTCTCGTCGTAGGTGGTGATCACATGCGGCCGGAACTCGCGGACGACGCGCACCAGCGCCTCGACGGACTCCTGCAACGGCGCCAGCGCGAAGCAGCCCTCGGGCAGCGGTGGTGGCGGATCCCCCTTGGGCAGACCGGAATCGACGAAGCCGAGCCAGGTGTGCTCGACGCCGAGAATTTCGGCCGCCTTCGCCATCTCGTCACGGCGAATCTCGGTGATGTGCTCTTGCACATCGGGCAGATCCATCGCCGGGTTGAGGATCTCGCCGCGCTCGCCCCCGGTCAACGTCACGACCAGCACGCGGTGACCCTCCTCGGCATACCGGGCGAGTGTGGCCGCACCCTTGCTGGACTCGTCGTCGGGGTGGGCGTGCACCGCCATCAACCGCAGTTCGCTCACGTGTCCCCTTGTCGGTCCGCCGGTCTCCCTCCAACCCTATAAGGACCTTATAATTCCAGTTCCCCCATGTTGCACGCTGTCGGCCGTGGCGCGGCAGCCCAGGAGTCCACACGTGAAACAGGCATGACCCCGACTTCGGTTCCGCGTCCCGAGGGCCGCTATGGGCGTTCGCGACTGTCCCGCGTATCGCGACGCCGGGTGGCCATCGCGCTGGGTGTGCTGGTCCTTGCGGCCGGCATCGCCGTCGCGACCGTCGGCTACCAACGGCTGGGCACCAGTGACGTCTCGGGTTCGCTCGCCGGCTACCAGGTGATCGACAACGAAACGGCGTCGGTCACGATCAGCGTGACGCGATCTGACCCGTCGCGGCCGGTGGACTGCATCGTGCGGGTCCGCGCGAAAGGCGGCAGCGAGACGGGCAGACGAGAGGTCCTGGTCCCGCCATCCGCGCAGGCCACGGTGCAGGTCACGACGACGGTGAAATCCTCCCAGCCGCCGGCGATGGCGGACATTTACGGATGCGGCACCGACGTACCGGGCTACCTGCGCGCAGCCTGACTGGTCACAAAGGCGAACCTCGAATGACGTCATCGGCTGTTTGCACAGTGGTAACATGGATGAATGCACGGTTCCTGCTGGGACCGTGTATTGCTGCATTAACGGCCGTGAGCACGACCGAACGGCAGCATAGGGGCGGGACCTAGAAACTCCCTGCAGCGGAGTTCAGAGACTTACGCGGCTACGCGGAACGACACGACGAGGAGCACGACGAGATGACGGACACTCAGGTGACCTGGCTGACCCAGGAGTCACATGACCGGCTGAAGACCGAGCTCGATCAGCTGATCGCGAATCGTCCCGTCATCGCCGCGGAAATCAACGACCGCCGCGAGGAGGGCGACCTCCGGGAGAACGGCGGATACCACGCCGCCCGCGACGAGCAGGGCCAGCAGGAGGCCCGCATCCGCCAGCTGCAGGACCTGCTCAACAGCGCGAAGGTCGGCGAAGCGCCCAAGCAGTCCGGCGTCGCGCTGCCCGGTTCGGTGGTGAAGGTCTATTACAACGGCGACAAGTCCGACACCGAGACGTTCCTGATCGCCACCCGCCAGGAGGGTGTCAACGAAGGCAAGCTGGAGGTGTTCTCGCCGCTCTCACCGCTGGGCGGTGCGCTGATCGATGCCAAGGTCGGCGAGACTCGCAGCTACACCGTGCCCAACGGCAACACCGTCGAGGTCACGTTGGTCAGCGCGGAGCCGTATCACTCGTAGTTCTGTCGCGCACTAGCCCAGGGCCTGTTCGAGATCGGCCAGCAGGTCGGTGACATCCTCGATGCCCACCGAAAGCCGCACCAGGTCGTCGGGTACTTCCAATTGCGAACCGGCCGTCGACGCGTGCGTCATGGCGCTGGGGTGCTCGATCAGCGACTCGACCCCACCCAGCGACTCAGCCAGGATGAAAACCTTAGTGCCGGCACACAGCTTTTCGGCGGCTGCCCGGCCACCGCGCATCCGCACCGAGACCATGCCGCCAAAGCCTGCCATCTGCCGCGCCGCGACATCATGCCCGGGATGGGTGGGCAGACCCGGATAGAGCACCGTGCTCACCGACGGATGCCCGGCCAGGAATTCCGCTACGGCCAAAGCGTTTTCGCTGTGCCGCTGCATCCGCAGCACCAGGGTCTTCAGGCCGCGCATCGTCAGGTAGGCGTCGAACGGGCCCGGCACCGCGCCGGCACCGTTCTGCAGAAAGCCGAACGCGTCATCGAGCGCTTTGTCGTTGGTGACCAAGGCGCCGCCCACGACGTCGGAGTGGCCCCCGATGTATTTGGTGGTCGAGTGCAGCACGACGTCGGCGCCCAGCGTCAAAGCCTGCTGTAGCGCCGGCGAGGCAAAGGTACTGTCCACCAACACTTTTACGCGTCTTTCGGCGGTCCGCCCCGCCGTAAGTTCAGCAATGGCCGCGATATCGGCGATGGACAACAGCGGATTCGTCGGTGTTTCCACCCAAATCAGCCGGGTCTGCGGCGTTATCGCGGCCCGAACAGCGTCGAGGTCGGACAGCGCGGCCGGCGTGTACCCCACGCCCCAGTTGGTAAAGACCTTGTCGATCAAGCGGAATGTGCCGCCATAGGCGTCATTTGGGATGACGAGGTGGTCGCCGGGCCGCAGCATCGCTCGCAGGGCACAGTCGGTCGCGGCCATCCCGGAACTGAACGCCCGCCCGTAAGCGCCGCCCTCCACCGCCGCCAGCGAAGCCTCCAGCGCGGCCCTGGTCGGGTTGCCGGTGCGCGCGTATTCGAACCCGCCGCGCAGGCCCCCGACGCCGTCTTGGGCGAACGTGCTGCTGGCATAGATCGGCGCGTTCACCGCCCCGGTTGCCGGATCCGGGCGGTAGCCGGCATGGATGGCTTTGGTGGCCAGGCCCTTGATTCCGTGGTGTCCGCTACGGTTTTCGCTCATCGACGATCAGCCTAGTGAGCGACGCACGATCACGTCAGGCGCACCCGAACACCTCAGATCGGTAGGACGACCGTCGTCAGGATCTTGTCGGCCAGAGTCTGCCGTTTGGGGTCCCAAAGCGGAAACAGGAAACCAATGAAGCAGATGACCGCATCGACTAAGTGGGCGAGGTCGCGCACGACGGACAACCCGAAACCGATCGGCTGTCCGCTGATCTCGCTGACCACCTTGATCTTCATCACCGTCTTGCCGAGGCTCGATCCGGTGGTGCCCTGGCGGTAGCCACGGTTCCAGAGCCAGTAGGCCAAGCCCACCAACGTCGCCAACCACTGCGCCAATTGGCCGATCATCGAGGGCTGGCT
>DASYJS010000393.1:0-25215 GCA_035996225.1 Mycobacterium sp. | reverse complement strand
GGTACCTGCTGCAGCCTTATCCAGCAACGTTGTGAGTGCGCCAAGTAGCGCCGACCATTCGCCTATATTTGCTGGCCAGAGCACTCGATCTCCAAATTTAGGCTCAGCTAACTTCAGATTATGGCAAACCGATCTAGCGGCCTAGCGGCGACACTGTGCGCTCCGGGACAGGTTCGGGGAAGTGTTCGGTGGCACGTCTATGAACCAACCGTGGTACATCAACATCCACTACGACGCATTGCTGGAGTCCGCGGTTCCGCCCGACGCCCGGCGGGTCCTCGACGTCGGGTGTGGCGATGGCTTTCTCGCTGCGCGCCCTAGTGGTCCGGCCCCATCGCCGCGACCGCGGCTTGGGTAAACAGTTCGACAGCCTGATTGCGCGTCAGGGACGCGATCATTTGTGCGCCGGCGCGCATCATCTCGCCCGCCATCCAGGTCGGCCCGTTGGTCAGGTTCTCGAACGCCTCGGCAATGACCTCGTCCACCGAGCATGCGCCAGCGGGAACCACGTCGGGCGAAGTGATCTGGCCACGGCTGTATTCGAGTTCCCGCAGTGCCGGTGTGTTGGTCTTGCCCAGCATCAGACCGAGCACGTCGACACCTTTGTCGTGCAGTTCGGCCCACAGCGCTTCGGCGAAGACCATGTCGAACGCCTTGGAGGCTCCGTAGGCGACCATGTTGGGGCCACCGGCCAATGCGGCGCCGGAGGAGAAGATGACGATCCCGCCGCTGCCTCGCTCGACCATTGCGGGGGCGAAGTGGTGGCACAGTTGCATCGGAACCATGCAGTTGCGATGCACCATCGCTTCGGCGGTTTCGATCGAATTGGCAAGGAACGGCGCGAAATTCGGGTCCGCGCCCGCGCAGTACACGAGAAAGCCGATCTTCAGGTCCCTGGTGGCCTCGGCGATTGGCGCTGCGGCGCCGGGCACCGCGAGATCGATAGCAAGAGTCCGGGTTTGGGCGCCAGTCTGTGATTCGATCTGGGCCGCAACCTGATCGAGCACGGCCTGCCGCCGGGCCAGCAGCACCACGTTGACGCCGCGCTCGGCGAGTCCCGCGGCGAACGCGGCGCCTAGACCGTCGGAGGCGCCGGCGACCAGCGCCCATGGTCCATATTTGGTTGCGAATGCCACCTGAATCTCCTGCTCGGTCACGGGCCGAATGTCGTAATACGCACCTGGGTGAACCGGCGCCGCGCAATGCGCCAGCCATCGGCGGACCGGACGATCTCGTCGTCGTAGAAACCCCAGGCGTTGACACCGGATTGGTTGTCGCCGAACATGATTACCGCGTCGACATAAGTGCGGGCCGATGCTTTGTCGCCATCGAGGGTGATGGCTTGGTTGGTCAAGCGGTGCAGGGTATGGCCCGCCATCGCGTGCGTCGTGTCCATGAAGTCGGTGACCGCATCCACACCTTGCCAGGTGCCGATCTCGCCGTAGTCGAGTTCGCAATCGTCGGTGAACACGGTGCGGAACAACGACCAGTCGCGTCGATCGATCCCGGTGGCGTAACGCACCAGGAGATCGGAGATGTCCTGACGGTCGTCTCGTTCGGTCATGGGATGTCTCCATTCGGATGGACCACCATGCGGGGCGGCCCGTCAGACCTGCGGGCGAGATCGAGTGCTTCGGGAACCTCGTCGAGGCCGATGACCTTCCCGACGCTGGGAAGCGGATCCAGCTTTCCCGACGCGATCGCGTCGAGCGTTCCGTACCAGTCCTGAGGGTGTGGTCCGCCGCCGAACTGGATGGTAACGCCTTGGCGTGTCGCGGTGGTGATGTCCAACGCGTCGCCGGTGTACCAGCCGCCCGCGCAGTAGATCCGAGTGGCCATCTCGGCGGATTCGACGATGCTCTGGATGAGCCCCGCAGCACCGACGCACTCGAAAACCACAGCCGGCCCGGGCAATCCGTGCTGGCCGCGTGCCTCACGGAACGCGTCGAACGCTGACTTTTCGGCTGGGTCGACTACGACCTGCGCACCGAATCGGCGGGCCAACTCGCGGCGTTCGGACTTGAAGTCGGCGGCGATGATCGGCTCGATGCCACGGCTGGCCAGCGCGGCGACGGCCGAGAGGCCGATCGCTCCCGCGCCGATGACGACGGCGATCTCGCCCTGCTGGATCTGCGCCGAGCCGACATAGAACTCGCCGACGGCAAAGGCGTCGACCAGCGCGACGGCGTCGCTGGAGACGTCTCCGGCAACGGGTTTGGCTGCCGCCTCCGAAACCACCAGCAGCTCACCGAAACTCCCCTGCGCTTCGGGGTGCTGGCCGATGATCCGCATGCCGCCGGCGCCGCCGTCCACCAGGCGGATGGGCATCGCCGTCACCCGATCGCCGACCGCGAATTGATCCGTGCAGCCGGATCCGTGCCCGATCACCTCGCCGACGAACTCGTGGCCGAGCACGATGTCGCGGTCCGCGTCATACAGCGAGCGACCGGTCGGATCGTCGATCGCGAGCTCGGGGTGGTCCATGAAGTGGACGTCCGACGCGCAGATCGCGGTGCTCAGCGTGCGCAGCAACAGCTCACCCGGCCCGGGCTCGGGGTCTGCCGTCTCGCGGACCGTCAGCCGACCGTCTCTCAGTACCACAGCGCGCAACGCGTCGGCCTCATTTTCTCGAATAATCGAGTTAATCTGTCGAATGTTCGCTATAACTGTAGGAACCGGATCGCAAAGGAGTCAAGACATTCGCGGATCCACGTCGGCGCCGACCGCGCGGGTACTCGACGTCGTCGAGCTGCTGGCACGGTCCGGAAATACGCGGATGCGTTTCTCCGACATCGTGCGTGAGCTCGATCTGACGCAGGGGACGGTGCACGCGATCCTGAAGACGCTGTGTGATCGCGGCTGGGCGAGCCGGGACCCCGTCGCGAAGACCTTCGCTCTGGGCCCCGCGCTCGCCGTGGTGGCTGCGCGGATGGACACCGCACGGCCGCTCACGCATGCCGCTCGTTCTGCGGCGCTGCGACTTTCGCGCGAGGTCGGCTACGCCGGCTCGGTGGTCGAGCGGTTCGGTGATTCGTTGGTGGTCACGGCCTTTGAGGGTGATCCCGCCACCCAGCCCGCGGGCATACCGGGTGATCGCATCCCGTACGCACCGCCGTTCGGCGTCGCGTTGGCCGCCTGGGATGCCGCCGAAGAGCAGCGCGCGTGGATTCGTCGTGGTGCGGGCAGCAACGCCGACCGCACTCAGCGCCTGGAACGCGTCTTGCAGCACACCCGCGAGCGCGGGTTCGACGTCGACTGGACAACGCCCGCGCTGGCCCAGGCCGTCCAGGTGGTCGGCACGCTGGATAGCAACGAGATGCCCACTCCGGTCCGCCACATCCTGGACCAGTTGCTCGTCGAGTTCACCACCATCGGCTTCCTGTCCGATGACAACCCCGGTCGGCGGAAACAGCCCGTCGTCACCATCGCCGCACCGGTTTTCGACCACCGGGGCCACGTGGCCCTGATGGTTGCCGTGCATCCGCTGTCTCCGCTGAACGCGCGGCAGATCCAGGTCATCGGGAAAAAGCTCACCGACGAGACCACAGCAATCAGCCAAGCCCAGCAGCATCCGGCAGTGGTGGACCTCGAGGAGCACAGCGGCGCGCATCGTCGCCAGGCCTAAGCTCTTATACGCGGCGGCGAGAGGGCGAAAAGCGGTGGCAGGTAACTATGTTGTGGACGATCTTGCCGAGTTCGTCGTCGGTGCGCAGCCGCCGGACCTGAGCGCACATCCACGGGCGTTGCTCAAACGCAACGTGCTCGACAGCATCGCCTGCGCCGTCGGTTCACTCGACGGTGAACTCATCGCGACGATGCGACAGCACACCGGCCAATTCAGCGGCGTCGCCTCAGCGACACTCGTCGGTGGCGGCCGGGCCTCGGTGGATCAGGCCGCGTTCTTCAATGCGGTGCTGGTGCGCTATCCCGACCTGCTCGATACGTATCTGACCGTGGGCGGCCTATGTCACCCCGCCGACAACTTCGGCGCGGTCCTGGCCGTCGCGGAGCACGTCAACGCCGGTGGCGCCGATTTCCTGCTCGCTCTCGCGGTCGCCTACGAGGTCCAATGCCGTTTCAGCGCACAGGTTCCCGTGATGGCACGAGGCCTCAACCATGCACTGCAGCTGGCGATGTCGGTCGCGGCCGGATCGGCGAAGCTGCTCGGGCTGGATGCGGAGCGCACCGCTAACGCGATCGCGGCCGCCGCGGCCGACAACGTGTCGGTTGCCGCGGTTCACACCGAACCGGTTTCGAACTGGAAAGGCATCTCGCCCGCCATCACCGGCATGCGCGCGGTTTACACGACGATCTTGGCCGGCCGTGGGATCACCGGACCCAAGTCATTGTTCGAGGGTCCGAATGGACTGGTGCAACTCTTCGATCAGCCAATCGATTTCAACACCGCCGAGCGGGGGCTGACGTCGGTCGAGCAGACCTACCTCAAGCAGTACTGCGCGCTGATCCACGGGCAAGCCATCGTCGACGCGGTCTTGGCGATTCGGGCCGACAACGATCTGCGCGGCGACGACATCGAACGGGTGACCGTTGAGGTCTTTCAGAGCGCGTACGACATCGCCGGTGGGGGAGCGTACGGCAACAAAGATCATCCGCAGACCAAGGAACAGGCCGACTACAACCTCAAGTACCTCAGCGCGGTTGCGCTGCTCGACGGCGGGGTGGGGCCCGAACAGCTTGAGACCGAACGTGTTCTGCGCAGCGATGTCCAGGAGCTGCTGGCACGGGTCGACGTCGTCGTCGCAGGCGACCTGACCGCGGACTATCCGCAACGCACCGCAACGCGGGTGCATGTCGTCACCCGAGACGGGCGGGAATTCAGGCGCGAGGAAAGCGATTACGAGGGGTCACCGACCCGGCCGATGTCGTGGGACCGGGTCGTGGATAAATTTCACTGGCTCGCCGAACCGTTCTGCGAAGAGGCGCTGCGTGCCGAGATCATCACTGCCGTCGAACACATCGACGACATCCCGATCGCCGACCTCGCCGGACTCCTTGGCGCGGTGGGCTCGGTACCGCAGCGGCCGCGCAGCCGACCGCGGTTCTGACTTTCGGCCGCGGCTGCGCGCGCCCTCTTGCATCGTTTGCCGCCGGCGTTGAATGATCGGCCATGGGCAAAGATCGCGGCATCAACCGCTGGGAGCTGGTCACCTGCGCGCTCGCAGGCCATGTCACGTACGCGCCCGATGAGCAGGTGCTTGCCGACCGGCTCAGCGGTACCACCGGACTGGGCGAGGTGTGGCGGTGTCTGCGCTGCGGCGAATTCACCATCGGCGAACCGCACGGACGGGGCCGCGCCGAAGATGCCCCGATGATTATGCGCGGCAAGGCTTTACGGCAGGCCATCATCATCCGTGCGCTCGCGGTCGAACGACTGTTCCGGGCGGTGGTGATCGTGCTCGCGGCCTATGCGGTGTGGAAGTTTCGCGGCGCACGCGGATCCATCCAGGCCACCCTCGACCGCGACCTGCCGATCTTCCGGGCCGCCGGATTCAAGGTTGACCAGATGACGGTCGTGCACGAACTGGAAAAGGCACTGACCGCCAAACCATCCACCTTGGCGCTGCTGACCCTGATGCTGACCGCCTACGCACTGATCGAGGTGCTCGAGGGTGTCGGCCTCTGGTTGCTCAAACGCTGGGGCGAATACTTCGCGGTGATAGCCACCTCGGTCTTCTTGCCGTTGGAGATCCATGACCTGGCCAAAGGCATCACGATGACGCGTCTGGTCACGTTTTCCATCAACATCCTCGCGGTGATTTACCTGCTGATCTCCAAGCGGCTGTTCGGCCTGCGAGGAGGCCGCAAAGCGTACGACGAGGAACGACGTGGTGAGCAGCTGCTCGACGTCGAGCGGGCCGCTATGACCACCTGACGTGCACGAGTCATGTCACTGCTTGGGGTGGATGCACACGCCCTCGGCTTCCACGGTGACACCGTCCTCGTCGGCGATATGACCTACGGAGTACGTCTTGACCCCTTCGGTGCGCTCGACGTGCGCTTCCGCCCGCAAGGGCAGGCCGAGCGCGGTCCGGCGCCGATAACGCAAGGTGAGGGTGCCGGTGTAGGCGGGTCGACCCAGCTTGTGGGCCGTTGCACCCAGCACATGGTCGAGGATCAGGGCAGCCACCCCGCCGTGAACATGCTCTGGAGGGCCTTCGTATGCCGCGCCGAGAATGAACTCTGACCACACCAGTCCGTCCGGGTCGTGATGGAGCACCAGCGGTGGCGCGACCGGGTTGCGCAGACCGACCACCGCATTGCCCCAAGCGATGGTCTGGCCATCCGGGGTCAGCTGCACACCAAAGGTTCCCGGCCGTGCCGAGGCGCTCAATTCGTCTGCGGCACTGTCGATTGTGGCTTTTGCCCGTGCCACCGTCGCGGGGTCGGCTTCGGTCCGGATGCTGAGGTCGACGAGTCGGCGGATTGATTCGGTCAGCGGACCGTAGACGGATTCGAGCCGGCTGTAATCAATGCAAAGCATTTCGTCAGACATATAGGCAACCTAACAGTTCGCCGAGGAGGCACCACTTCGATGTCGGGTTGGTGCGGCCATGCGGCAGACTCTGTTGCGAAACGTCATTTCCGCGCATGCAGATCCGATGTTTTCCGGGGCGCCGAGCGTGTGAAGGCGCATGGACGCGTCGACGACTTGAGGCTCCTGGCCTGGTCGGAATCGTCCGGACGGTATTCATCGGGAAGCAAATGGGTGACCCGCTCGTTGTAACGCCTTGGGTGTGCGCGACGCCACAAAGCGGCTTATCGCGGCGTTTACCGCGGTGCTGCACACTCGTAAAAGAGCCGAGGTCAAATATGACAAGTCGGCCAGCTGGCCGAGCAGAGGAGGGATCGAGATTGTGCAAAAACCGCAGACCTTGATCAACCAGAGCTCTACCAACCTCGACGTAGTCGCCCCGATCAAGGCGCGTGCGTGCGATGCGCTACACGCCGTGCTGAGAAGCCGATCACGCGAGGAGGCTGACTCGCGCCTGATGACTAGAGGTGCAGAGCGCTGCTGAGTCCGATCGGGGAAGACGCGCGCCGCCCGAGCGGATCGCGGTGACGATCGGCGTCATTTGTGGACTCCCGCAAGAGTGGGCGTATCTGCGCAGCGCGCTGTCGGGAGCCGACCACGAAGAGATTGCACACATCACCTCCGATACCGGCGAACTCGACGCGCACCCGGTGGTGCTCGCCGCAGCCGGTATGGGCAAGGTGAACACCGGGCTGGTGGCAACGCTGCTGACCGACCGATTGCGTTGCCACACAATAATTTTCACCGGAGTTGCGGGCGGACTGGATGAGCGACTGCATATCGGTGACATCATCATCGCCGACCGGGTGGTGCAACACGATGTCGGAGTCATCGAAGACGAGCGGCTCGCGCCCTACCAGCCCGGACATGTCCCGTTCATCAACCCGACCGAACGGTTCGGCTACCCGGTCGAATCCGAACTCGTCGACCGCGTCAAACGCTGGCCCAAGTCTGCGAAGCCTTCGCCATCCCCTGGCTGGTGATCCGCGCACTGTCCAACCTGGCCGGCGCCGCCTCTGGCGTTGACTTCAACCTCTTCGCTGAAGAGGTTGCGATCAGTTCGGCTCGGGTCCTGCTCCGCTTGCTTTCGACGCTGGGCTGAGCTTCCCGTCCTCGGCGACGCGCTCCCGTTCGCGCCGGCGCGCCCGCGAGGCACGCAGATTAGCGACGTTGCCGCACGTCTTCACGTTGCACCACACACCGCTGCCATTCTTCGAGCGGTCGTAGAAGGTCGATTCGCACGGGTGGTTGTGGCATTTCTTGATCCGCCGAAAGGTGCCGTCCCGCTGGCCCAGCAAGATCTCGCTCCACAGCGCCGAGGCCAGCCAGCGCCAGCCGCTACCGGCGGGTTCCAGCCGGACCTCACCGGTGTCGGACAGCGCGAACGACGCGGAGATCGCGGCGGTGCCCGGCCCGGCGGTCGCTTCTCCCCGCACCAGCTGCGCGATCGTGTCGCGCAGGGCACGAAGCTTCGGCAGGTCCGCGTCGGTCACCGCAGGCGGGCCGGCGGGAACGCCGCGTAGCTCCGACCAGGTTCGCACCGCGCCGGCCAACCAGTCACGCGCGGGCGTGGGGTCGGCCAGTAGATCAGGGCCGTCGTCAACGTCGACCGTATTGAGGAAGTCCTGGACCAGACCGAGACCGCCGGGCGCCGTCGCGAGTTTGTACCGCTGTGACGCACACCATTCAGACATACCTAAATAATACTTGACTATGTCAGAGCCGGCAACTACCTTGACAGAACCAAAGTAATTTCACTTAGGTCAAGGAGTAGGGATCATGGTCAACATCAAAGGATCGACGGTCGTAGTCACCGGCGGACAGCGCGGACTGGGCAAGGCCATCGTGGACGAATTTCTGCGCAGGGGCGCGGCCAAGATCTATGCGACGGCGCGCACACCCAGGCCCAGCGAAGACCCTCGCGTCGTCAGCGTCGCGCTCGACGTCACCAAGGCGGATTCAGTTGCTGCGCTGGCTATTACGGCTTCGGACGCCGACATCGTGATCAACAACGCCGGTGTCCTCGGTGCGCCCAAGCTGCTCGCCAGCGACATCGAGGAGGTTCGCGAGGTGTTCGAGACCAACTACTTCGGTGCGCTTCGGGTGGCCCAGGCGTTCGCCCCGATCCTGGCCGAAAACGGCGGCGGAGCACTGGTCGACATCAGCTCCGTCTTGTCGTGGGTGGGCGGCTTCGGCGGCTACGGCGATTCCAAGGCCGCCATCTGGTCGCTGACCAACTCGCTGCGCATCGAGCTGGAGCAGCAGGGCACCCTGGTGACCTCGGTCCACTTGAGCTACACCGATACCGACATGACCACCGAGTTCGCCGTGCCGAAGAACGACCCGCGCGACGTCGCGCGCCAGATCGTCGACGGCATCCGGCAGGGAGAGGTCGAGGTGCTCGCCGACGAGTCCACCCGCCAGGCCAAGGCGGCGCTGTCGGCCCCGGCCGAGTTGGTCGGCGCCCACTGAGGTACCGGACACCGCTTTGGGGGTCGGCGAGGTGCCGGCCCCCATCGGCGTGCTCGACGTGTTTGGATTGGCGTATGGCTGATACGGAACCCGAAGGCATTGTGAGCGCCACCCGCGCCATCTCGGCCAGCGCCGAGCGAATCTTCGAACTGATCGCCGAGCCGTCCAGCCAGCCGAGCTGGGACGGCAACAACAACCTCGCCTCGTCGGCTCCCGGGCAGCGCGTGCGGCAGGTCGGTGACGTGTTCAAGACGACGTTGACCAACGGCGGGGTGCGAGAGAACCACGTCGTGGAGTTCATCGAAGCCACCAAGATCGCGTGGCGTCCAGCAGAACCCGGAAAGCCGCCGCCCGGCCATCTGTGGCGCTGGGAGCTCAGCGAGATCAACTCCACCTTGACCAACGTCACCCACACCTACGATTTCACCGCGCTGACCGACGCGAAGCGGCTGGAGAAGGCGCGTTCGACGACACCCGAGATGCTGCGCGAGTCGATGGACAACCTCGCCATGCTCGTCCAGCGCTACGAGTAAGAGGGTTACGGTCACCGCATGGCTCTCCCACCTCCAGGAAATGACCGCGCCGCCATCGTCACCGGCGCATCATCGGGTATCGGCGAACAGTTCGCCGGGATACTGTCTCGGGGCGGCCATCAGGTAGTGCTGGTAGCCCGCAGCGCCGACCGCCTCGAAGAGCTTGCCGCACGTCTGGGGGCGAACGCGCACCCGCTGCCCGCCGACCTGTCCGACCGATCCGAACGGGCGGCGCTGCTGGACCGGGTCGGCGCACTCGGCCTGACTCCGGACATCCTGATCAACAACGCCGGGCTGTCGACTCTCGGACGCGTCGCGCAGTCGGTTCCCGAGCAGGAAGTCAACCTCGTCGAGGTCGATGTGGCCGCCGTGGTCGACCTGTGCAGCAGGTTGCTACCCGGAATGGTCGAGCGTCGTCGGGGTGCGGTGCTGAATGTCTCGTCGGTGGCCGCATTCGGGCCGCTGCCGGGCCAAGCCGCGTATGGGGCCGCCAAGGCGTTCGTGTTGTCCTACACCCACAGCCTGCGCGGTGAACTGCGCGGCACCGGCGTGACCGCGACCGCGCTGTGTCCGGGCCCGGTGGACACCGGATTCGGTGAAGCGGCGGGCTTCAGCAAAGAGGATGCCGAAGCCGCCCTACCGCGGATCATGTGGCTTCCCGCCGACAAGGTCGCGCAGGCCGGAATCGACGGGCTGGCCGCCGGCAAGGCCGTAGTGGTTCCCGGCCGGGTGAACCGGATCGCTTCGGCGTTGTTCCGAATCGCGCCGCCCGAGTCGTTGTTGCCGCTGCTGGTACGCGGTCACCCGGCCTTCAAAGACGACTAGCAGCGCGACTGAGCCTCAACCGTTTTTACCGCGCACCCACTGAAACGTGCCGAGGTTCTTCACTCGCACGCTGACGAAGCCGTTGTCTTCCAGGATGTCGCCGATTTCGTCTTCGCCGAATAGATGTGCCCCGATGTTCGGCAGCAGTTGCCAAAGCCGCGCGGCACGCCCGGCGGTAGGGACCATGATGGCCAGCCGTCCGCCGGGTCGCAGCACCCGCGCCATCTCGGCGAGGGCAGCCGAGGGATTCGGAACCAATTGCAAGACGGCCATCGAGACCACCGCGTCGACAGTGTTGTCGCGCAGCGGAAGTCGTTGTGCATCAGCACGTATGAAGCCGACGTGCGGGCCGGCCTCGTTGCGAACGGCCCGGGCCAGCATCGCTTCGGAAATGTCCACGCCCAAGGCCAGTCCGTCCTTGCCGGCAGCGCGCGCCAGCGAGGCGGTGACGGTTCCCGGACCGGAACCGACATCCAGCACGGTCCCGCCTGGCGGTACATCCAGCCATTCGGCAGGGTGTTGCAGTGCGGCGATCAGCCGTCGCGAGAAAGCCTGGGCGTTGTCGTAAAGCATTGACCCGATTGGCGACGCCCACGCCGCCTGGATCAGGCCGGTGTTCTTCGGGACATCCTCCGATCCGGTGCCGAGCAGATCGAGATAGCCCTTGGTGACGTCGGGATCCGCCGGCGGATCGGCAAGTAGTTCCAACGCCCGGCGCAACACGGGAGGAAGCGAGACGTGCACGTCGGCCATGCGTACTCCTTCGATCAAATGCCAAGCTGTACACCGAAATCCGGGAGCCGCGACGCTGACAGTCCCAAAGGCAGCCTACGCGCGGCCACCGGTCACTTCGACCCACCGAGCAGGTGGCCTTCGCTAACGCTTGACGACCGCGTGTTCGCTCTCCAGGGCGTACAGCCGCCACTGGCCCGGCACCCCTTTGAGTGCGCTCTCGCCGCGGTCGGTGAACCTGTGCCGCGATCCGGTGACGATGTCGCGCAGTGTTGACGACACCAACACCTCGCTGGGGCCGGCATGGGCGGCAACCCGGGCGCCGATGTGCACGGCCAGGCCGGCGATGTCGTCTTTCAAGGCGCCGCCGCGCACCTCCACCTCACCCGCGTGGATTCCGACCCGCACCTCGATTCCCAGCACCCGGACCGCGTCGACGATGGCATCCGAGCACGCGATCGCCGCGCTCGGGCTGCTGAACGTGGCGACGAAGCCGTCTCCGGCCGTGTTGACTTCGCGGCCGGAGAACCGCTGCAGTTCGTGACGCACGATGGTGTCGTGGTTGTCCAGCAGATCGCGCCAGCGATCGTCGCCGAGCAGGGCGGCGCGCTCGGTCGAACTGACGATGTCGGTGAAGACGATCGTCGTCAGCAGGCGCTCGGCATCCGACCCGCCGCGCACGCCGGTGATGAACTCCTCGATCTCGTCGACCATCGGCGCGGTGTCGCCCACCCAATACAGCGCATCTTCGCCCGGTAGCTCGACGAAGCGCGACCCGGCGATGTGCTCGGCAAGGTAATGGCCGTGCCCGATCGGACTGAACTCCGCATTGTCGCGGTGCAAGATCAGCGTCGGTGCGGTAACGCGAGGCAGTGCGTCGCGCACGTCGGATTGCCGGATGGTCTCGATGAAGAGGCGAGCCATGCTCGGGGATGCGGCCCGGTTGCCCGCGTGGTCCCACCACGCGCGGAACGCGTCGTCGCCGCCCACGGACGGAGCGATGATGCCGAGCATGTCGAAGCCCTGCTCGACGGCATCCGGTTCGACCCCGACCGTCGTGTACGGTTCCGCGGCGCTCGCGTCGCCGCCGATCGGGTAGCCGGGACCGCGAAGCGTCCTTGCCGCACCGTTGAAAATCACTAGGTTGCTTACCCGCTCGGGAAAATCGGCGGCGAGCACCAGTCCGGCCAACGAAGTGAATCCTGGGGCGAAGACCGTCGCCCGCTCGCACCCGACCGCGTCCATCACGGCGATCGCGTCCTGTGCCCAGGAGCTGGGCCCGATCATGTCCAGCGAAGGAAGCCGCGACGACAGGCCGATCCCGCGCTGGTCGAACCGAATCACGCGGCAAAAGGACGCCAGCCGACGGTGAAAGCGGTACATCGACGGCTCGCTGTCGACACAGTCAATCGGAATTAGTGGGCCCGGCAGCACCAGCAGGTCGATGGGGCCATCGCCAAAGACCTGATAGGCGATGTCGATCTCGCCGCAACTGGCGTACCGAGTCCGCGGAACCGGCGCCACGTCACCAGGCTAATGCAGGGCTATGACACGTTGCCGATGATCGGCACCAGATAGCGCGCCGCATACTCCCGAACGGCGGCGTGATCCGAGATGTCGAGCCGATCGGTGGGGAAGACGATGATGCCCAGCGCGACGCGCAGCAGAATGTCGGCGATGTTGGTCAGGTCAGCCTCGGGAATGTCCGCCCCACATCTGCGCAGGGTATGGGCGATTCCGTCGGTGAATCGGCCGATACGGAAGACGTGCGATCGGGAGAACAGACCGAACAGCTCCGGTTCGCTTTCCACGATCCGGGAGTACAGCGGTGAGTCCTGGACCAGGCGTACGCCCAGCGCGAACGCCTCGATCACGGCTTCTTGCGGATTACAACCGCTGGTGGCCTGGTCCAGGGTGGAGAAGAAGAGTTCGGCCTCGCGCCGCACCACCTGTTCGAACAGGTCATCCTTGGTGGGAAATCGCCGGTAAATGGTGCTGCGGCTGACCCCGGCGCGGGCGGCGACGTCCTCGATGTTGGCCCGGCGCACGCCGTAGGTCTCGAAGACCGCTCGCGCGGTGTCCAGGATGGTGCGATCGATATCGGTGCTTGCGTCGAGAATGCCGGCAAGGCTGCGGTTCTGCATGTCTTACGACCTCACAACAATTTCGGCGCATGAATTGGTAGCGTGGAACAAAGATACACTTTTGTGTCGGTGCTTCACGATGTGCGTGCCGCAGGGAGGTGGGCATGACCGCCCAGAATGACGAGTTGGCCGGCCCGACCGCCGGTGCCCGTTTCGATACCGGTGTTCGGGAAGCCGTCCCTCTGTTAGTTGACGAGCCGGTTGACGACGAAATCGCCGAGGCCGCGCCGCGGCTGGGACCCGACTCCCTGATCTGGAAGTTCTATGGCGATCACCGCACACAATTCTTCGGGTTCCAGCGCGTCGCCGGTGTCGAAAACTGCATCGAGCAACTCGCCCAAGGAGTGCTCGATCACTCGGTGATCTTCAGCGACACATTGGGTCGGGCCAAGCGAACTGCGCCGCCATTGATGAAGACGGTCTATTCCGACGACCCGCACGAGTGGGGCCGTAAGGTGCGCGACTTCCACAAACCGATCAAAGGCACCATCAGCGACGGCTCGAGGTATCACGCCCTGAACCCCGAGTTGTTCTATTGGGCGCATGCCACTTTCGTCGACCAGGTCATCTACAACACCGACATGTTCATCCGGCGGCTGACGGACGCGGAGAAGGAACAGATCTTCAACGAAGGCAAGGTCTGGTACAGCCTGTACGGAGTCAGCGGGCGTGGCCAGCCGGAGACCTACGCTGAGTTCGTCACGTACTGGGACGACATGCTCGAACGGTTCGTGCCGCACAAGACCGTGCTGTACGGCACCGGCTACATCCGCAAAGGCATCCCGGGGCCGCGTTGGATACCCACGCCGATCTGGAAGATGGTGTCCGCGCCGCTGAACGCCTACACCCGTCTGGTGCTGGTCGGGACCATGCCACCACAGATGCGCGAGGTGTGCCAGCTCGAATGGGATACGAAGAAGGAGAAGCGATTTCAGCGTTTCGCCGCCGTCGTGCGGACGCTGAACCCGGTGTTCAACCGCTTCCCGCTCTGGTTCCTCTACACGACGTGGGCTGCGGCGGCATGGCGCCGGGCGGGCGTTGACCCGCGCCGGCTGCACAACCGCCCGGCCTAGTCGATCCTTAACAGCCGTTCGGCGTTGCCGTGCGCAATTTTTTCCCGGTCGGCGGGACTGAGCGTTGTCTGCTCGAATCCCTGGACGGCCTCATGTGACGATTCGTACGGGTAATCGATGGAGAACATCACTGCGTCCGCGCCGACCTCGAGTACGGCACCGCGCATTGCCGCCGGTGAAAACACGCCGCTGTTGGTGAACACGATGTTGGTGCCGAGGTAAGCCGACGGTGCGCGCCGCAGTGTGCTGGTCGCCGCGAACGATGTCGACGCGAAGCGGGAGTCCAGTCGGCTGCGCTGGAACGGCAGGAACTCGCCCATGTGCCCCAAGATCATCGTCGCCGCCGGATGCCGGTCGAACACGCCGCTGAACAGGATCCGCAGCGCGTGCCCACTGACCTCGGCGGCCCAGCTCCAGGTTGCGCCGTACAGTTCGGGGCGACCCTCGATGACTTGCCACTGATCGGCCGGCGGCGACCCGGGATGCAAATACAGCGGCACGCCAAGGGATTCCACCGCCGACCACACCTCGTCGTATTCGGGTGCGTCCAGGTAGCGGCCGCCGGGCCCGGTCACGCAATCGTTGACCAGCGCGCCGCACAATCCATCCTGAGTGACGGCGCGTTCCAGCTCGGCTGCGGCAGCAGCGGGGTCTTGTAGAGGCAGCGCGGCGAAACCGCGGAACCTATCCGGATGTTCACCGATGACCTTCGCCAGGTATTCATTGGCGAACCGGGCGTTGTCGCGAGCCCGCTCGGCGCCGATGTCGACCTGTAAACCCGGCGATGTCAGGGACAGCACCTGGATGTCGATGCCGGCATCGTCCATCTCCGCGAGCCGGTACTCGGCGAAATCGGGTAGCAGCAGTTCGCAGCGCTCGGCGTATTGCGGTTGCATGCGCTTCCATAGCTGCTGGTGCGCCGTGGTGGGCTGGCGCTCGGCCAACTCGGGGATGAAAAACGCTTCCTCTAAGGCGATGTAACGCATCGGGTTTCCTCACGTCGGTTTCTTCTCTTCTTCGACTCTGCGCCTCGCTTCCCCTATTTGTGAAATGAATATTTAGTATTAGGAGTATGCCTGAGACGCATATCGATCGAGTCGATCTGAATCTGTTGCCGCCCCTTGAAGCATTACTCGAAGAACGCCACGTGTCCCGTGCGGCCGACCGCCTTGCGCTCAGCCAGCCCGCGATGAGCCGGGCCCTGCAGCGGTTGCGCCGGCATTTCGGCGACGAGCTGCTGGTCCGGGGTGCCGAGGGCTACTCGCTGACACCGCGCGCCGAGCGCATCCGGACTCAATTAGCCACGGTGGTAACGGAATTGGATCAGCTGTTCGCCACCGAGACCTTCGACCCCGCCACCACACCGCAGTCGTTTCGTCTCGCCGTCAGCGACTACACGGTCGCGGCCTTCGGTCCCGCGTTGGTCCAGCGGATCCTGATGCAGTCGCCGAACTCGACGGTCGTCTGCGAGGCCCTCGACGCGCGTGTGTTCGACAAATTGGACGCCGGGACGCTCGACTTGGCGATCTACGGCCGCGCGGCACCCGACCGGTACAGCAGCCAGCACCTGTTCACCGATCGGTTTGTCTGTGTGGTGGCCGCCGAACACCCGCTTACCGGTCGCACGTCGGTATCGCTGTCGCAGTATCTGCGGTGGCCGCATCTGAGTATCGACGTGGGCCGGCCCTGGGTAGATCTGGCGCTCGAGGCACGCGGTGCGGCTCGTCGCGTCGCTGTCGTCATGCCGTACCACGTGGTGGGGTCGAGCATTTTGCCCGGCACCGATCTGGTCCTGACCGTTCCGGCTCGGCTGGTCTCGAGGTTTGCCGACTCGAATCGTGTTCGGGTACTCGACGCTCCCCGCGAGCTGGGCGACGTGCAGTTCTATGCGGTCTGGCATCCACGCCTCGACACCGATCCCTCCCACAGCTGGCTTCGCGGGATCGTGCGCGCCGTCGCCGGTTCGCCGTCGCGCCGACAGCGCGCGGCGAGGTCCGTCGCCGATTCCTGACGACGTGTTGGTGACTCGCGCGGAAACTGGTGGTTACCCCGAGGCATATCGGAGCATTACGCTACGTCGGTCCAAGCGTAAGGAGCACAGCGATGCAAATGACGGGCAATACCGTGCTGGTCACTGGCGGCGGCACCGGAATCGGCCGCGGATTGGCGGAGTCGTGGCACCGGCTCGGCAACCAGGTAGTGATTGCGGGCCGTCGTCGTGAGCTGCTGCAGGCCGTCGTAGCGGCCAACCCCGGCATCGACTACCTGTCGTTGGATCAATCGGACGCGGCCGACGTCAGGCGGTTCGCCGTCGAGCTGACGGACCGCTACCCGGAACTCAACGTCGTGGTCAACAACGCCGGGACTCAGCGCGTCGAGGACCTCACCGCCAGTAGCGCCGGCTTGGCGGAGCAGAGCATCGCGATCAACCTGCTGGGCCCGATCCGGCTCATCTCGGCTCTGCTTCCAGCGCTGTTACGAAAGCCGCACGCGGTGATCCTCAACGTGACCTCAGGCCTGGCATTCATGCCCAGTGCGCTGACGCCGACCTACTGCGCCGCCAAGGCAGCACTGCACTCCTACACGCAGTCGCTGCGCTTCCAGCTTCGCGACACCGCGGTCCGGGTCATCGAAATCATTCCGCCGCACGTGCAGACCGCGCTGCAGGGCGAGCGCGGATTCGACCCGAGGGCGATGCCGCTGGACGACTACGTCGCCGAGACGATGGCCCTGCTGCAGTCGGAGCCGGCGCCCGATGAGATCGTGGTGGAGCGCGTCAAGAATTTCCGGTTCGCCGAACGCGACGGCACCTACCACGACATCTATCCCGCCTTCAACGAGGCGATAACGGCCTGGCAGCGGGGTGCCGACGAGTGAAAACCTTGCGGTAACCCAGAATTCGCCGCGGCAGAGGCTAACGTTCAGTCTTTGTATGCCCAGTGGGACCTGAGCCAGCGTGGCGGGCGGGACCGGCATGCGACAGGATCGATGGCATGGCCGATATCGACTTCTCGCTGTTAGACGTCCCGAGATCGGTACCGGTCGAAAACCCCGAGGCCTATTTGCATGCGGCGATCGCCTGGCACTTCGGTGCGGACACCGGCTCCCCTTTTTGGCTACGGACCGCCAAGACGCTGGACTTCGACCCGTTGACCGATGTCAAGACCTTCACGGATCTGCGGTTGTTTCCCAATCTGCTCAGCGAGCTGCGCAATGTGCCGATCGAGGATCTGATACCGCGGGGATACGGCTCACCGCCACCGGTGCCGCAGATATTCGAATCGGGCGGCACTACCGGGCCGCCGAAACGGACTGCGCAGCTTCCGGATTGGGTTGCACAAGTCATCGAATGGCAAACCGAGGACTTTGCCACCGGCGGCTTCCAGCGGGGCCAGGGCTTCCTGTGCCTGATGCCCAGCGGCCCGCACGGCGTGGGCTATTTCTCGCGGCTGGTCGCCGAGCGGCTCGGCTCGGCGTTCCATGCGATCGACATCGATCCCCGCTGGGTGAAGAAGATTGCCGCGCGCAATGCCGCCGCAGAGGTGGCGGCCTATGTCGACCACGTCCTCGAGCAGGCGGTACACGTTCTGCAGACGCAGAACGTCGCGAACCTGCATGCCACTCCGCCGTTGCTCGAAGCGATTGCGCGCAATGACGACGTGGTGGACCTGGTGAACGCCAAGATTCGCTACCTGTTGCTCAGCGGCGCACACGTCGACGCCGACACGCTGGACCTGCTGCGCGACATCTTCCCGGACACGACGATCACGATGGCCTTCGGCAGCACCATGATTCTCTCGCAGGCGGTCACCCGAACCGACAGCGAGGCATTCGTTTTCGACCCGCGGACACCGTATGTGGTGTTCTGGGTAATCGACCCGGATACCGGAGAACAGGTGCCCTACGGGGAGCTCGGTCAGGTGGTGATGAACCACGTCAGCAAAGGCATGTTCCTGCCGAATAACCTGGAACGCGACATGGCCATCCGAATGCCCGGGCCCGCAGGGCAACTCAGCGATTCGGTTAGTGCGGTGCGGCCGGTATCCACCTTCGAGGGCGAGGCTGTCATCGAAGGCGTGTACTGAAGTGGTGAGCAAAACACCCAGCATCACAACTGATTTGGTGCTCGTCGACGCGCTCGGGCCCAGTGGCGAGTACCGGACCCGTAACCGCGAGATTGTCACCAGCACAGCCGGGGTGCCGGTCGCCGAGTTGAGCATGGTGCCGCCCCTGTACGTATCGCGCACCGTCAGCGCCCAACGCAAGGTCGCACCGCTACCGGTCGCGCAGCGCGAAAAGGCTTTGGCCAATGCGGCCGATATCTTCCGGATCGCGACCATCGGTGGTCTGGACTTCAACGCCTATGTCGAACTGGCCAGCCGGATTTCGGGGGTGCCGATCGCGGTGACCCGCGCCGGCGCCCGCAACGTGGCCGACGCCGTTGGCAGCGCATTCAACGCGGTGCGCCCGGCCCAGCCGGTCGGCGCGGCCCGCAACTGGCGGGAGGAACGCACCCGCGACGGCAGTGCGGTCTGGACGCGGCGCGGTGAGGTGTTCGCCGTGCATGCCGCGGGAAACGGCCCGGGCGTGCACGGCCTGTGGCCCCAGGCGCTGGCGCTCGGCTACCGGATCGCAGTGCGCCCATCGCGGCGCGAACCCCTCACCGGCCATCGACTCGTTAACGCCCTGCGCCAGGCAGGATTTCGGCCCGAAGACGCGGTCTATCTGCCCACCGACCATGGCGGAGCCGACGAGATCATCCGGTCGGCCGACCTCGCCATGGTGTACGGCGGCCAGGATGTCGTGGACAAATACGCCGCCGATCCGACGGTGATGGTGAACGGACCGGGCCGCGCCAAGATCCTGATCACCGCCGACCGCGATTGGCGCGACTACCTCGACCTGATCGTCGACTCGATCGCCAACCTGGGTGGCATGGCATGCGTCAACACCACCGCAGTGCTTTACGAGGGCGATCCGGCCCCGCTGGCTGCGGCGATCGCCGAGCGGTTGGCGACGATCGAGCCGCTGCCGACCGAGGACGAGCGCGCGACCTTGCCGACTCAGCCCGCTGCCTTGGCGCAGGCACTGGCGAATCATCTGGCGGCCAAGGCCGCGGGCACGACACCGCTGCTCGGCGCCGATCAGGTCGTCGCCGCATTGGGTGACGGCTGTGCCGCCCTGCGTCCGGCGGTGCATCTGCTGGCCGAACCCGACGTCGACAAGCTCAACATCGAACTGCCGTTCCCCTGCGTGTGGGTATCGCCGTGGTCGCGCGCCGCCGGCCTCGGCCCGCTGCGACAATCCTTGGTAATCAACGCGATTACCGGCGACGACGATCTGATCGACGCCTTGCTCGGCGAACCGACGGTCAGCAACGTCTACCGCGGAAACCACCCGACGTTCTTTCGTGCACCCGAAATCCCGCACGACGGATTCCTGGCGGACTTCCTGATGCGCAACAAGGGCTTCATTCGGGACTAGCGGGCACTGATGTAGGGCAACAGCGCCATCTCGCGGGCATTCCTGATCGCGGTGGCCACCTGCCGTTGCTGCTGAACGGTCAGGCCGGTGACGCGGCGGGATCGCATCCTGCCGCGCTCGGAGATGAACATCCGCAACGTCGTGATGTCTTTGTAGTCAACGGATTTGAGACCGATGCTGGCCAGCAGGTTCCTGTTTTTCTCTGTTGGCTGACGTGCTGCGGGCCGGTCTGGGCGCTTCGATTTACCGGCCATCTACCAACTCGCCTTGCGTATCCCGGGTAGTTGCCCCTGATGCGCCAGCTCGCGCACCCGCACCCGGGACAACCCGAACTTGCGCAGGTGCCCGCGCGGACGACCGTCGACCGAGTCGCGGTTGCGTACCCGCACCGCGCTGGCGTCGCGAGGCTGACGGGCGAGCGCCTGCTGAGCGGCCAGCCGTTGCTCGGGAGTGCTCGCCGGTGATCGGATGATCTCTTTGAGCATGGTTCGGCGCTCCGCGTAGCGTTTGACAATCGCGCGGCGCTGGTCGTTTTTGACGATCTTGGATTTCTTGGCCATTCAGCGTTCTTCCCGGAACTCGACGTGGCGGCGGACCACCGGGTCGTACTTCCTCAGCGTGAGCCGGTCAGGGTCGTTGCGCCGGTTCTTGCGGGTGATGTAGGTGTAGCCGGTGCCCGCGGTGGAGCGCAGCTTGGCCGAGTTGTTTCGGGGCCCAGCCCCCGTGCGCGCCATCAGATGCGCTGGCCTTGCCGGCGCAGCCGGGCAACGACGGCCTCGATGCCGTCACGATCGACGACCTTGATGCCCTTGGCGCTCACGCGCAACGTGAGGCGCCGGCCCTCCGACGGCAGGTAATACGTTTTGGTCTGGATGTTGGGCGACCATCGTCGCCGGGTTCGGCGATGCGAGTGCGACACCGAGTTACCGAAACCGACTGTGCGGCCTGTGACCTGACAGTGCATGGGCATGACGCCTCCTCTTCGTGGCACCCGCTTATTGAAAATCATTTTCGACAAGGACCGCTGTGGACTGTACCGTGACGGAAGCGTTATTGACAATCGTTTGCAATAAGGAGCCAGGATGCGGACCCCGGTGGTGCTGGTAGCAGGTCAGGGCGACACTGACGCGGTGACGGGTGGTCTGCTACGCCAGCCCGGAACAGTGATCGTCGAGCACCGTTTCGACGGCCACGTGGTGCGGCGGGCAACGATCACGTTGCGCCATGGTGAATTAACCACCGCCGAGGACGCATTGGAGTTGGCGCACGGGTGCGTGGCCTGCACCGTTCGCAACGACCTCCTGGTGCTGCTTCGCAGGCTGGCCGGCGACGACGCGATCGACCGCATCGTCGTGCATCTGGCCGGCTGGCTCGAACCCGAACCCATCTGCGTCGCGATCAATCACGTCCGGGTGCGCGTCGGTCCCGGCTATCCCGACGGCCCGGCTGCCCTGGACGTGGCGATCGCCGGGGTGGTGACGTGCATCGACTCAGACAACTGGCTCACCCGCGCACTCGGGGATGATGGTCTGCCGGACGGGCGCACGATGGCCCAGGTCGTCGTCGGCCAGGCCGAGTTCGCCGACCTGCTGGTGCTGACCCGCCCGGAGCCCGTGACGCTGGCCGTCCTGCGCCGACTGGCTCCGCGGGCGCGGATCACCGTGGGGCTCGACCGCGTCGACATGGCGCTGGCCAACCTGGAAGACGATTCGCGATGCGGCAGCAGCGATCATCCGCACGGATGGCTGCTGGCCGGCCGGCCGCCGCTGGGCGCCGACGAGATGGTGCGAATCGTCGAGTTCAATGCCCGCCGCCCGTTTCACCCCGAGCGCTTGCATGCCGCGGTGGATCTGCTGCTGACCGGCGTGGTGCGCACCCGCGGGCGGCTGTGGCTGGCCAGTCGGCCCGACCAGGTCATGTGGCTGGAATCGGCCGGCGGCGGTTTGCGGGTCGCCTGCGCGGGCAAATGGCTGGCGGCCATGACCGCCCGGGAGGCGGCCAATGTCGACACGGAACGGCGCCTCTTCGCCGAGCTGCAGTGGGAATACCGGTTCGGCGACCGGCACACGGCGATGACGGTGCTGGTCTGCGGCGCAGAGCCCCCCGACATTCTCGACGCCCTGCACGGCGCGCTGCTCACCGACCAGGAAATGGCGGCTCCGCGGGAGTGGAGCGGTTACCCGGACCCGTTCGGCGACTGGCACCAGGACCCCTGCGACGAAACCTCGGGCGCAGCAGAAGAAGTCGCATCAGAGACCGACCGCCGAGAACCCTGAAATAACGCCGCGGCGCAACCCGCATTGGCCCCGACCCGCACCGATTAGCCAGGACCAGGGGTTCGGGCTGTGCGCGTGGTCTGGTAGCTGTAGGTTACGAGTCACGAAGCGTTGGGAAAGCAGCGCTGCACCAGGACTCAGCATGCCAGCTCGGTGAATGCGGTGTGAAGGTGAACTTGATAGGCCAGGCCCTTAAGACGGCGGCAGACCGATTGGCCAACCCGGCGCGGGTGTCGGACCCCGACAAGCTGCGCAGCGCCGTTTCCGGCCAGACGGTGCTGGTCACCGGCGCGTCTTACGGAATCGGGGAGGCGACCGCCCGCAGGCTGGCCGCGGCCGGAGCGACTGTGCTGGTGGTCGCCCGATCGGCGGAGCGGCTCGATGATCTTGCGGCGGCGATCAACGCCGGTGGCGGACAGGCGGTCGCCTACCCGACGGATCTGAGCGACGAGGCCGCTGTCCACGTCCTGACCAAGCAGATCACCGAGAACCACGGCCCACTCGACATCGTGGTCAGCAATGCCGGCAAATCGCTGCGCCGGTCCCTGCATCACCAGTACGACCGCCCGCACGACTTCCAGCGCACCATCGACATCAACTACCTGGGTCCGATCTGGCTGCTCCTGGGACTGCTGCCGGCCATGCGAGAAAGCGGCGGCGGCCAGATCGTGAACGTCTCGAGTGTCGGCGTGCGCCTGGTGCCCGGGCCTCAATGGGGCGCCTACCAGGCGTCCAAGGGCGCTTTCGATCGCTGGCTGCGCAGCGTGGCGCCGGAACTGCACGCCGACGGCGTGGAGGTCACGTCGGTCTACTTCGCGCTGGTCCGGACCCGGATGATCGCACCGACGCCGATCCTGGGCCGCCTTCCCGGTCTATCTGCGGAGGAGGCCGCCGACGCCATCGCCAAGGCGGTCATCGAGCGCCCGCGCACCAACGAACCGCCCTGGGTGTTTCCGGCCGAGCTGGCTTCGGTGCTGTTGGCCGGGCCGGCAGATTGGGCAGCCCGGTTGTGGCATCGTCGGTTCTTCGCCGAATCCGGCGCGCGAAACGACGAGCGATGACCGACGGCGTGGTCGTCACCACGGCCCGGGCATTGGCGTCGTCGCGGCTGCTGAGTGTGCCCACCCCGATCGCGGTGCTGCGGCTTATCCGCGAGGTGCTTCGCGGTGGCACGAATCTCTGCACGCTGCCGGCCGTCGCGGCGGCTCGCTGGCCGGAGCGCGCGGCGATCATCGACGACGACGGGGCGCTGAGCTACCGCGAGCTGCAAGCCAAGACCGAGGCGCTCGCGCGCGCGCTCGTCCGCGGCGGTGTGGGTCCGGGCGAGGCGGTGGGGATCATGTGCCGCAACGGTCGCGACTTCGCGACGTCCGTGTTCGCAGCCGCCTTGGTCGGAGCGGACGTGGTGCTGGTGAATACGGAATTTCGCACCACCGCTCTCGCCGACGCGCTGAGCGCGCACCAGGTGACAACAATGTTCTGCGACAACGAGTTTGCCGAACAGATCCATGATGCCGGGCCATCGATTCCAGTGATCGATCCGGCAACCGTGCAGATCCAGCCGGACGCGCCACGACCCCATGTCGCCGAGTCCGGCCGGCTCATTCTGCTGACCTCGGGTACTACCGGTAAGCCCAAGGGCGTCCCGCGGATGCCGAGAATGAGTTCGGGAGTGGGCGTCGGTATGACAATTCTCGAGCGCACCGGCTTACGCGTCGGGTCACGAATCGCGGTGGCGGTGCCGATGTTTCACGGCCTGGGGCTCGGCATATTGATGCTCACCGTCAGCCTGGGCGGCACGGTCCTTACCCATCGGCGCTTTGATGCCGAGGCCACGCTTGCGCAGGCGTCGCTGCAGCGTGCCGACGCGTTGAGTGTGGTTCCGATCATGCTGGCGCGCATCATGGATCTGCCGCAACGTGTGCGGGCCCGCAATCCATTGGCGTTGCAGGCCGTGATATCCAGTGGCGATCGGCTCGATCCCAGCCTGGCGCGCCGGTTCATGGATTTTTACGGCGATGTTCTTTACAACGGCTACGGTTCCACCGAGGTCGGGATCGGGGCGTTGGCAACACCTTTCGAGCTGCGCCAAGCCCCGGATACAGTGGGCCGACCCGTCGCGGGCTGCCCGGTTCGCATCTTCGACAAGGCCGGAAGGCCCGTTGGACCGCGTGTGACCGGCCGTATCTTCGTGGGCGGTGAGCTGACAACCAAGGGCTACATCGGCGGTGCCGCCAAGACCGTCATCGACCAAATGACCAGCACCGGCGACATGGGCTATCTCGACAACTCGGGCCGGCTCTACATCGTTGGCCGTGAGGACGACATGATCGTGTCGGGTGGTGAGAACGTGTATCCCCGCGCGCTGGAAAACGCACTCGCCGAACATCCCGACGTCGCCGAGAACGCAGTCGTCGGGGTGCCTGACGAGCAGTTCGGCCGACGATTGGCCGCGTTCGTCGTGGCCCGCACTCAGCGGCGCATCGACGTGGCGGCGCTACGGGAGTATCTGAAGGGCAAGGTTTCTCGTTTCGAACAGCCTAGGGACATCCACGTCGTCGACAGCATTCCGCGCAATCCCGCCGGCAAGGTCATCCGCAAGGAACTGACGACCTAGGCGCCGACGCCTCACTCGTCGTTGGGCTCGTCTTGGGGCTGGATGACATCAATCGTCTTGTTCAGCCAGTTGGGTGCCAGCCAAGAGATCGCGGTGGCTCCCGCCGTGGCTCCCATCACGCCCGACCAGGCGACCGGTCCCAGCGGTGTGCATCCGAAGAACTGGCTGACCACCGGGGTCTGAATGATGCCGACCAAGACACCCGCGCTGCCCAACGCGGTCGCCACGACGAGCGGGCTGTGCTGGCGCGTCAGCAGTGTCTGCGCGAGCTGCGTCGTTACCAACGCCGCCAATCCCATTGTCGCCGTGCGTCGTTCACTGCCCGGCGTGTAGCGTCCGATGGCCCAGGCAGTCGTCGCGCCTGCGGCAGTGAGGACACCGCGGCTGACGATCTGGCGCATCAGCGGGGCGTCGAGGGAGGGTGTCGGCCCGGTCAGCACCGCGAGCCGGTGTGCGGCGCGCGCCTTTTCGGCCTCTTCTTCGGTTTCGTACTCGGTCTCGTCGGG
>DASYJS010000392.1:0-31844 GCA_035996225.1 Mycobacterium sp. | reverse complement strand
CGCCTCCTGACTCGCCGCCGGAGCCCGGCCGGTAACGCACGACCAGCTTGCGCAGCGAATCCATGGCGGCCACCGCCCGGTCTTTGTCGACGGCCTGGATCGCCATCAGCGGGATGTACTCGTCATCGGGTAGGTCGATACGCGCCCAGCGGCTGCCGGCAGGAAACGACACGTCGACCACCTCCGGCCACGGAACTAGCCGGTCTCCCAACAGGTTTCGGACCGAAAGCCCGGCCGACCCCACCCGCAGCCTAGGCCGGGCGAACAACAGGACGAGGCCGGCAATGACCAGCCCCAGAATGGCCATCGCCACCTGGTCGGCGGTTTGGAAGATCACGCCGCTGGAGCTGATCTTCAGCAGCAAGCCGATGGCGATGTGCGCCGCGGCGATCAGAAACGCTGCACCGTAAGCAAAAAGCGGCGTCCAGTGCGGACGCAGTTCGACATCCCATTCCTCGCGGGACGACAGCCGAGTCACGACCGAGTGCGCAGGTCACGCAAGGTCAGCGCGGCGGTCAGTGCGGCCCCGGCGGCCTGGGCCCCCTTGTCCTCGGCGGACGTCGGCAGCCCCGCCCGCTCCAGGGCCTGTTCCTCGGTGTTGGTCGTCAGTATCCCATTGCCAACCGGCGTCGAAGAGTCCAAGGCGACCCGAGTCAGGCCCTGGGTTACCGCGTCGCAAACATATTCGAAATGTGGTGTCGCACCACGGATCACGACGCCAAGGGCGATGACGGCGTCATGGTTGCGGGCGAGTTCCTGGGCCACCACCGGTATCTCGATCGCGCCGTGTACCCGGACCACCGTCGGGCTGTCGACGCCTGACGCGGCGGCGGCTTTACGGGCGCCGGCCAGCAGCGCGTCGCAGATTGTGCTGTGCCAGGTGCTCGCGACAATGCCTAGCCGCACACCCGACGCATCCAGCGCCGCGAGCTGCGGCTCACCGGATCCACTCACAAAGCACCACCGAATTCGCCTGGCAGATGGACGGATTCGTGGAAGTCGTCGAGCCCGGCCAAATCGTGTCCCATCTTGTCCCGTTTGGTCATCAGGTAGCGGATGTTCTCCGCGTTGGCCCGCACCGGAAGAGAGACACGCTCGATGATGTGCAGTCCGTAGCCATCCAGGCCGACCCGTTTGGCCGGATTGTTGGTCAGCAGCCGCATCGAGCGTACTCCGAGATCCCCCAGGATCTGCGCGCCGATTCCGTAATCCCTTGCATCGGCCGGTAATCCGAGCTTGAGGTTGGCGTCCACAGTGTCATGGCCGGCGTCTTGCAGCTGATAGGCCTGCAGCTTGTGCATCAGGCCGATACCGCGCCCCTCGTGACCGCGCATGTACAGCACCACGCCGCGCCCCTCCCGCGCGACCATGGCCATCGCGGCGTCGAGCTGGGGCCCGCAGTCGCACCGGCGCGAGCCGAACACATCACCCGTCAAGCACTCGGAGTGCACCCGCACCAACACGTCGTCGCCCTCGCCGTTCGGCCCGGCGATGTCGCCACGGACCAGCGCAACATGTTCGACGTCCTCGTAGATGCTCGCGTAACCGATGGCGCGAAACTCCCCGTGCCGGGTAGGGATGCGCGCTTCGGCGATCCGCTCGATGTGCTTCTCGTGCTTGCGCCGCCATTCGATGATGTCGGCGATGGTGATCAGCGCGAGATCGTGCTCGTCGGCGAAGACCCGCAGCTCATCGGTTTGGGCCATCGCGCCCTCGTCCTTTTGGCTGACGATCTCGCAGATCGCACCCGCGGGTTGCAGGCCCGCCATCCGGGCCAAGTCGACGGCGGCCTCGGTGTGGCCTGGCCGGCGCAGGACGCCGCCGTCTTTGGCGCGCAACGGAACCACGTGACCGGGGCGGGTGAAATCGTTGGCAATGCTGGCGGGATCGGACAAGAGCCGCATCGTGGTAGCCCGATCGGACGCCGAAATCCCGGTGCCGACACCAAGTCTTGCATCGACGGTGACCGTGTAGGCGGTCCCGTGCTTGTCCTGGTTGACCGCGTACATCGGCAGCAGGCCCAGCCGATCGCAGATCGCGCCGTCCAGTGGGACACACAGGTAACCCGAGGTGTAGCGCACCATGAAAGCCACCATCTCCGGCGTCGCCTTCTCGGCGGCGAAGATCAGATCGCCCTCGTTCTCCCGCTCCTCGTCATCGATGACGACGACAGCCTTACCGGCGGCGATGTCGGCAACCGCTCTCTCGACGGAGTCCAACCTCGTCATCTGCGCTGCCTTGCTGTCGTACCGAGCAACACGCGAAGCCCGCGTGTTGCTTCAAGTATGAACCACGCAGGGCGCAGGGATATTGCCCCGGCTTTGCGCACCACTTTGATGGTGAGGTCGCCGAATCGCGGGACGTTCAGGGCAGCGCGGATGCGCACGCACGGCCAGCTGGGCCATCGCCCCGTGCGCACCGGGTTTCCCCCACTTCACCACGGGCGCTGACCAGCGATGACCGCGCTCGATCGGCCCCTGAATCGGTGGCGTTTTGTGATGATTCTTACGGAGAATTTTTAACGCATGAAGGTCGATATGCCCCCGCCGCGGGCGGCACTGGGTCGCTACACGCTTCGCCTGATCGGCATCTGGATTACTTGACCGCCACCACAGCCGGCCGCGTAGTGGGCCAGCCACCTGCCGACCGAGCCACCGACCTCGATGTAGTGCGTCCACTTGCTGACCGCGGCAGTGGCGGCTGGGTAACTGGAAAACCGTCCCAGCGACACGTCGCGCTCATCGTCACCGATTAGCTCGTAACTCGTGTAGTCGCGCGCCCGGTGCTCGATGATGGTCAGCGTTGTGTCGTTGACTTCCTTGCTCCACACCGGTCGCGATTGCGCTTCGGGCTTGCGGCCGGCCAATGTGGCTACCGCTTCAAATGCGAGGTCTTCGTATACGGCCTCTGCCAACCTCTCGACGGACATAATTGCTGCTCCTTCGCTTGGCTAGGGCGGCCGGCCTATGCGATCGAGTATGGACCTGCGAAGGGCTGCGTGGTGGTTTAGAACAGGCGTGTCGCCATGGTGTAGTGCGATTGTGACTATTGTTATCAAAATGTAATCTTCGGGCGGGGCGATGCCCGACGCGAAGATCACCCGAAATGGCGTTCCGGCCGTTAAACGAACGACTCGCCGCATTCTCAAGACTGGCTGCGACTACACGAAACAGATTGCTACAGTGGATATTTCGTGAGTTCTCCGAATTTTCTCGTCGCCACACGGGCTTCCAACAGCCGTTATCGCCAGCTGGCCGGTAAGTCGATTATGTGATTGGGGCAGAAGTCCTGCGCCCCCTGAGACATGACGTTTCGCGCGTCCGCGGCCGACATTTTGCCGCGCAACACCATGAAGGCGTATTCGGCGGGCTGATAGCCCAAATCATGTCCCGCTGGATCGTCCATCAGCTGACACGCTTCCTTTTCCTGGCTGGCGTCGGCGTGGGCGGTGCCGCCGCCGAATAACGACGCCAACCACATCAGCGCGCCGGCGGCGATTGTGGCGACGACCCTCATTGGCTTCTTGGGGTCATCAGGCGTTCGACGTATTTCGCAATCACGTCGACTTCGAGGTTCACCTGGGTGCCGACCGGAGCATGACCCAGGGTGGTCAATTCGCGGGTCGTCGGAATCAGTGACACCTCGAACCAGTCCCGCGGTTCGGCGCCGAGACCGGAGACCGTCAGCGAAATCCCGTCGACGGTGATCGAGCCCTTCTCCACCACATAGCGGGCGACCGCCGCGGGGATCTCGATGCGCACGACTTCCCAGTGTTCCGAGGGGGTGCGGGCCACCACCTCGCCAGTGCCGTCGACATGCCCCTGCACGATGTGCCCGCCGAGCCGGCTGTTGACGGCCGCGGCACGCTCCAGATTGACCCGCTTACCGACCTCCAAGCCGCCCAGGTTGGACCGGTCCAGAGTCTCGGCCATGACGTCGGCGGTGAATTGGCCGTCGGCCAGCAGCTCGACCACCGTCAGGCACACGCCGTTGACGGCGATCGAATCTCCGTGGCCGGCGTCGGCGGTGACAACGGGTCCGCGGATGGTCAGGCGGGCCGCATCGGCGAGGACATCCCGGCCGATTACCTCTCCGAGTTCCTCGACAATTCCGGTGAACATTCCATCAGGCTAATTCGCCGGCGCTTTACCTGGTGAGTGACCACGGCGGACACCACAAACGCCCTCATCGGGCGGCGAAGAGGACCCCACGTTCCGGAGCCCGGTCATCCGGACCCTCTACGATGCACGGTATGCAGACACGCCGCCGGCTCACGGCCGTCCTCGTCTCCCTGACCCTCGCCACCGCTGCGATCGCCGGCTGCTCGTCGGGTTCGAAGAACAGTGGCGGCCCCTTGCCCGACGCCACGACGTTGGTCAAACAATCCGCCGACACCACCAAGAACGTCAAGAGTGTGCACCTGGTGCTGTCGACCCAGGGCAAGATTCCCGGGCTGCCGATCAAGCAGCTGACCGGCGACCTCACCACCGTCCCGAGCACCGCGGCGTCGGGCAATGCGCAGTTGTCCATGGCGGGCTCCGACATCGACGCAAACTTCGTGGTCTACGACTCGGTGCTGTACGCCACGCTCACCCCGAACAAGTGGAGCGATTTCGGTAAGGCCTCCGACGTCTACGACGTCTCGGTGCTGCTGAGCCCGGACGCCGGCCTGGGCAATGTGCTGGCGAACTTCACCAACGCCAAGGCCGAGGGCCGCGAAACGATCAACGGCCAGCCCACGATCAAGATCAGCGGAAATGTCACAGCGGATGCCGTGAACAAGATCATCCCGAGCATGAACGCGACGCAGCCCGTACCGGCCACTGTCTGGATTCAGGAGAGTGGCGATCACCAGCTGGTCCAGGCCAACCTGCAGAAGAGCGAGGGCAATTCCGTCCAGATCACCTTGTCGGACTGGGGCAAGCCGGTCACCGTCACCAAGCCCCCGGTGAGCTGAAGCCGATGAGTATCCGAGCAGGACGCGGAATCGCGATCAGCGCCGGCAGCCTCGCCGTACTGCTGGGCGCCCTGGACGCCTATGTCGTCGTCACGATCATGCGCGACATCATGAGCGACGTTCATATCCCGATCAACCAGTTGCAGCGCATCACCTGGATCATCACGATGTACCTGCTGGGCTACATCGCCGCCATGCCGCTACTGGGCCGGGCTTCCGACCGGTTCGGCCGCAAGCTGGTGCTGCAGGTCAGCCTGGCGCTGTTCATCGTCGGCTCGGTGGTCACCGCGTTGGCGGGCCACTGGGGCGATTTCCACATGCTGATCGCCGGCCGCACCATCCAGGGCATTGCCAGTGGCGCGCTGTTGCCGGTCACGCTGGCGCTGGGCGCTGATTTGTGGGCGGAACGCAACCGCGCCAGCGTGCTGGGCGGGATCGGTGCCGCGCAGGAGCTCGGCAGCGTGCTGGGCCCGCTCTACGGGATCTTCATCGTCTGGATGTTCCACGACTGGCGCTACGTGTTCTGGATCAACGTGCCGCTGACCTTGATCGCGATGGTGATGATCCAGTTCAGCCTGCCGTCGCACCAACGCGCGGACGAGCCCGAAAAAGTCGACGTCGTCGGTGGTGTGCTGCTGGCGGTCGCGCTGGGCCTGGCGGTCATCGGGCTGTACAACCCCCAGCCGGACGGCAAAACGATCCTGCCCAGCTACGGATTGCCGCTGGTGATCGGTGCGGTAGTGGTCGGCGTGGTGTTCGTGCTCTGGGAGCGTTTCTCCCGCACCCGGCTCATCGAACCCACCGGGGTGCACTTCCGGCCGTTCCTGGCCGCGCTGGGCGCCTCGGTGGCCGCGGGTGCGGCGCTGATGGTGACCCTGGTCAACGTGGAGCTGTTCGGCCAGGGCGTGCTGCAAATGGACCAGGCACAGGCCGCGGGGTTGCTGCTGTGGTTCCTGATCGCGCTGCCGGTCGGGGCGGTGTTGGGCGGTTTCATCGCGACCCGGATCGGCGACCGTGCGATGACCTTCATCGGGCTGTTGATTGCGGCATACGGTTACTGGCTGATTCATTTCTGGCGGCTAGACGTGATGACCCAGCACCACAACGTCTTCGGGTTGGTCAATCTGCCCCTAGTCCACACGGACCTGCTGGTGGCCGGTCTGGGTCTCGGCCTGGTGATCGGACCGCTGACGTCTGCCGCCCTGCGGGTTGTCCCGTCGGCCCAACACGGCATCGCCTCCGCGGCGGTGGTGGTGGCCCGGATGACGGGCATGCTGATCGGCGTTGCGGCGCTGAGCGCTTGGGGGTTGTACCGGTTCAACCAAATCATCGCCGGGCTGTCGGCGAAGATTTCGCCCGACGCCACGCTGCTGGAGCGGGTGACCGCCCAGGCCACCCTGTACTTGAAAGCCTTCGCAATGATGTACGGCGACATATTCGCGGCCACCGTCGTCATCTGCGTGGTGGGAGCCCTGTTGGGGCTGCTTCTCGGCGGCCGAAAAGAGCACGCCGAGGAACCGGAACTCGCCGAGCAGCAGACCGTATCGCTGGGTGAGCGCTAGCCGCTCTGCGGCACCAGGCTGAGTAGCAAATCCGGGCCGACCCGGTCGACGCCGTCGAAGCGCCACCGCAATGCCCGCGTGATGGTGGGCACGCCCACGTCGTCGACCGCGGTGACGGGTCCACCCAGCAGGATCGGCGCGACGTAGGTCAGGATCCGGTCGATCGCCCCTTCCCGCAGGAAGGCACTGGCGAGGGTCGGACCGCCCTCCAGCAGTACGTCGGTGCGGTCCGAAAGCGCCTTGAGCACTTCCATCGGATCGCGGGTACGAATCACCATGGTGCGCGAATCGTCGTTGAGAACCTTTGCCTCGGAAGGTATTTCGCGCATACCGACCACGACGCGCAGCGGTTGTTTCGCCGCCGGCGAACCGTCGGGCAGCCGTGCGGTCAACGCCGGATCGTCGGCCAGTACGGTGCCGGTCCCGACGATGATCGCGTCCGTGGCGGCGCGGCGGCGATGCAGGTCCAAGCGTGCCGCCTCGCTGGAGATCCACTGGCTGGTGCCGTCGGCGGCGGCGCTGCGGCCATCGAGGCTGCTGGCGTATTTCCATGTCACGTGCGGCAACCCGGTCCGTTGCTTGTGCAGCCATTCGCGCAACGGTCCGCGGGTGACTTCCTCGGCCAGTACGCCGGACTTGACGTCCACGCCCGCTGCCGACAGCCGGGCCGCACCGCCCGCCGCGATTTCGTTCGGGTCGGTGACGGCATAGACGACCGTCCGCAGGCCGGCGTCGATCAGCGCGTTCACGCACGGCGGAGTCTTGCCGTGGTGGTTACACGGCTCCAGCGTGACGACCGCGGTGCCACCCGCCGCCAGGCTGCCCGCGCGGCGCAGCGCCAGCACCTCGGCGTGGTCGCTGCCGGCCGGTTCGGTGCCGCCCACGCCGACCACCTGGCCGTCGGCGTCCAGAATCACCGCTCCGACCGGCGGGTTCGGATAGGTGCTGCCCTTGACCAGATACGACTGTTCGATGGCCAGCCGCATCGCGGCGTCGAGGTTCTCGACAGGCTGACCGCTCACCGGCGTAGATGCGGTGACGCGGCGCCGGCCTGTCGCCGTAACGCCGCTACCGCGGCCCCGGGGTCCTGGGCGCCGTAGACCGCGGAACCGGCGACAAAGCAGTCGACTCCGGCCTCGGCGGCCTGCTCGATCGTGTCCGCGGTGATGCCGCCGTCAATTTCGATCAGGATCGTCAGCTCCCCCGCGTCGACCAGCTTCCGCACGGTCCGTACTTTGCTCAGCACCTCGGGGATGAAGCTCTGGCCGCCGAAGCCGGGCTCGACCGACATGATCAGCAGGGTGTCGAACTGCGGCAGGATTTCCAGGTAGGGCTCCAGCGGAGTCCCCGGCTTGACGCTGATCCCGGCTTTGGCGCCGGCGGCGCGGATATCGCGGGCCACCCCGACCGGATTCTCGGTGGCCTCGGCGTGAAAGGTGACGTTGTAGGCACCCGCCTCGGCGTACGGCGGCGCCCACCGGTCCGGGTTGTCGATCATCAAATGGCAATCCATCGGAATGCGCGTGGCGGCCAGCAGGCTCTCCACCACCGGCAAACCGATCGTCAGGTTCGGCACGAAGTGGCCGTCCATCACGTCGACGTGCAACCAATCGGCGCCGGCCACCGCGGCCGCTTCGTCGGCGAGCCGGGCGAAATCGGCGGCCAGGATCGACGGAGCTATCAGGGGCCCACTGGTGCTGCCAGCCATGTGCGCCACACTACTGAGCCCGGCGGCCGAGCTCACGCCAGGCGGACCAGCGCTACTCCGCTACGCGGACCAGCGCGGCAGCGGCCGGGGTTATTGTGTCGCTGCCGCGCTACTCCGCTACGCGGACCAGCGCTGCAGCGAACATGGCGTCGGTGCCGTGCCGGTGCGGCCACAGCTGCACGTAGGGCCCCTCACCCAACTCCGCGGGCTCGAACAGCGGCCGGGTATCCAACGCGCGCACCGGATGGCGGCGCAGCGCGTCGGCCACCACCCCCACTGTTTCGACGAGATGCGGCGAGCAGGTCGAATAGAGCACCACGCCGCCGGGACGGGTCAGCGCGATCGCGGCGGCCAGCAGTTCGCGTTGCAGCTTGGCCAGCGCCGGCACATCGGACGGCTGACGGCGCCAACGGGCCTCCGGGCGGCGGCGCAAGGCACCCAACCCGGTGCAAGGCACATCGACGAGCACCCGGTCGAAACCCGGCTCGAGATCGGACTGCCGCCCGTCGACCCGCACCACGTCAATGTCGAGCCCGCGGGTGTTCTCGGCGACCAGGTCCGCGCGACCCGGCGACGGCTCGATCGCGGTGATCCGAGCACCGCGGTCGGCGCCCAGGGCGGCCAGCAGCGCGGTCTTACCGCCCGGGCCGGCACACAGGTCGAGCCAGCGTCCGGTGTCGCCGTCGACCGGCGCCAGCGTCATCGCGCGAGCCACCAGTTGGCTGCCCTCGTCCTGAACCAGGGCCTGACTGTCGCGCACCGCTGCCAGCTGTCCGGGATCGCCGCCCGGCAGGTACACCGCGTACGGCGAGTAGCGGCCGACGGTGCCACCGACCGTGTCGGCGAGCTCCCCCGCGCTCAGCACTCCCGGACGGGCCGCCAGGTGCACCTGAGGCCGTTCGTCGTCGCTGGCCAGCGCGGCGTCGAGTTCACCGGCGTCCGCGCCCAGCGCGTCGGCGAAGGCCTGGGCGATCCAGCGTGGATGGGCGTGCACGAACGCGGCGTGCCCGATCGGATCGCGCGCTGGGTCGGGGGCCAGTTCGTCGACCCAGGATTTCTCGTCCCGCCCGGCAATGGTCCGCAGCACGCCATTGACGAAACCTGCTCGCGCCGAATCGAATTCGATCCCGGCCTGTTCGACGGTGGTCGACACCGCGGCGTGCGCGCCGACTCGGGTGCGCAGCAGTTGGTAGGTGCCCATCCGCAGCAGGTCGAGCAACATCGAGTCGATCGCCTCGGGCGGGCGGCCGGCGGCCGCGCCGATGACCGCGTCGAGCAGGCCGCGGGTGCGGCAGGTGCCGTAGGTCAGCTCGGTAGCGAACGCCGCATCACGTCCGCTGATGCGGCGATCGCGCAGCAGCGCGGGCAGGGCCAGGTTCGCGTACGCGTCGCGCTCGCTGACGGCGCGAAGCACCTGGAGGGCGGCGGCCCGGGCCGGATCCAGCGGCCGGCGCTGTTTTGGCTGGGAAGGACGGCGTTGCTTCGGGGCCGGGCTCATGATGCCCGCGCAGCGGCGTCGAGCCGGGCACCCCGCGCCCAGTCGACGGCGTTCATGAGCTTCTTGCCGGGGGGCTGAATCTGGCCCAGCCGCACCGGTTCTGAGCCGGTGCCGATCCGAACGCTCTTGCGGTCCACCTGAATTACGCCGGGCGGCAACGACTCTGGAGCATCCGCGTCGATCTGCACCGGCCCCAGTTTGATCCGCAGGTCGTCGATCATCGTCCACGCCCCCGGGCTGGGTGTGACGGCGCGAATACGGCGCTCCACCACCGGTGCCGGCAGCTCCCAGCGCACCCGGGCCTCCTCGACGGTGATCTTGGGCGCGATGCTGACCCCGTCGGCGGGTTGGGGTCGCGGTGTCAGCGTCCCGTCGCCGATGCCGTCCAGCGTGGCCGACAGCAGCGCCGCACCCGAAACAGCCAATCGTTCCAGCAGATCGCCGGAGGTATCGGTCGGCTGGATGGTCTCGGTCACAACGCCGTAGACCGGTCCGGAGTCCAGGCTGGGTTCGATCTGAAACGTCGTCGCTCCGGTGATGGTGTCCCCCGCGGCGACGGCAGCCTGTACGGGTGCCGCGCCGCGCCAGGCCGGCAACAGCGAGAAGTGCAGGTTGACCCAGCCACGCGGGGGCACCGCGAGCAGGCCGTCGCGCAGCAGCGCGCCGTAGGCCACCACCGGGCAACAGTCCGGCGCGAACTCCGACAGTTCGGCGACGAACTCCGCCGAGTTCGGCCGCGCCGGCCGCAGCAATGGAAGGCCGCGGTCCAGTGCCTCGCGGGCCACCGGAGACGGCTCGGGCTTGCCGCGCCGACCGGAAGCGGCATCGGGCCGGGTCAGCACGGCGACCACCTCGTGCCGAGGCGAGTCGAGGAGGCGACGCAACGCGGGCAGCGCTGGTTCGGGGGTGCCGGCGAAGACGAGACGCACTCGGACAGTCTAAGAAGCGCGAGCATTCGTGCTCCCAGCCGGCTTTCAACCCGCGTACAGCTAACTCTAACGTTGCAGACATATATTGTTGCTACTGAATACTATTTCTATTGAACATGGTTGTATCGCTTCCGCGACGGCGCTATCGACGACGAGGTCGAGTACACAGTCCTTTTTCGCACACCCAGGAGGTTTGATGACTCTCGACACCGCCATCCACAGCGACCACACCCAGGCCGCAACACATCGGGCGCTATGGGCGCTGGGCGACTACGCGCTGATGGCCGAGGAAGTAATGGCCCCCCTGGGACCAATCCTGGTCTCCGCCACCGGAATTGGATCCGGCCTTCGAGTACTCGATGTGGCTGCCGGCTCGGGCAACATCTCGCTTCCCGCCGCCAGGACGGGCGCCACGGTGGTGTCCACCGACCTCACACCGGAGCTGCTGCAACGGTCCCGGGCACGCGCCGCAGCACAGGGGTTGACGCTGGACTACCGGGAGGCCAACGCGCAGGCGCTGCCGTTCGGTGACGGTGAGTTCGACGTCGTGATGTCGGCGATCGGCGTGCAGTTCGCGCCAAACCATCAGCTCGCTGCCCGTGAGCTGGTGCGGGTCTGCCGGCCCGGCGGGGCGATCGGCGTGATCAGCTGGACCCCGGAAGGATTCTTCGGCCGGATGCTGGCCACCATCAGGCCATACCGCCCCAGCCTCTCGCCGGCCGTTCCGCCGGCGGCGTTGTGGGGCCGCGAAGGCTACGTCGCCGGGCTGCTGGGCGATCAGCTCGGCCGCATGACAACTCTGCGCGGCAACCTGGAGGTGAACCGATTCCTGAGCGCCCAGGACGTACACCACTACTTCAAGAATCACTACGGCCCGACGATCGAGGCCTACGCGAACATCGGCCACAATCGGGTGCTGGCCGCCGAGCTCGATGCGCAACTCGTCGAACTCGCGCAGCATTACCTGGTCAACAGCACCATGCACTGGGAGTACCTGCTGGTCACGGCGGAGAAGCACTAAGACCGGCCCAGCACGGGGCCAGCTTTACAGATCGATGTCGAGCGCCGCGTCGGGCTCTCCGCCGGCCGCGGTGAACGCGGTCAGGGCCCGCACCAGCCCGTGGCGCTCCGCCACCGGCATCTTTTCCACGATGGCCGCGATTTCCGCGCGCCGGTAGGCGGTGACCCGCCGCACCACCTCGCGTCCGCGCTTGGTCAGTGCGGCGATCAGCTCACGCCGGGACGTCGGGTGCGGCAGCCGGTCGATCAGTCCGGCGGCGACGAGCCGGTCGACCATTCGGCCGGTGGCCGACGGTTGCACACCCAGCAGATTGGCCAGCGTGGCCAGGTTGACCGGACCCCGGTTGGACAGGATCACCAGAGTCCGGAACTGCGCCATGGTGATGGTCTCGTCGACTTGCGCGATTGACCGAGCCGAGATGCCGACCAGCAACCGGGAAGCAGTGAGCAGCGCATCGGTGATGACGTCCAGCGACTCGCCGGCTTCCGTCACGTTCTCCATAGCCATCCAGGCCCCTTCCCCTGGCCCATTCCGGGCCCCCGCAGGCTAAAGCGTTGAAAGTGTACAGCCTACGAATGTCGTAGGCTGCGACTATTTCTCATGCATACTATCGCTGCCCACGGCGATCTGCCGAGGCAACCGGCAAATTGCTGCCTGGCCGGGCCAAACACGATGACTACCCGATGTGCAGCGGGTCCATCTGCACCCGCACCGGTTCGTGAGTTTGCCGAGCGCTGAGCACGCCGACGCCGCGCCGCAGGCTCGCCGCGAGCCCCAGGCCCTGCTCGCGGCGAACCCGCACCAGCATCCTGATCACCGGCACGCCGGCCGGAGTTCCGGGCGGCCGACGCACGCCCGGCGGCAGGTCGACCGGGCCGAGCAGCTCGGCTCCGTCGGGCAACTGGGCCTCGTCGAGCAATGCCGCCACCGCGTCGGCGCCGCCGTCGATGGCTGCCATGTGCACACTGGGCGGCAGACCGACCTCGCTTCGAGCCGCCAGCTCAGCCTCCGCGTGACCCACCGGATCCCACCGGATCAGCGATTGCACCGTCGGGATGACCGATTCGGCGATCACCGTGACCACACCGCCATCGCCGCGGGCACGCACCAGCGCCGCGGCGCTCATCCAGCGCCACAGGGCATCCTCGGCGGCGCGCAGATCCTGGCGGCCCAGCAGCGCCCAGGTGTCCAGCAGCAGCGCCGCCCCATACCCGCCGTCCGCGCGGGGTTCGGCGCCCGGGGTGGCGACTACCAGGGCAGGGTGTGCGGCGACTTCGGCGACGATCGCGTCGCCCGCCGAGGTGATGACCGCCGTACCGGCGAAGGCGCGGCCCAACTCCTCGGCGGTGCGCCGGGCCCCGACGACCACCGCGCGCACCGTGTCCGACCCGCACCGCCCGCAGCGCAGCACCGGTTCGGCACGTCCGCACCACCGGCACACCGCCCCGGGTCCACCCTCTTGCAGCGACATCGGACCGGTGCAGTGCCGGCAGCGGGCGATGGTGCGGCAGCGCCCGCAGGCCAGCGACGGCACATAGCCGCGGCGCGGCACCTGGACCAGCACCGGCGCCCCGGCCTCCAGCGACGAGCGGGTGGCACGCAGCGCGATCGACGGAATCCGCGCGGAGCGGGCCGCCGGGTCGCGTTCGTCGGCGTAGCCGCTGTCGTCGAGGGCGACCACCCGCGGCGAGCGGGCCCGCACCACGGCCCGCATCGCGACGATGTCGTGGGCCCATCCGCTGTGCACCAGGGCGTGTGCCTCGGCGGTACGGGCGTAGCCACCGATCAGCGCTGCGCAGCGGGACTGATGCGCGCGCAGCATCGCCACCTCACGGGCATGCGGATAGGGCGCCCGCGGCTCGGCAAGACTGTCGTCGGCATCGGACCAGACCATGACCAGACCCAAGTCGTTCAGCGGCGCAAAAACCGCGCTGCGGGTGCCGATCACCAGCCGCGCCTTGCCGCGCAGCGCCGCCAGCCAACGCCGGTAGCGTGCGGCCGGCCCCAGCCCCGCCGACAGCGCCACCACGCTGTCCTCGTCGACCCGGGCGGTCACGGCCAGGAACAGCGTGTCGAGATCTCGCTGATCGGGCACGATCGCCAGCACGGCGCGTCCGGTGCGGATCGTTTGCGCGGCGGCCTCGGCGAACCGGTCGGCCCACTGCTCGCCCGGCAGCGCCTGCCACACGGCCCGCGCGGCCCGCGACTCGGCCAGGGCGGTCAGGAACTGGTCGCCGCGATCGTAGACCTCCCAGCAGGACGGGTCGACGGGCGCGACGGTCGGCGGTGGCGGGATCGCCGTGGGTTCTCGCTCCACTCTGGCGTGCCGCGCCGGGACCGCCAGCCGCAGCACGTCCGGACGCGTTCCGGCGTAGCGCGCCGCCACGGCGTCCACCAGTCGGCGAATCTCCGGGGTGAGCACCGGTTCGGCGGACACGACGCGATCGAGCCAGCCCAGCTTGCCTGCGTGATCGGTGTCGTTGCGGCGCTCCAGCACAAATCCATCGACCAGCCGGCCGTGGAATCGGACCCGTACTCGCACCCCCGGTTGGGCGTCGTCGGATTGCTCGGCCGACACCAGGTAGTCGAACTCGCGATCCAGGTGCGGCACCGACAGCATCGGCAGCACTCGGGCGATCGGTTCCACCTCGACGGGCGTGCGTGCGGTCCCGCTCACAGCACGCTCGAGTCGCGAAATACGTTGCCAGTCAACATGGTTGCCGTCCGTGGCCACACCATAGCGGCGACCACCGACAGTCAGCCTTCGGCAGGTTCGGGGCCATTGTCAGAGGCGTCGCCGGCTTCGTCACGGCCGAAGAAGAATCCCGCCGTGATCAGGATCTGGGCCGCGGCGTACAGCCACCAGATCGGCACCGCCAGCGCCTCGTGGCCCAGGATGAACCGGCTGATCGCGATCATCGCGTCCGATGCCATGAAACACAGCGCCCCCGCCGGCACCCAGATCGTCGGCAGCTGCGCCGCCAGCGCCGTGCACACCATCGCGGTCAGCACGACGATGTAAACCGTTACCGGGATCGTCAAGTTGTCCTGACCCAGGTGAGGCCAGAACCACACCAGCAACGCGACCGCGGCCAGGCACAGCACCACGATGGCAGCGATGCGGGCCCGCGACAACGCCTCTTTGACCACCAACGGGAGCAGCGCGCCGATGAAACACAGGTGCGCCGACAGAAATGCCGCCAGCCCCAAGACAAATGACATGGTCCACCACGGGATCGCGAGGAGCCAGTCGCCGGTGGCAGACAGCAGTAATGCGGGCATCAACCAGCGCCGCTCGCTGACGATGGGGTGCGCGAAGGCGGCAACGGTCAGCAGCAACGCCATCAACGCCTTGAACGGCGGCTGCAGAATCCAATGTCCGGTGAGCTCCATTCCCGGCGGGGAACGCACAGCAATCACGGTCAAGTAGACGCCGTAAGCGATGCCCGCCCAGCCGGCCGCCACCCAGGCGCCGGCCATCACGCGGGGTGCGTACGGTACCTCCATGCCCAGCTTTGACAAAGCCGACGAGAAACCGCCTATCGACCCCATTCTGCTGAAGGTACTCGACGCGGTTCCGTTCCGGCTATCCACCGACGACGGCATCGACGCTGCGCGCCAGCGGTTCCGCGATCTGCCGCGCCGGCCGGTGCACCCCGAACTGCGCGTCGAGGACCGGACCATCAAGGGGCCGGCTGGTTCTATTGCTATCCGGATCTATTGGCCGACAACCGGTTCCGATAACGACGCGGTACCTGTCGTGGTGTACTTCCACGGCGGCGGGTTTGTCATCGGCGATCTCGACACCCACGACGGCACCGCCCGCCAGCATGCGGTGGGCGCCGACGCGATCGTGGTGTCCGTCGATTACCGGCTGGCGCCCGAGTACCCGTATCCCGCTGCCGTCGAAGACGCTTGGGCCGCAACGCGGTGGGTCGCCGAGCACGGCGCCGAGCTCGGTGCGGACACCGCACGCATCGCCCTCGCCGGGGATTCGGCAGGCGGCAACATCGCCGCAGCGGTCGCCCAGCAGGCCCGCGACGAGGGCGGACCGCCGATCCTGTTCCAGCTGCTGTGGTATCCCTCCGTGTTGTGGGACGAGTCGCTGCCGTCCTTCGCCGAAAATGCAACCGCGCCGATTCTTGACACCAGGGCCATCGCGCAGTTTTCCCGTTGGTACGCAGGCGATGTCGACTTGTCCGACCCGCCTGCGGGAATGGCGCCGGGGCGCGCGAAGAACTTGGCCGACCTGCCGCCGGCCTATATCGGCGTCGCCGGTTACGACCCGCTGCGCGACGACGGCATCAGCTACGGCAAGCTGCTGGCCGCCGCCGGCGTGCCCGCCGAGGTGCACAACGCCGAGACGATGGTGCACGGCTACCTGGGCTACGCCGGTGTGGTGCCCGCTGCAACGGCCGGATCGGATCGGGGGCTCGCGGCGTTGCGCAATGCCCTGCACAGGTGAACGCCCGGCGTACGGTGTACGAATGATTGAGCCGACCCTTGCCCGACCTGGCATCGATCCGACGTTCAAGGCCTTGCTCGACGCGTTCCCGATGACCTTCAACGCGGACGACGGTGTCGAGCTCGCACGCGAGCGCCTCAGGCTGCTCAAGGTGCCGCCGGAAATGCTGCCGAACCTGCGGATCGAAGATCGGACGATCGGGCATGGCGAGCTCACCGACATTCCGGTTCGGATCTACTGGCCGCCCGACCCGGCCGAGGTCTCGCCCATTGTCGTTTTCTTTCACGGCGGCGGTTTCTGTCTGGGCGACCTGGACACCCACGACCACGTAGCCCGCGCGCACGCCGTCGGCGCCGAGGCCATCGTGGTGTCCGTCGATTACCGGCTTGCTCCGGAGCACCCGTACCCCGCCGGGGTCAACGACAGCTGGGCCGCCGTGCAGTGGGTCGGCGAGCATGCCGCCGAACTGGGCGGTGACCCGAACCGGATCGCCGTTGCCGGCGATTCGGCGGGCGGCAACCTCGCCGCGGTTATGGCGGTGCTGGCCCGCGACAACAGCGGGCCGGAGCTAGCCTTCCAACTGCTGTGGTATCCGGTCGTGACCGCGGATCTTTCGCTGCCGTCGCACACCGAGAACGCCTTCGCCCCGATTTTGGACCGCGAGGTGATCGACGCCTTTCTGACTTGGTACCTGCCGGCCGACGTCGACATCACCGACCCCGCGGTGCTGCCCATCACGCTCGCTCCGGCCAACGCCGCCGACCTCTCGGGTTTGCCACCGGCCTTTGTCGGGATCGCGGAGCACGATCCGCTGCGCGATGACGGGGCGCGCTACGCCGAGATGCTCAACGCCGCAGGCGTTCCCGCCGAGCTGAGCAACGAGCCGACTCTGGTGCACGGCTATGCCAGCTTCGCCCCGGTGATACCGGCTGCCGCCGCGGCCACCGAGCGCGGCCTGATGGCGTTACGGAAAGCATTGCACCCCTGAGCAAGACGGAGCCCTAGAGCAGGCGTCAATGAGTCTGGACCCCCAATATCACACCCTGATCGTCGGTGCCGGGTTCTCCGGCATCGGCGCCGCCATCAAGCTCGACAAGGCGGGACTTTCCGATTATCTCGTGATCGAAGCCGGCGATGGGGTGGGTGGCACCTGGCACTGGAACACCTATCCGGGTATCGCCGTGGATATTCCGTCGTTCTCCTACCAATTCTCCTTCGAGCAGAGCCGGCAATGGTCGCGCACCTACGCGCCGGGCAGGGAGCTGAAGGCCTACGCCGAACACTGCGTCGACAAATATGGCATCCGATCGCGGATCCGGTTCAACACCAAGGTCCTTTCCGCCGAGTTCGACGACGAGCAAGCGCTGTGGCGAGTGCAGACGGATCCGGGCGGCGTGGTCACGGCCAGATTCCTGATCAGCGCCAGCGGCGTGCTCACCGTGCCGAACCTGCCCGACATCGACGGCGTGGACACCTTCGACGGCCTCACCATGCACACCGCACGCTGGGATCACACCCAGGACCTGACCGGCAAGCGCGTCGCCATCATCGGCACCGGCGCTTCGGCTGTGCAGGTCATCCCGGAGATCGCGCCAATCGCCGCCCAGCTCACCGTATTTCAGCGCACCCCGATCTGGTGCTTCCCCAAATTCGACGTCCCGCTGCCGGTGCCGCTGCGCTGGGCAATGCGGATTCCCGGCGTCGCGGCCGTCCAGCGGCTGCTCAGTCAGGCGTTCGTCGAGTTGAGCTTCACGATCGCGGCACAGTACTTCACGGTGATCCCGCTGGCCAAGCGGATGGTGGACGCCGGTCGCCGTTATTTGCGTCAACAGGTCGACGACCCGGACGTGCGCGAGCAACTCACTCCGCAGTACGCCGTGGGATGCAAGCGGCCCGGCTTCCACAACGGTTACCTGGCCACATTCAATCGCGACAACGTGCGGCTGGTCACCGAGCCGATCGACAAGATCACGCCCGGGGCGGTGGCCACCACCGACGGCGAGAACCACGAAATCGATGTACTACTGCTGGCGACCGGTTTCAAGGTGATGGACGCCGACAGCATGCCGACCTTTGCGATCGCGGGAAGCGGGGGCACAACACTGACCGAGTTCTGGGACGAGCACCGGCTGCAGGCCTATGAGGGCGTCAGCGTTCCGGGATTTCCGAACATGTTCAGCATCATGGGTCCGTACGGCTACGTCGGCTCTTCGTATTTCGCGCTCATCGAGACGCAGACCCACCACATCGTGCGGTGCCTGAAGCAGGCCCGGCGCAACGGCGCGGCGCGTGTCGAGGTGACCGAAACGGCCAACAGTCGTTACTTCGCCGAGATGATGCGCAAGCGGCACCGTCAGATCTTCTGGCAGGACAGTTGCCGACTGGCCAACAGCTACTACTTCGACAAGAACGGTGACGTGCCGCTACGCCCCGCGACCACGCTGGAGGCCTACTGGCGCAGTCGTCGTTTCGACCTCGGCGACTATCGATTCACCGGCTAGCTGCCGGACGCTAGGGTCGAAGCATGTCGAAGGAGTTCTCGTCTATCGACGCGTCGCTGCGAGAGTTCATCGGCCAGCAAGCCATGTTCTTCGTAGCTACCGCGCCATCCGAGGGCGGGCGAATTAACCTCTCCCCCAAGGGCTATCAAGACACCTTCGCCGTGCTCGACGAGCATACCGTCGCCTATCTCGATCTGTTCGGCAGTGGCGCGGAAACAATCGCACACCTGCGCGACAACGGCCGGATCACCCTGATGTTCTGCTCGTTCACCCGAAACTCGCGGATCCTGCGATTGTTCGGCACCGGGCGTGCGGTGCGACCGGACGACGCCGAATTCCCTGGTCTGCTAGCGCATTTCGGTGATCAGCATGCCGGCATCCGGGCCGCCATCGTCATCGATGTCAAGCGGATCGCCGATGCCTGCGGATACGCGGTGCCGTACTACGACCTCGTCGATGAACGGCCGGTGCTCGACACCTACCACGCCAAAGCGAACGACGACTCCTACGTGCGCGCCGTCGGTCGCAATCGGCAGAGCATCGACGGACTGCCCGCGCTGGACGCCGATCACCCATTGCCGTCCAGCGTCGAACGCTGAGGCGCGCCGAACGGCTAGATGGCGCGCTTGAGGTCGTCGACCTTGTCCAGCTGTTCCCACGGCAGCTCGATGTCGGTGCGGCCGAAGTGCCCGTAAGCGGCGGTCTGCGCGTAGATCGGGCGCAGCAGGTCCAGGTCACGAATGATCGCACCGGGCCGTAGGTCGAATACCTCGGGGACGATCTTCTCGATCTTGACCGGGTCGACCGTCGCGGTGCCGAACGTCTCGATGAACAGACCTACCGGTGCTGCCTTGCCGATCGCGTAGGCGACCTGCACCTCGACCCGCTCCGCCAGCCCGGCGGCGACGATGTTCTTGGCCACCCAGCGCATCGCGTACGCCGCCGACCGGTCCACCTTGGACGGATCCTTGCCGGAGAAGGCGCCGCCACCGTGGCGGGCCCAGCCGCCGTAGGTGTCGACGATGATCTTGCGGCCGGTCAGGCCGGCGTCACCCATCGGGCCACCGAGGACGAACTTTCCGGTCGGGTTGACCAGCACGCGCGTCGACGACGCGTCCAGGGTGTCGTGCGCCAGTTCCTCGAGCACGGTCTTGAGCACGTGCTCCCGAATGTCGGGGTCCAGCGTGTTCACCAGGTCGATACCGTCGGCGTGCTGGGTGGAGAGGACCACGGTGTCCAGGCGGACCGGAACATCGTCCTCGTAGGCGATGGTGACCTGCGTCTTGCCGTCGGGCCGCAGGTAGGGCAGCGTGCCGTTCTTGCGGACCTCGGTCAGCTTCCGCGACAGCCGGTGGGCCAGCGCGATGGGCAGCGGCATCCGCTCCGGGGTGTCGTTGATCGCGTAGCCGAACATCAGGCCCTGGTCGCCGGCGCCCTGGGCGTCCAGCGGGTCCGCGGCGCCCTCGACGCGCGCCTCGTGGGCGGTGTCGACACCCTGGGCGATGTCGGGCGATTGCGCGCCGATGCCGATGTTCACCCCGCACGATGCGCCGTCGAAGCCCTTGTCCGACGAGTCGTAGCCGATGTCGAGGATGCGCGCGCGCACCGTGTTGGTGATGTCGGCGAACGCCGCTTTGGCGGTTGTCGTGACCTCGCCGACCACGTGCACCTGCCCGGTGGTGACCAGCGTTTCGACCGCGACACGTGAGCGGGGGTCGTCCGCCAGCAGCGCGTCGAGGACCGAGTCGCTGATCGCGTCGCAGATCTTGTCGGGATGCCCCTCGGTCACCGACTCACTGGTAAACAGCCGACCCTTTTCGCTCACTCTGTGATCCTTTCGTGCTGACTAAATGTTAGTTAGGCAAATTATTTTAAACGCCTTCAACTCAACCGGCTCAACCGGGCGATTGCAACCTGGCGCTATCCGTTGTCACCGTGCAGGAACGTGACGATCGCATCGACGATGCGACTGGCCATCAGCGTCTTCGAACCGGGCTGGAGCGCCGATTCGGTCCCATCGGACGCCAGCAGCCAGCCATCGTTGTTGTCCACCTCGAACGCCCTGCCATCGCCAACAGCGTTGACGACCAACAGGTCACATCCCTTGCGGCGCAACTTTGCCCGGGCGTGGAACAGCACATCGCCGTTGGCGTCGCCGGTCTCGGCGGCGAAACCCACAATCGCCCGCATGTTGGGCAGCTCTCCGTGGGCTCGCGCGCGTACCGCGCCGGCCAGCACGTCGTCGTTGCGCACCAATTTGATCAGCGGCGGCTCGTCCTGATCGCCCGGACCTTTTTTGATCTTCGCGGCGGCAACCTGCGCGGGCCGGAAGTCGGCAACCGCGGCCGCCATCACCAGTACGTCGGCGTCGGGAGCGTGCTTGGATACCGCGTCGGCGAGTTGCTGCGCGGAACTTATCTGCACGACTTCGACGCCGGCCGGGTCGATGAGCCCGGCCGTATGGCCGGCGATCAGCATGACCTCGGCGCCGCGCTGGGCGGCGACCCGCGCGACCGCATAGCCCTGCTTGCCCGAACTGCGGTTGCCGATGAAGCGAACCGGATCGATCGGCTCGCGGGTACCACCCGCGGTCACCAGCACCTTGCGGCCGGCCAGGTCGTAGGGCAGCGCGTCGGAGCGCTCGAGCAGCAAGTGGGCAAGGGTGGTGATCTCTTCGGCCTCGGGCAGCCTGCCTTTGCCGCTGTCCGCGCCGGTGAGCCGTCCGAACGCGGGTTCCAGCACGACAGCACCCCGGCGCCGCAATGTGGCCACATTGTCGATGGTGGCCGGGTGTAACCACATCTCGGTGTGCATCGCCGGCGCGAACAGCACCGGACATCGCGCCGTGAGCAGCGTCGCGGTCAGCAGATCATCGGCGCGGCCGTGTACCGCGCGGGCCAACAGGTCGGCGGTGGCCGGTGCCACCACGACCAGGTCGGCGTGCTGGCCGAGCCGGACGTGCGGCACCTCGGGAACGTCGGAGAAGACGCCGGTGTGCACCGGCTGCCCGGAGAGCGCCTCGAATGTGGCGGCCCCGACAAAGCGCAACGCGGATTCGGTGGGGATGACGCGGACCTCATGGCCCGCCTCGGCGAGCTGCCGGACGACGGTGCATGCCTTGTACGCGGCGATACCCCCGGAGACGCCGACGACGATCCGCTTGCGATCCACCTACGCCGGCCCTTCTTCGTTGAAGAGGCTCTCCATGACGATCACAGCCGCCCGGCTCCGTCCTGTTACTCGCCCTCGGTGTGTTCGAGCAGGTCGGCATGGATCTCACGCATCGCGATCGAGAGCGGCTTTTCCTGCAGCCCCGGCTCGACCAGCGGGCCGACGTACTCGAGGATGCCCTCGCCCAGCTGGTTGTAGTAATCGTTGATTTGCCGAGCTCGTTTAGCCGCGTAGATCACCAACGCGTATTTGCTCGAAACACGGTCCAGCAACTCGTCGATGGGCGGGTTGGTGATGCCCAATGGGGTGTCGTACGTGCGCGGCCCGCCTGCCGAAGGATCGAATTGATCGACGGCGGCCAGCGACGTGTCAGACTGCGGAATACTCACTTAAGACTTTCTCCTGGCGCGTAGAGCGGTTGAAATAACTAGAAACCCTGATTCTTCATCGCAGCTGGTGAGTCGGCTCATGCCGAGCCAGGCGCGTTTCCCACCAGCAAGGATACCAATTCTGCGCACGCAGACTCCAATTGACTGTTGACCACGACCTGGTCGAAGTCGTCTTGGGCCTCCAATTCCACCCGGGCGGTTTCCAGGCGGCGCGCCATGGCGTCCGGCGTTTCGGTGCCGCGGCCGACCAGCCTGGCCTGCAAATCGGCCCAGCTGGGCGGTGCCAGGAACACGGTGATGGCCTCCGGCATTGCCTTCTTAATCGCCCTGGCTCCGGCCAGGTCCACCTCGATGAGCACCGGAAATCCCGAACCGGTGGCGGCCCGCACCGGCGCCGCCAGGGTGCCCGATCGGTGCAGCCCACCGTGGATCTCGGCCCACTCCAGCAGGGCGCCCTCGTCGATGAGTTGCTGGAAGCGAGCGGGACTGACGAAGTGGTAGTCGACGCCGTCGACCTCGCCCGGCCGCGGCGCCCGCGTCGTGGCCGAGACACTGAAATGCAGGTCCGGTATCTGCTCTCGCAGACACCGGACCACTGTTGACTTGCCGACCGCTGAGGGGCCGGACAGCACAACCACACGGCCGTTGCCTTTCGGCTCAGGACGTGCGGCGTGCTCGATGTCCGGTCCCCCGTCGGCGCTCACCGGCGCCCCTGGGTCGCTGCGTCCACAGGCCATTCGGCCTGCATCGCCGCAGGTCCGGTTAGGCGGAGCCGAACTTTTCCAGCAGGGCCTTGCGCTGGCGATCGCCGAGACCACGCAGGCGGCGGGTCGGAGCGATTTCCAGCTCGGTCATGATTTCCTGCGCCTTGACCTTGCCTACCTTCGGCAATGCCTCAAGCAGGGCAGACACCTTCATCTTGCCCAGGATTTCATCACTCTCGGCGTCCTTGAGCACCTGGGTCAGGTTGGTGCCTCCGCGCTTGAGACGGTCTTTCAGCTCTGCGCGTACTCGACGCGCGGCAGCCGCCTTCTCCAACGCGGCCGCGCGCTGCTCGTCGGTCAACTGGGGAAGGGCCACGATTCCTCCGTATCTGATCAATCTCGTGTCTCTGCCGGGTACTTGGGCCCAGCGGAGACGACCGTACTCACGCTTCCTGACGAAATCTAACCCGACCCCCTGGTTAAGGCGATAAATGCCCAGCTTGCACCCCGCCCTCACATGCCGCCGGCGGCATTCTTCGGCATCGCTGGCAGCGGCCGGATCCGGCACCTGAACGGTGGTCGCACATTCGCCGCGCCGACCCAAATCAAGCCTTCTAGCTGCGGTTATGGTTCTGCGCGGCGCGGTGCTGGATGCCGGGCGACGGACCGTCGCGCAGGCCGCCGGCGGGTAGCCGAGGGGCTCCGTGCGGGGAATCACGATTTGCCACGGCGTTTCCGGCGTGTCGCGCCGCTGATAAACACCAGGTCGTCGCATGGAAGTCGGTGGGAAAAGATTCCGACGTTGTTAACCGGGCCCCGATCCACCGGCTACTGCACGGCGAGATAGGCGACGGCGTCCAGCATTTGTTCGCCCGCCGCCCGTAGGTCCGACACACTCGGTCCGGCCCGCAGCACCTCGCGCGCCACCGCGGGCAGCAGCTGGCCGGGCACGGCCCCGCCCAGGCCGCCAAGCGCCTCAGGGCGCCCGCCCTGGGCGCCGACCCCGGGTACCAGCACCGGTCCCCCCAGCGCGCTGACATCGGGCGCCTGGAAGACCGTCGCGCCCAGCACCACGCCGACGTAGCCCGGCCCGGACGGGGTGGCGGACCGGTTGACCACCGCGGCCTGGTCGACGACCAGCTGGGCCACGGTGCGGCCGTCGAAGGTGGCACGCTGCACGGTCCCGCCCTCCGGGTTGGACGTTGCCGCCAGCACGAACACACCGCGGTCGTGCGCCGCGGCGGTTTCCAGCAGCGGTCGCAGCGAGCCGAACCCCAGATACGGCGAGGCGGTCACGGCGTCGGCGGCCAGCGGCGAATCGCCGGCCCAGGCCGCGGCGTAGGCCGCCATCGTCGTCCCGATATCCCCGCGCTTGGCGTCGGCCAGCACCAGCACCCCGACCGAGCGCAGCGCGGCGATCGTGTGTTCCAGCACCGCGTAGCCGGCGGCGCCGTAGGCCTCGAAGAAGGCCACCTGCGGCTTGACGACGGCGAAACCGGAAAAGGCGTCCACGCAGATGTCGCAGAACTTGGCCAGGCCGTCGGCGGTGGCCGGCAGGTCCCATGCCCGCAGCAGCTCGGGGTGTGGGTCGATGCCCAGACACAGCGGCCCGCGACTCGCCTTCGCCTCGTCCAGCCGGACCCCGAACCGGGTCATTGGGCGCCCTTTTCGGCTGGTCCGCGGGCGCCGATCGCGCTGTGCAGCTCCTGCAGCGATCGCACCCCGATATCGCCCCGGATGCCCGCCTCGATGCCCTGTACGGCCGCCGACGCCCCCTGCACGGTCGTCACGCAAGGGATGTTGGCCGACACCGCGACTGAACGGATTTCATAGCCGTCGATGCGCGGGCCGGAGTTCCCATAGGGCGTGTTGATCACCATGTCGACCACACCCGCTTTGATCGCGTCGACCGCGGACAGCGCGGGCCGACCCGATTGCGGCGACTCGAAATGCTTGCGCACCTCGTCGCAGGGAATTCCGTTGCGGCGCAACATCTCCGCGGTGCCCTCGGTGGCGAGGATATGGAAACCCAGATCCGCCAGTCGCTTGACCGGAAACACCAGGGACCGCTTGTCGCGGTTGGCAACCGAGACGAACACCGTGCCCGAGGCCGGCAGCGACCCGTATGCGGCGGTCTGGCTCTTGGCGAAGGCGGTGCCGAAATCGCGGTCGATCCCCATCACCTCACCGGTCGACTTCATCTCCGGACCGAGCAGCGAGTCGATGGCCTCCCCGTCGGCGCGGCGGAACCGATGGAATGGCAACACCGCTTCCTTGACCGCGATCGGGGCGTGCGGCGCCACACTGGCACCATCCCCGGACGCCACCAGCATTCCTTCCTCGCGAAGCTGGGAAATGGTGGTGCCCAACATGATCCGCGCACACGCTTTGGCGAGCGGGATCGCGGTGGCCTTGGAAACGAACGGCACCGTACGGCTGGCCCGCGGGTTGGCCTCGAGCACGTAGAGCACATCGTCCTTGAGTGCGTACTGCACGTTGAGCAGTCCCACCACGCCGATGCCGTGCGCGATCGCCTCCGTGGCCTGACGCACCTTCTCGATGTCGCTGCGGCCCAGTGTCACCGGGGGCAGCGCGCAGGCCGAGTCGCCGGAGTGAATACCGGCCTCCTCGATGTGTTCCATGATGCCGCCGATGTACACCTCAGCGCCGTCGCACAGTGCGTCGACGTCGATTTCGACCGCGTCCTCGAGGAATCGGTCGACAAGCACCGGATGCTCGGGAGACAGGTGCGTGGCGCGGGTGATGTAGCTCTTCAGCGTCTCCTCGTCATAGACGATTTCCATGCCGCGCCCGCCCAGCACATACGACGGTCGCACCAGCACCGGGTAACCGATCTCATCGGCGATCCGGCGAGCCTGCGCGAAAGTCGTTGCCATGCCGTATTTTGGCGCCGGAAGTCCCGCCGCAGCGAGCAAGTCGCCGAAGGCACCGCGGTCCTCGGCCAGGTCTATGGCCTCCGGTGGAGTGCCGACGATCGGAACCCCGGCATCGGCGAGACGCTGGGCCAGCCCGAGCGGGGTCTGTCCGCCGAGTTGCACGATGACGCCGATGACACCCGGGCCGCCGCGTGCCGACTCCGCTTCGGCGCGAAACACCTCCAGGACGTCCTCGAAGGTCAACGGCTCGAAGTACAGCCGGTCGGCGGTGTCGTAATCGGTGGACACCGTCTCGGGGTTGCAGTTCACCATCACGGTCTCAAAGCCGGCCTGCGACAACGTGGTTGCCGCGTGCACGCAGCTGTAGTCGAATTCGATTCCCTGCCCGATCCGGTTCGGCCCCGATCCCAGGATCAACACCTTGGGCTTCTCGGTCTGCGGTGCGACCTCGGTCTCCGCGGCGGGGTCAAGTTCATAGCTGCTGTAGTGGTAGGGCGTCTTGGCCTCGAACTCCGCCGCGCAGGTATCCACCGTCTTGTACACCGGGTGGATGTCCAGCCGCTCCCGCAAGGAACGCACGCCGTCCTCGCCGGCCAATTCCGGTCGCAGCGCCGCGATCTGGCGGTCAGAAAGTCCGCTGTGCTTACCGCGCCGGAGCAGGTCGGCATCGAGCACCGGGGCAGCGGCCAGCTCGGTGCGCAGCGCCACCAGCTCGCCGATCTGCGCGACGAACCACGGGTCTACCCCGCTGGCCCGCGCGACCTGTTCCACCGAAGCGCCCAGCCGCAACGCCAGTTCGAGGTCATACAGCCGGCCTTCGGTCGGAGTCTGCAGCCGGGTCAGCACCTCCTCGGCGTCTCCTTCCGGACCCTCCGGGTCCGGGGCCGTCCAGAAGCCGGCGCGGTCGGTCTCCAGCGAGCGCATCACCTTGCCGAGCGACTCGACGAAGTTGCGGCCCAGCGACATTGCCTCGCCGACGGATTTCATCGTGGTGGTCAGGGTTGGGTCGGCCCCGGGGAATTTCTCGAACGCGAACCGCGGCGCCTTGACCACGACATAGTCCAGGGTGGGCTCGAAGCAGGCCGGTGTTTCCTTGGTGATGTCGTTGACGATCTCGTCCAGCGTGTAGCCGATGGCCAGCTTGGCGGCGATCTTGGCGATCGGGAAGCCGGTGGCCTTGGACGCCAGTGCGCTGGAACGGGATACCCGCGGGTTCATCTCGATCACGACCAGCCGGCCGTCGGCCGGGTCGACCGCGAACTGGATGTTGCACCCGCCGGTGTCGACGCCGACCTCGCGCAGGATCGCGATGCCCAGATCGCGCATCCGCTGGTATTCCCGGTCGGTCAGCGTCATGGCCGGCGCGACGGTGACCGAGTCGCCGGTGTGCACGCCCATCGGGTCGAGGTTCTCGATCGAGCACACGACCACGACGTTGTCGTTGCCGTCGCGCATCAGCTCGAGCTCGAATTCTTTCCAGCCGTAGATCGATTCCTCGATCAGCACGTTGGCGCTGGGACTTGCGGCCAGCCCGGCGCCGGCCATCCGGTCGACCTCCTCGACGGATCGCGCCATGCCCGAGCCCAGGCCGCCCATTGTGAAGCTGGGGCGCACGACGACCGGCAGACCCACCTCTTCGACCGTCTCCCGGACCTCGTCCATCGTGAAACATACTCGGCTGCAAGCGGATTCACCACCGACCTTGGCGACGATGTCCTTGAACATCTGCCGATCCTCGCCACGCTGGATGGCGTCGAAGTCGGCGCCGATGAGCTCGACGTCGTAGCGCTCCAGCGCCCCGTTCTCGTACAGCGCGACAGCGGTGTTGAGCGCGGTCTGCCCGCCCAGGGTCGCCAGCAGGGCATCGATCTTGTTGCCGCGTTCGGCCTGCTGGGCGATCACCTTCTCGACGAATGCCGGGGTGATCGGCTCGACGTAGGTGTGGTCGGCATATTCGGGGTCGGTCATGATGGTGGCCGGGTTGGAGTTGACCAGGCTGACTTGCAGACCCTCGGCGCGCAGCACCCGGCATGCCTGGGTGCCGGAGTAGTCGAATTCGCAGGCTTGACCGATGACGATCGGCCCGGAGCCGATCACCAGGACGTGACGCAGGTCGGTGCGGCGCGGCACTAGCGTGACCCTTCCCTGTTGTGAGATGCCATCAGGTCGGCGAATTGATCGAACAGGTACTCCGCATCGTGCGGGCCGGCGGCTGCCTCCGGATGGTATTGCACCGAAAATGCTCGCCCATCAAGTAGTTTGACGCCCTCCACTACCCCGTCGTTGGCACAGGTGTGACTGACGATCGCCTGGCCGAACGGCGTATCGAACCGCTGGCCGGCCTCACCCTCCAGCGCGAAGCCGTGGTTCTGCGCGGTCACGGCAACCCGCCCGGTGGCGTGATCGATGACCGGGACGTTGATTCCGCGGTGGCCGAAGACCATCTTGTAGGTGGACAGACCGAGCGCCCGGCCCAGGATCTGATTGCCGAAACAGATGCCGAACAACGGGATTCCGGCGTCCAGTACCTCGCGAGTGAGCGCAACGACATGGTCCGCGGTAGCCGGGTCGCCGGGCCCATTGGACAAGAAGACCCCATCCGGCTTGATCTCGGCGATCTGCTCGAAAGTGGCCGACGCCGGTAGCACGTGGCTGCGGACCCCGCGCCGGGCGAAGTTGCGCGGCGTGTTGGTCTTGATCCCCAGGTCCAGGGCAGCGACGGTAAAACGCAGTGGCCCTTCGGGTTCCACGACATATGTGCCCGAGGTGCTGACCTCGCCGGCGAGGTCGGCCCCGAGCATCGACTGCTGGTCGCGTACCCGGTCCAGCAACTCGTCGAGCTCGGCGAGCGCAGCACCGGAGAACACCCCGGCCTTCATCGCGCCGCGGCTGCGCAGATGCCGCACCAGCGCACGAGTGTCGATGCCGGCGATCCCGACGATGTGCTGACGGACCAGCTCGTCCTCCAGCGTTCCGGTGGCCCGCCAGTTCGAGGCGCGCGGCGACGGGTCGCGCACGGCGTAACCGGCGACCCAGATCTTGTCGCCGCGGCTCTCGGCGTCCTCGTCGTTCCACCCGGTGTTGCCGATCTGCGGCGCGGTGGCCACCACGATCTGGCGGTGATAACTGGGATCGGTCAGCGTCTCCTGATAGCCCGACATGCCGGTGGAGAAGACGGCTTCCCCGAGCGTTTGGCCCACCTCGCCGAACGGTTTCCCGGTGAAGACGCGGCCGTCTTCAAGGACCAGCAGGGCTTTTGTCACGAGCGCCGCTCCTCTCCCCCGCAGGCGGGAGGTGCCCCCACATTGCTTCGCGCTGCATCGTCGTCGGCGCGCGTCACGCGGCCCCCTCCCGCCGGCCGTCAAGCCAGCCGTCGTATTCTTCTCGATTGCCTGCCCGGAACCCGGTGTCGATCTCGACGCCGGACGGTAGCCGCCACCGGATGGCCAGTATCCCGTGGCGGGCGACCACCTTACCGGCGATTCTGCGCTCGGTGCGGATCGCGACAATCGACTCCTGCGGAATCCAAATCGGCTTGGCGCGAATGCGTTCCATCATGATTCCCTCGGGATAGCTGGTCAGGACGGCCTTGCCGCGGTAACCAAGATCGCCGACCGCGACCCGGTCGTTCCAGGCCGGCGACAACGTGCTGCCGCAATAGAGGCCGCGGGTAGTGATCAACGCCGCGCCCACCTGGTCGGGCACTTCAGGCAAGTTACCGATCAGCTCCTCCTGACGGTGCGCGCGCCGGCGCCAGCCGAGCATCATCAGCTGGATGACCACCGCGATCACCACTACCAGAACGGCCGCGAAGATCAGCGAGCCCATTAGCGTTGAAGAATTCATGCTGGGCTCTTCCCATCCCTAGCGGTGATCTTTCCGCGCAGCAGCGTGGCAGTCACGGTGGCGGGCAAGGTCATCGACTCATAGGGAGTGTTGGCCGACCGGCTGGCCAGGTCGGGCCCGGTGACCGTCCAAGTCGCATCCGGGTCGACGACGGTCAGGTTGGCCGGCTCCCCCACCTCCAGCGGCCGGCCGTGATCGGGCAATCCGACTATGCGCGCTGGGTTTTCGCTCATTACCCGGGCGACATCGCGCCAGGTAAACACTCCGGGCGCCACCATCGTCTGCACCACCACCGACAGCGCCGTCTGCAGTCCCAGCATGCCGGGCCGGGCCGCGGAAAATTCGACACATTTCTCGTGCTCGGCGTGCGGGGCATGGTCGGTGGCCACACAATCGATTACCCCGTCCGCCAACGCTTGACGCAATGCGATCGCGTCCGATGCTTCGCGCAGCGGCGGAGTGACCCGATTCACCCCGTCGTAGCTGACCAGCCTGCTGTCATCGAGCAGCAGATGATGTGGCGTCACCTCGGCGGTGATCGAAATACCTTGATCCTTGGCCCATTTCAGAATCTCGACGGTTCCCGCGGTCGAGGCGTGACAGATGTGCACGCGGGCGCCGGCGTCGCGGGCCAGCAGCGCGTCGCGGGCGACGATCGATTCCTCGGCGGCCCTGGGCCATCCCGAGAGTCCCAGCCGGGCGGCTATCGGCCCCTCGTGGGCCACCGCGCCGACGGTCAGTCTGGGCTCCTCGGCGTGCTGGGCGATCAGCACGCCCAACCCGGTGGCGTACTCCAGCGCGCGGCGCATCAGCAGCGGGTCGTGCACGCAGATACCGTCGTCGGAGAACATCCGCACCTGCGCGGCGCCGGCGGCCATCATGCCCATCTCGGTGAGCTCGGTTCCGGCCAGCCCGACGCTGACCGCACCGACGGGGTGCACGTCCGCCAGACCGACCTGCTGTCCGCGGTGCCAGACATGGTCGGTGACCACCGGGCTGTCTGCCACCGGATTGGTGTTGGCCATCGCGAACACCGCCGTGTATCCGCCCAAAGCGGCTGCTGCCGAGCCAGTTTCGATGTCCTCGGCGTATTCGCGGCCGGGCTCACGCAGGTGGGTGTGCAGGTCGACCAGCCCGGGGAGCAGCACCTGGCCGGTGGCATCGATGACGTCCGCGTAATCCGGGATCTCAAGGCTCGCGCCGATACCGGCGATCTGGCCGTCATCGACCCGAACGTCGACCCGCTCGCCTTCGCCGTACAACCGGACTCCGCGCAGCAGCACAGTCACGCCGCACCCTCACTTCCGGCCGATTCGGTACCGACCAGCACATGGAACAGCACGGCCATCCGCACGTGCACACCGTTGGAAACCTGTTGCAGCACCGCAGATTGCGATGAATCAGCGACGGAAGACGCGATCTCCATGCCGCGGACCATCGGGCCGGGGTGCAGCACCACGGCATGGTCGGGCAGCATCGCCTGGCGCCGGCCGGAAAGCCCGTACCGCACCGAGTATTCGCGCACCGACGGGAAGAACCCGCCGTTCATCCGCTCGGCTTGCACCCGCAGCATCAGCACGGCATCGGCGGCGGGGAGCTCGGCGTCGAGGTCGTAGGAGACGGTGGCCGGCCAGCCATCGACCCCGACCGGCAAGAGGGTGGGCGGAGCCACCAGCACCACCTCGGCGCCCAGGGTGGCCAGCAGCATCACGTTGGAGCGGGCGACGCGGCTGTGCAGGATGTCGCCGACGATCACGACGCGCCGGCCTTCGATGCCGCCGAGCCGCTGGCGGATGGTCAGCGCGTCCAGCAGCGCCTGTGTCGGGTGTTCATGGGTGCCGTCGCCGGCATTGATCACCGACGGGCCACCTTCCTCGCCGTCGTCGCGAGCGGTCCAGTCGGCAAGCAGCTGCGCGGCACCGGATGCGGGGTGCCGGATGATCAGCGCGTCGGCGCCGGCCGCGTGCAGCGTCAACGCGGTGTCACGCAGCGACTCCCCCTTGCTCACCGACGATCCGATGGAGCTGACGTTGATCACGTCGGCGCTCATCCACTTGCCGGCCACCTCGAACGACACCCGGGTGCGCGTCGAGTTCTCGTAGAACATCGTGACCACGGTGCGCCCACGCAGCGTCGGCAGTTTCTTGACCTCACGCCCGACCAGAGCCTGCGCGAACCGATCGGCGTCGTCGAGGA
>DASYJS010000391.1:0-20521 GCA_035996225.1 Mycobacterium sp. | reverse complement strand
GGCCGCGCGCGAATACGGGTCGCGGGTCATCTTCGCGTCGACCTGCGAGGTGTACGGGGACGGGCACAGCCTGGGCCCGGATGCGCTGCTCGACGAAACGGCCGAACTGAGACCGAACAGCCCGTACGCCGCATCAAAGGCCGCCGCCGACCGGCTCTGCTACTCCTACTTCCGCTCGTACCGCATGGACATCAGCATCGTTCGTCCGTTCAACATCTTCGGCGAGCGACAGAAAAGCGGCGCCTTCGGCGCGCTGATTGCCATCCTGGTGCGCCGCGCCATCGCGGGGCACGACCTCACTGTCTTCGGCGACGGCAGCGCGACCCGGGACTATCTCCATGTCAGCGACGCGGTGGACGCGTACCGGCTGGTGCTCGAGACCCCCGACCTCCAAGGCCGCGCCATCAACTTCGCCAGCGGTACGAATACCAGGGTGCGAGACATCGCCGAATATATCGCGGCGAAATTCGGCACCCGGGTGGTCAACGGGCCCGCGCGACCGGGAGAAGTGACCCGGTTCCCCGCATCCATCGCCCTGGCGCAAAGCATCGGTTTTTCACCGAAGGTCGGGCTGTGGGCAGGGATCGACCGCTACATCGAGTGGGCGAAAGAGCAGCCGCTACAACTGGCCGGCTAGGCCACAGGTTTGACTGCGCGCCAGCGTAGCCTGCCGCTGCGGACCTCCACCTCGACATCGCCAAATCCCGCCGCACGCAGGCGATCCGGCAGGGTTTCCGGCGAGACGGTATTGCAGGTGTCGCGGAAATGCAGAATCCGGAATCGCAGCGACGTCACGCTGTCGCTGCCGGCGAAAACACAACCGGGACGAAGCACGCGGAATGCCTCGACGAACAACCGGTCCTGCAGGTCGACGGTCGGGACGTGGTGCAGCATCGTGAACGACACCACCGAGCTGAACTCGTCGGCCGGCAATCCGGTGTTGGTGCCGTCGCCGTTGATGATCCGCGCCCGGTCGCCGTACAGCCGCTGCAGTCGCTGCGCCATCGGGGTATCGATCTCGACCGAAGTGAGCTTCGGCGTCTTGTCGACCAGCACCCGCAGGATCGCGCCGTAGCCGGGCCCGATTTCCAGCGCGTTGTCACCCAGCTCTACGTCGGCCAGCGCCCAGGGCAGCAGCTCGTCTTCGACTTGTTGTGCCCAGCGATCCGAGCTGCAGATCCGCCGGTGCGCAAGGTTCATGGCCATGTGCGAAACGTTAGCCCAGTAGCCCCGTGAAACAGATCTAGCATCGATCGTGTGGAGTCCCGCTGGGTGCTGCACCTGGATATGGACGCGTTTTTCGCTTCCGTCGAACAGCTCACCCGACCGACCCTTCGGGGTCGGCCGGTGCTGGTCGGCGGGCTGGGCGGCCGGGGGGTGGTGGCCGGCGCGAGCTATGAGGCGCGGGTGTTCGGGGCGCGGTCGGCCATGCCGATGCATCAGGCCCGCCGGATGATCGGTGTGGCAGCGGTGGTGTTGCCGCCGCGTGGAGTGGTGTACGGGATCGCCAGCCGGCGGGTGTTCGACGCCGTACGCGGCGTGGTGCCCGTCGTCGAACAGCTGTCCTTCGACGAGGCGTTCGGGGAACCGTCGCAGCTTGCCGGGGCGTCGGCGCAGGATGTCGAGAAGTTCTGCGAGGGGCTGCGACGGCGGGTGCTCGACGAGACGGGGCTGATCGCCTCGGTCGGCGCGGGCTCGGGCAAACAGATCGCCAAGATCGCCTCCGGCCTGGCGAAACCCGATGGCGTTCGGGTGGTTTCGCGAGCCGAAGAAACACCGCTGCTCGGCGGGTTGGCGGTGCGCCGGCTGTGGGGAATCGGCCCCGTCGCCGAGGAGAAGCTGAATCGGCTCGGCATCGAGACGATCGGTCAGCTGGCGGCGCTGACCGACGCCGAGGCGGCCAATATCCTGGGCGCCACGGTCGGGCTGGCGTTGCATCGGCTGGCTCGCGGTATCGACGACCGCCCGGTGGCCGAGCGCGCCGAGGCCAAACAGATCAGCGCCGAATCCACCTTTGCCGTCGACCTGACCACCCTGGAGCAGCTGCACGAAGCGATCGACCCGATCGCCGAGCATGCGCACCAACGCCTGCTGCGCGACGGCCGCGGAGCACGCACCGTCACCGTGAAATTGAAGAAGTCCGACATGAACACGCTGACCCGCTCCGCGACGTTGCCGTACGCGACAACGGAGGCCGGCGCGCTGATCGCGGTCGCGCGCCGACTGCTACTGGATCCGCGGGAGATCGGGCCGATTCGCCTTCTGGGCGTCGGGTTTTCGGGGTTGAGCGACGTGCGCCAGGAGTCGCTGTTCCCCGATCTGGAGCTTTCAGCGGCCGAATCGGATGCCCAACACTCCTTCGAAACGGCACCAGAAACCGCGACCGAGGCCATGTTCGCGCCGGTGCCCGGGGCCTCGCCGTGGCGGGTGGGAGACGACATAACCCACCGCGACTACGGGCACGGCTGGGTGCAGGGCGCCGGCCACGGCGTGGTCACCGTGCGATTCGAGACCCGCAGTTCGGGCCCGGGGCAGGCCCGGACGTTCCCCGCCGAGACCGCCGACGTCGTCAGCGCCAATCCGATCGACTCCCTGGATTGGCCGGATTTCGTGGGCGCGCTGCGAACCGAGGAGTCGGCCGTGACGTCAGCCCCACCGGCCGATGACGTCGGCAACGGGTAGGCCTGCGGCCAGCGCGGCCATCACCAGCACCCGGGCCTGCGGCGGCCGCAGCCGCGGCACCATGACGGCTCCGGCTTCCACCAGGTCGTGGCCGGGGCCGTAGCCCGCGCTGACCCGGCCGCCGGGCACTCGGGTGGACACCGCGACGGCAATCCCGTTGCGGCAGTGCCGGCGGACGCCGTCGACGACCGCGGCCCCGGCATTGCCCGAGCCCAGCGCCTCCAGGACGACGGCTCGTGCTCCGGCGGCCACACACGCATCCATCGCCACCGCGTCACTGCCCAGGTATGCCGCGACGATGTCGACCCGCGGTGCGCCGGCGGCCCGCAGCTCACCGAGGTAGGGGCGGGTTTTGGCCCCGGTCAGCGCCACGCCGCCGCCCGGCGTCGTGCCGACTAACTTGCCGGCGAAGCCACTCAGATCCTGGGTCGCCACCTTGTGCAGGCCCAACGGCTGCAACACCCGGCCGGCGAAAGACACCAGCACGCCGAGGCCGCGCGCGGCCGGACTGGCCGCCACGGCCGCCGCGTCGCGCAGATTGACGGGGCCGTCCGCGTCGGGCGCATCGGCGCTGCGCATGGCCCCGGTCAGCACGACCGGGGCGCTGCCCGCGTAGGTGAGGTCGAGCCACAGAGCGCTCTCCTCCATGGTGTCGGTGCCATGGGCAACGACCACGCCCTCGGCACCGGCATCGGTCGCTGCCCGCACGGCGTCGCTCATCCGATCCCAGTCGGCCGTCGTCAGCTCCGAGCTGTCCACCGCCATCAGGTCGACGACGTCGACGTCGAGGCCGGAGGTGAGGTCGGTTCCGCTGCGGCTGGGACGGCGCACGCCGTCGGTACCGGTGCTCGTCGATATCGTGCCGCCGGTGGCGATGACGGTGAGGCGGCCCATAGCCGAATCATTCCAAACCGGGGCGGCGAGGCCGCACCCAACCAAGCTGGGCGCTAGGGGATGATGGGGGGGTGCCCGAAGAACCAACAGGATCGGCTGAGCCGGTGACGTCGGCGGAGGAGGCTGGGACGTCCGGGGAAGTGCGAGAATCCGAAGCCCCTGCGCCGCGGCGGTTGCGGTTGCTGCTGTCGGTGGCGGCGGTCGTGCTGGCGCTCGACATCGTGACCAAGGTGCTCGCCGTCAAACTGCTGCCCCCGGGGCAGCCGGTGTCGATCATCGGCGACACGGTGACCTGGACGTTGGTACGTAATTCGGGGGCCGCTTTCTCGATGGCGACCGGATACACCTGGATGTTGACGCTGATCGCCACCGGTGTGGTGATCGGCATCTTCTGGATGGGCCGCCGGCTGGTATCGCCCTGGTGGGCGGTGGGCCTCGGCATGATCCTCGGCGGCGCCACGGGCAACTTGGTCGATCGCTTCTTCCGTGCGCCCGGGCCGCTCCGGGGGCATGTCGTGGACTTTTTGTCGGTGGGCTGGTGGCCGGTGTTCAACGTCGCAGATCCGTCGGTGGTCGGCGGCGCGATCCTGCTCGTGGTGCTGTCGGTTTTCGGCTTCGACTTCGACACGGTAGGTCGGCGTAACGCCGACGGTCGGCGGCAAGCCGACGGAAGCACCGAGGGCCGGGGTAACGCCGACCAAACCAAATGACCAACCGCTCGATGCCCGTCCCGGAGGGATTGGCGGGCATGCGTGTTGATGCCGGGCTGTCGCGCTTGCTCGGCCTGTCCCGCAGCGCCGTGGCGGCGATCGCCGAAGACGGCGGCGTCGAACTGGATGGCTTGCAGGCGGGGAAGTCTGATCGCCTGACACCCGGCGCCTGGTTGGAGGTGCGGTTGCCCGAGGCGCCGGCGCCGCCGGAGAACACTCCGGTCGACATCGAGGGCATGACAATCCTGTACTCCGATGACGACATCGTCGTGGTCGACAAGCCAGCGGCGGTGGCCGCGCACGCGTCCGTGGGCTGGAGCGGGCCCACGGTGCTCGGCGGCCTGGCCGCTGCGGGTTACCGGATCACCACGTCGGGTGTGCACGAGCGGCAGGGCATCGTGCAGCGCCTCGACGTGGGCACCTCCGGGGTGATGGTGGTCGCCATCTCCGAGCGCGCGTACACCCTGCTCAAGCGGGCATTTAAACAGCGCACCGTCGACAAGCGTTATCACGCTCTGGTGCAAGGACATCCGGACCCCTCCAGCGGGACGATCGACGCGCCGATCGGACGGCATCGCGGCGGTGAGTGGAAGTTCGCTGTCACCCAGAACGGCCGGCACAGCCTGACCCATTACGACACGGTGGAAGCCTTCGCCGCCGCCAGCCTGCTCGACGTGCACCTGGAAACCGGTCGTACCCACCAGATTCGGGTGCATTTCGCCGCGCTGCATCATCCGTGCTGTGGCGACCTCGTCTACGGGGCCGACCCGAAACTTTCGAAAAGGCTTGGGCTGGAACGTCAATGGCTGCACGCCCGGTCGCTGGCATTCGCTCATCCGGCGGACGGGCGGTTGGTGGAATTCGTCAGCCCGTACCCGGCCGACCTGCAACACGCGTTGGGCGTGCTGCGCGACGAGGGGTGATCCCGGGTTCAGTCGGCTCGCGGTTTACGGGCCTCGACCAGAACCCGCGTCGGGTGCGTGACGTACCGGCCCTCGGCCTCGATGCGTTCGTGCAGTGCGCGCAGTCGCCCGTAGTAAGGCTCGACGGTGAAGTCCGGCACCGTCCAGATCAGCTTGCGCAGGAAGTAGATCACCGCGCCGATGTCGAAGAACTCCGCACGCAGCTTCTCCATGCGCATGTCCACGATCTGCAACCCGACGGCCTGCGCGTCGGCGCGCTGCAGGGCAGGCTCGAGGTGGGCGCCCAACTCGGGGTGCGGCCCCATCACGGATTCGACCAGCTCGCACACCGTCGCCGGGCCGGGGTGCTGCGCGAAGTAGGTGCCCCCGGGCCGCAATAGCCGGGCGATCTCGCTCCACCACACGGCAATCGGATGCCGGCTGGACACCAGGTCGAACGCCCCGTCGGCGAACGGCAGCGGCGGTTCGTCGCGCGTCAGGACGACGACAACGCCGCGCGGATGCAGTCGCCGGGTGGCCAGCGCCGCGTTGGGCGGCCACGACTCGGTCGCGGCCATCGTCGGCGGGAATGTCTCCACACCACCGAGCACCTCTCCACCGCCGGTGTGGATGTCCAGGGCGGCCGACACGGTGGCCAGCCGAGCGCTCATCAGCCGCTGGTATCCCCAGGAGGGCCGTTCCTCAGTGGCCCGGCCGTCGAGCCAGGAGAAGTCCCAGCCCGCCACGGGCGCCGCGACAGCCTCTGCCATCAACTCCTCGAACGACCGTCGCATCCAGGCTCACCCGGCACTGGGCTTGCGGGCCTCGACGAGGACTCGCGTGGCGTGCGCGACGAAGGGCCCGTCGGATTCGATGCGGTCATGAAGTTCCCGCAGCCGATCGCGGTAGCGCTCTACGGTGAAGTCCGGCACCGTCCAAATCACCTTGCGCAGGAAGTACACCACCGCACCGATGTCGAAGTACTCCTGCCGTAGCCGCTCCATGCGCATCTCGACGACTTCCAGCCCGGCGGCCTGCGCGGCCGCACGTTCGTTGTCCGGGTGTCGCAGGGCCCACGCCTCCGGCCGCGGTCCGATGAAGTGCTCGACCAACTCCGCCACCGTCTCGGGTCCGACGTGTTGGGCCAGGTAGGAGCCGCCGGGGCGCAGTACCCGGGCGATCTCGGACCACGCCACGGAGTTGGGATGCCGGCTGGTCACCAGGTCGAAGGCGTCGCCGGCGAACGGCAACAGCGACTCGCCCGGCGTGGCCACGACCACGACGCCGAGCGGATGCAACAGCTTGGTGGCCAGTGCGGCGTTCGGTGGCCACGATTCGACGGCCGCCATAGTGGGCGGGAACGGTGCCGCTCCGGCCAGCACCTCGCCGCCGCCGGTTTGAATTTCCAGCGCAGCCGACACCGTGGCGAAACGGCGACCGATCAGTCGTTGGTAGCCCCAGGACGGTCGTTCCTCGGTCGCCCGCTCGTCCAGCCACGAGAAATCCCAGCCGTCGACGGATACCGAATTGGCTTCTGCGACCAGATCTTCGAATGTGTGGCCCATGCTAGGCATTGTCGCCAAGACTAGGCCGGTGCGCGCGGCTCGATATCACGACGTCGAGCAGACGAACTTGGTGCCGTTGAAATCAAGTTTGACTTCGCCTTGGTGCTCCCAGTATTCCGAGCCCTGCCGGCCGTACCTCGCGCCGCTGCCGGACGGCAAGATGAACAGGATCTCCTGGTTGCCTTTCCAGTTGAGCACCGCCGTCGGTGGGGCGAACTGGTTATAGAACTGAGCGGTGAGCGGGCCGGAGTCGGCGGGGCAGTGATAGGTGATGACGGGCGGAGCCACGGTGGTCGGGTCGGCAACAGCCAACTGCACCAGCCGGGTCTGATAGGCCTCCAGCACGCAGGTATGGACGTCGGCGTTGCGGGCACAGTCGTCGCGGGCCGTCGCCCAGGTGTTCTGCGCGGCCGTCAGCGCGGACTGATCCGCGCCGGGACGGGCCAGCGCCTGCCGAAACGCGATCTGCAGCTGGCGCTCGAGGTCGAAGATGTGCGAGTCAGTGCAGGCCAGTTGTTGCGCGGCGTTCGTCGGTTTCGTGCAGTCGAGTGCCGCAGCCGCCGGTGCGGGACTGGCGCTGGTGGGCGGCGCGGACGGCGAACTGGACACCGGCTGGTTGGTGGTGGAGCTGCATGCGGCCACCATCAGTGCCGCGGCGATGACTGCGATCCGCCTCATACGTGCTGACTACCGGCTGCGCCACGATCACCGTGCGCGACACGCCCGCACACCGAGAAATTCTTCTGCGCGGCTCAGACTTTGGCGATGCTGGTGTCGCCGGAGGCGATGTCTGGGGCCAGTGGTGCGATGGCGCTGAGTATGTCGGTCACTGTTTTCGACGGGACGCCGGCCGCGGCCAGTGCGTCGGCCAAATGGCCGGCCACCAGGTTGAAGTGGTGCATGGTGATGCCGCGACCCTGATGCACCTGTTTCATCGAGGCGCCGGTATAGGCCTCGTGCGCGCCGAGAGCGGCCGCGAAGAACTCGACCTGCTTGCCTTTGAGGCGGTTGATGTTCGTTCCGGTGAAGAAGCCCGATAGCTGATCATCGGCGAGCACGCGAACGTAGAAGTCCTCGACGACGACTTCGAGCGCCTCGTGCCCGCCGATCCGGTCGTAGATGGTTGTCGGCTCCGGCTTGCGAAAGGTTGCCGTGAGTTTCATGTAACCAGGGGAACACTTCGGCGTTGCCCCGCAGTTAGTCCGCGATCACGCTCGGATTGCCCGACGTAACAACCCGATTGCCGAGGTCTACCCGCATCTTCGGTCGCTGCGTGAGATGTACCGCCCCGTTCACATCACGGTGATCTGCAATCGTCGTCGACCGGTGCCCTAAGTTGGGTATATGACCCACGTCACATCACCCGCTGTCAGGAGTGAAAGCCGATGAACCTTGGTGACATAACGAACTTGGTGGAAAAGCCATTCGCGGTGGTCTCCAACATCATCAACACCCCCAACTCGGCGGGGCGATATCGACCGTTCTATCTGAGGAACCTGCTGGACGCGGTGCAAGGCCGCACGCTTGATGACGCCGTCGAAGGTCGGACCGTCCTCATCACCGGCGGGTCGTCGGGCATCGGCGCGGCCGCAGCGAAGAAAATCGCGGAGGCGGGCTCACAGGTGGTGCTGGTCGCTCGCACGCCGGAAAACCTCGAGAAGGTCGCCAACGAGATCCGCGCCGACGGCGGGACCGCCCACGTCTACCCGTGCGACCTCTCGGACATGGACGCCATAGCCACGATGGCCGACCAGGTGCTCAGCGACCTCGGCGGAGTCGACATCCTGATCAACAATGCGGGGCGCTCCATTCGACGCTCGCTGGCGCTGTCCTACGACCGGATTCACGACTACCAGCGGACCATGCAGCTGAACTACCTGGGCGCCGTCCAGCTCATCCTCAAATTCATCCCGGGGATGCGCGAGCGTGGTTTCGGGCAGATCATCAATGTTTCGTCGGTCGGCGTCCAGACCCGCGCACCGCGTTTCGGCGCCTACATCGCCAGCAAGGCCGCCCTGGAAAGCCTTTGCGACGCACTGCAGGCCGAAGTCGTGCACGACGACGTCAAATTCACCACGGTGCACATGGCGCTGGTGCGGACCCCGATGATCAGCCCGACCAAGATGTATGACAAGTTCCCGGCGCTGACGCCGGATCAGGCGGCCGGGGTGATCACCGACGCGATCGTGCACCGGCCCCGGCGGGCCAGCTCGCCTTTTGGGCAGTTCGCGGCCGTCGCAGACGCCGTCAACCCGGCGGTGATGGACCGGGTCCGCAACCGGGCGTTCGGCATGTTCCAGGACTCCAGCGCCGCCAAGGGCGGCGAATCCGATACCGACACATCGCAATTCGACAGCCGAAGCGAGACGTTTGTGCGAGCGACGCGCGGAATTCACTGGTGACACGATGAGCCTTCCGAAACCCGACACCTATACAACCGTCGTCATCACCGGGGCGTCCTCAGGAATCGGCGCCGAACTGGCCAGCGGGCTGGCCCGGCGCGGCTTCCCGCTCTTGCTGGTTGCCCGGCGGCGTGAGCGCCTCGACGAGATCGCCAACCAAGTGGGCGAGGAACACTCGGTCGCGGTTGAGGTGCTGCCGCTGGACCTCAGCGACAGTAAAGCCCGCGCGAAATTGGCCGACCGGCTCCACACCGAACCGATTGCCGGCCTGTGCAACAGCGCGGGCTTCGGCACCAGCGGGGTCTTTCACGAGTTGCCGATCGAACGCGAGCGTGAAGAGGTCATCCTCAACGCGCTCGCGTTGATGGATTTAACCCACGCGGCGTTGCCCGGCATGGTCGAGCGCGGCGCCGGAGCGGTGATGAACATCGCGTCGATCGCCGGATTCCAGCCGCTTCCCTACATGGCGGTGTACTCAGCCACCAAGGCCTTTGTGCAGACATTCTCCGAAGCCGTCCACGAGGAACTGCACGGAACGGGGGTGTCGGTGACGGCGCTGTGTCCGGGCCCGGTGCCCACCGAGTGGGCCGAGATCGCCAACGCGAACCGGTTCAGCGTTCCGGTTGCGCAGGTCTCGCCGCGCGATGTCGCCGAAGCCGCGATCGGCGGCATGCTGGCCGGCAAGCGCAGCGTGGTGCCCGGCGTCGTACCCAAGGTCGTCAGCAACGGTGGCCGATACGTACCGCGCAGCCTGCTATTGCCCGCGATCCGGATCGGTAACCGATTCCGCGGCGGGCCCAGCCGCTGATGGCCCCCGTGCGACGGCGACGAGTGTGCCTCGGCGGCGGAAAAATCGCCGAATTCGCGCCCTGAGCGCAGCCTCAAAACGCGCCGCGCACATCCAAAGCCATGACCCCACACAGGTGCGGTCTAGGTTTGCTTCATGGCCGCCGTTGAGTTGACCGCCGACGTCCCGATGACCCCGCAGGACATGTGGGACCACGTTTCGGATCTGTCAAACCTGGGCGACTGGCTGGTCATGCACGAGGGGTGGCGCAGCGAGCTGCCCGACGAGATCACCGAGGGCACCGAGATCATCGGCGTGGCGCGCGCCAAGGGCATGCGCAACCGGGTGACCTGGACGGTGACCAAGTGGGACCCGCCGCGCGAGGTCGCGATGTCGGGTTCGGGTAAGGGCGGAGCCAAATACGGCGTCACGCTGACGGTGCGGACCACCGGCGAGGGGTCCACCCTCGGTTTGCGGCTTGAGCTGGGCGGGCGGGCGTTGTTCGGTCCGGTCGGATCGGCGGCGGCGCGCGCCGTCAAAGGCGACGTGGAGAAGTCGCTGAAGAACTTCGTTGAGCTGTACGGATAGGAACCGTGGCAATCGCAAGCGCGGCGGAGCCGGGCGCGGCGGGTCGACACCAAATCAAACCGTGGCGATCGCAAGCGCGGCGGGTCGACACCGAATCAAACCCAGACACACTTACGCGACACGCCGAGGATGCGTCGGTAGTCGGTCATAGACTGGCGTCCCTATGAGCGGTTCATCTTCGCGGTCCTTCGTGCACCTGCATAACCACACCGAGTACTCGATGTTGGATGGGGCCGCCAAGATCACGCCGATGCTGGCCGAGGTGGAGCGGCTGGAGATGCCCGCGGTCGGGATGACCGACCACGGAAACATGTTCGGCGCCAGCGAGTTCTACAACGTGGCGACCAAGTCCGGGATCAAGCCGATCATCGGCGTGGAGGCCTACATCGCGCCGGCCTCGCGTTTCGACACCCGGCGGACCCTGTGGGGTGACCCGGGCCAGAAGTCCGACGACGTCTCGGGCAGTGGGTCCTACACGCACCTGACGATGGTGGCCGAGAACGCCGCCGGATTGCGCAACCTGTTCAAGCTGTCCTCGCTGGCGTCCTTCGAGGGACAGCTGGGCAAGTGGTCGCGCATGGACGCCGAGCTCATCGCCGAACACGCCGACGGCATCATCGCCACCACCGGGTGCCCGTCGGGGGAGGTGCAGACCCGGCTGCGGCTCGGCCAGGAGCGTGAGGCGCTGGAATCGGCCGCCAAGTGGCGCGAGATCTTCGGTGCCGACAACTACTTCCTGGAGCTGATGGACCACGGGCTGTCCATCGAACAGCGGGTCCGCGAGGGCTTGCTCGAGGTCGGCCGCAAGCTCGGCATCCCGCCGCTGGCCACCAACGACTGCCACTACGTCACCCGCGACGCCGCGCACAACCACGAGGCGTTGTTGTGTGTGCAGACCGGCAAGACGCTGTCGGATCCGAACCGGTTCAAGTTCGACGGGGACGGCTACTACCTGAAGTCGGCCGCCGAGATGCGCAAGATCTGGGACGACGAGGTGGCCGGGGCCTGTGACTCGACGTTGCTGATCGCCGAGCGGGTGCAGTCCTACGCCGAGGTTTGGGAACCACGCGACCGGATGCCGGTCTTCCCGGTGCCCGAGGGACACGACCAGGCGACCTGGCTGCACCACGAGGTGATGGCGGGTCTGCAGCGTCGCTTCCCGTCCGGTGTCGGGCAGGACTACATCGACCGGGCCGAGTTCGAGATCAAGGTCATCTGCGACAAGGGCTTCCCGGCGTACTTCCTGATCGTCGCCGACCTGATCGGCTACGCACGGTCGGTCGACATCCGAGTCGGGCCGGGGCGTGGTTCGGCGGCGGGTTCGCTGGTGGCTTACGCGATGGGCATCACCAACATCGACCCGATTCCGCATGGTCTGCTGTTCGAGCGGTTCCTCAACCCGGAGCGTCCGTCGGCACCCGACATCGATATCGACTTCGACGACCGTCGCCGCGGTGAGATGGTGCGCTACGCCGCGGACAAGTGGGGCCAGGATCGCGTCGCCCAGGTCATCACCTTTGGCACGATTAAAACCAAAGCGGCCCTGAAGGATTCGGCCCGTATTCACTACGGACAGCCCGGGTTTGCGATCGCCGACCGCATCACCAAGGCGCTGCCGCCGCCGATCATGGCCAAGGACATCCCGCTGGTGGGTATCACCGACCCGGCCCACGAGCGCTACAAGGAGGCCGCCGAGGTCCGCAGCCTGATCGAAACCGACCCGGACGTGCGCACGATCTACCAGACGGCGCGCGGTCTGGAGGGCCTGGTCCGCAACGCCGGCGTGCACGCGTGTGCGGTGATCATGAGCAGCGAACCGCTGACCGAGGCCATCCCGTTGTGGAAGCGACCGCAGGACGGGGCCATCATCACCGGCTGGGACTACCCGTCGTGTGAGGCCATCGGCCTGCTGAAGATGGACTTCCTAGGTCTGCGAAACCTGACGATCATTGGCGACGCACTGGAAAACATCAAGGCCAACAGGGGAATTGACCTCGATCTGGAATCGGTGGCGCTGGACGACAAGGCCACCTACGAGCTGCTGGGCCGCGGTGACACCCTGGGCGTGTTCCAGCTCGACGGCGGGCCGATGCGCGATCTGCTGCGCCGGATGCAGCCCACCGAGTTCAACGACATCGTCGCCGTGCTGGCGCTGTACCGGCCGGGGCCGATGGGCATGAACGCCCACAACGACTACGCCGACCGTAAGAACGGTCGCCAGGCGGTCAAGCCGATCCACCCGGAGCTCGAGGAACCCCTGCGCGAGATCCTGTCCGAGACGCACGGCCTGATCGTCTACCAAGAGCAGATCATGCTCATCGCTCAGAAGGTCGCCTCCTACACGATGGGCAAGGCCGATGCGCTGCGTAAAGCGATGGGTAAGAAGAAGCTCGAGGTGCTGGAAGCGGAGTACAAGGGCTTCTACGAAGGCATGACCGCCAACGGGTTCTCCGAGCGCGCGGTGAAAGCCTTGTGGGACACCATTCTTCCGTTCGCGGGGTACGCGTTCAACAAGTCACACGCGGCCGGCTACGGCCTGGTCTCCTACTGGACCGCCTATCTGAAGGCCAACTACCCGGGCGAGTACATGGCCGGCCTGTTGACGTCGGTGGGCGACGACAAGGACAAGGCCGCGGTCTATCTGGCCGACTGCCGCAAGCTCGGCATCACGGTGCTGCCGCCCGACGTCAACGAGTCCCTGGTGAACTTCGCGTCGGTCGGAAAGGACATCCGCTTCGGTCTGGGCGCGGTGCGCAATGTCGGTGCCAACGTGGTGGGCTCGCTGATCAAAACCCGCAGCGAGAAAAGCAAATTCACCGACTTCTCGGACTACCTGAACAAGATCGACATCTCGGCGTGCAACAAGAAGGTCACCGAATCGCTGATCAAAGCCGGCGCGTTCGATTCCCTGGGGCATGCCCGCAAGGGTCTTTTCCTGGTACACACCGACGCCGTCGACTCGGTGCTGGGCACCAAGAAGGCCGAGGCGATGGGCCAGTACGACCTGTTCGGCGGCGGCGATGCCGGCGCCGACGCGGTGTTCACCATCCGGGTGTCCGACGACGAGTGGGAAGACAAACACAAGCTCGCCCTGGAGCGAGAAATGCTGGGGCTCTACGTATCCGGGCATCCGCTCAACGGGGTGGCGCACCTGCTCGCCGCTCAGGTCGACACGCAGATACCCGCGATTCTCGACGGCGACATCGCCAACGAGACGCAGGTGCGGGTGGGCGGCATCTTGGCGTCGGTGAACCGGCGGGTCAACAAGAACGGAATGCCTTGGGCGTCAGCCCAGTTGGAAGACCTCACCGGTGGCATCGAGGTGATGTTCTTCCCGCACGCTTACTCCGCCTACGGTGCCGAGATCGTGGACGACGCGGTGGTGCTGGTCAACGCCAAGGTGGCGATCCGCGACGACCGGATCTCATTGATCGCCAACGAGCTTGTGGTGCCGGACTTTTCCAACGCTCAGCCGAATCGTCCGCTAGCGGTCAGCCTGCCGACGCGGCAGTGCACCATCGACAAGGTCAGCGCGCTCAAGCAGGTGCTGGCGCGTCATCCGGGCACCTCGCAGGTGCATCTGCGGCTGATCAGCGGAGACCGGATCACCACGCTGGAGCTGGATCAGTCGCTGCGGGTGACGCCTTCGCCGGCGTTGATGGGTGACCTCAAGGCGCTACTCGGCCCCGGCTGCCTGGGCAATTAGGCGCCCATCTTCGCGAGTGTGCAGCCAGCTCCGTTGCCGCTTGGTGTGCGATGAGGGTTTCGGCTGTGCGTCCTTGGCGGGATTTCGACGGATTTCCCGCCATCAGCACACACTGGACGCCGCGGGCGCACTCTTGATGGCGCGGCGGGCCTAGAGTTCCACCCGGACGATGACGCTGTCGGCCCAGACCCCGCGGTCGCGCGCCCGGCGCAGCTTTTCCCGGACACACAGATCCTGGTGAACGTTGGTCACGCCCGGCATTTTGATCAGCGGCACGATGTTCCACTGCCAGCCGTACCGCTGGTGCAATGTCCGGTTGGCCCGTTCGGCGTCGGCGCCCGACAGCAGCGTGGCACGCCCCGTCACCGTCACCGCACCGCGGCGAACCCGGCCCCGGTAGTCGCACGCACGGAGTTCGATGTCGGGGCGGGCCGCCAGCCGCTTGGTCTTGGGGCCCACCTTGGTCCGGAACACCAGTGCGTCGCCGTCCAGCGCGAACCAGATGGGGGTGTCCCGGGGTGCGCCGTCGCGCCGGAATGATCGGAGGAGGGCGTAGCGAGCGTCGTTCAGCTCGGCGAGTGCGGTTCTGTGCATTGCCACAGTCAACGACTTAGAGTTGACTCGAAGTCAAGCGCCGGATGCTGGGAGGCCCGATGGCTGTGGTGGCTACCGCCCGCTCGCGGGCCACGCTCACGATCGGAGACGTCGCGCGCGAAGCCGGGATGGCGGCGACCACGCTGCGCTACTACGAGCAGATCGGGCTGTTGCCGCCGCCGGCGCGCCTGGCCGGCCGGCGCCGCTACGACGGCTCGATCCTGGCCCGCCTCGAGGTCATCCGGCTGTGCAAATCCGCCGGCTTCGCGCTGGAAGAAATCCAGCTGCTGTTCGCCGACGATGCGCCCGGGCGCCCCGCCAGCCGTGCACTCGCCGAGGCCAAGCTCGCCGAGATCGACGACCAGATGGCGTCGCTGGCCCGGGCGCGGGCCGTCATCGAGTGGGGAATGAGCTGCACCTGTCCGTCGATCGACGCCTGCACATGCGGCATCCATCCGGCCTAGAACTGGTAGCGCAAGATCCGGGCTTTGCGGGCGGATGCCTCGAACATCCCGGAAACCTTGGTGGCGAGGCGAATCCAGCCCGGGAACAGCTCAACCTCGGGCGCGTGCGCCAGGCTGACCTCTTCGACCAGCTTCAACTGCGGATTCCATGTTTCGGGCACTCGGGCATCTTCGAACCCCGGATAGCCCCATTGGGCGCCGACGCTGCTGAACATCCGCTGCGGGGCCAGTTTCACCGCAAGCCGGGAGAGCGAACCGATGCGGCCGTAGTCGTTGAAGGCCACTTCCCCAGAGGTGAAATAGGCGGTGACGCGCCGAAAGACAGCGCGGATCACCGGCTCGGACAGAAACGCGAACAGTCCGTCGGCGATCACCATCGCGGGCCGATCGGCAGGCATGGTGTTGGGCCAGCTCAGATCGGCCACCGAGGCCGTCACCACGTGGGCTCGCTCGCTGGTCGGCATCACCCGGCGGCGCAGAGCGCTGACACCTGGCAGATCGACGCTGTACCAGTCGACGGTGGCGGGCGGGCACACCCGAAACGGGCCCGAGTCCAGCCCGGCGCCCAGGTCGACGACGACGGCGTCGGGATGCTCGGCGGTGAATGTCCGCACCCTTTCGTCGAGCATCTTGGCGCGCAGCGCCGCCTGGCACACCACGCTGGTGGGGACGCCGAGCCCGGCGAAGTCGTAGTCGATCTTTTCGACGATCTCGGCGGCCAGCGTGTCTCCGAGAATGGGCCGGGGCCATTGGCTGTCCAGCGCTCGAGCGTATTGAGTCAGCAACGCGGTCTGTTCCAGCGGCGTGAGGCCGTTGGCGTCAGTACCGGGTTCGTACCCCATCATCCGAACGTACTCGGCGTCCGCTGATCGAGCAGTCGGTGCGACGTCGAAATCGCGAATTGTGTTCCGTGCCCCCTGACAACGGACGTACGCTCACCGAGGGGATGTGGACAGTGCGCTGCTGGTGAGAAGCCGGTCCCGCCGCCCGGCGACGCCCTAAGGAGAACGGAAATGACGAGAACCGAATCCGCTGCCGCTAAGGTGCGCGCGGCGTGACCGGGGGGCGGCTCGCCACAGCCCGTGAACTCGGCCGCATTGGACTGCGGAAGATGTTGCAGCGCACCGGAATTGTCCACGAATCGGTGACGCCGCTATCGACTGACCCGGCCGCGGTGGCCCAATTGCTGGCCGCGCCCTGGTACGACGAGCGACTGACGACGCTGGCCGACGAGCTTGGCCGCGACACCGGCGGCGTGCGCGCCGAATCGGCGGGGTACCTACGCGAGATGGCGGCCTCGCTGGACGAGCGGGCGGTGCAGGGTTGGCGCGGCTTCAGCCGCTGGCTGATGCGGGCCTACGACGTGCTGGTCGACGAGGACCAGATCGCGCAGCTGCGCACACTGGATCGCAAAGCGACGTTGGCGTTTGCCTTTTCGCACCGGTCGTACTTGGACGGCATGCTGCTGCCCGAAATGATCGTGGCCAACCGGCTCTCGCCCGCGCTGACCTTCGGTGGGTCGAACTTGAACTTCTTCCCGCTGGGCGGTTGGGCCAAGCGCACCGGGACGATCTTCATCCGGCGTGCGACCAAAGACATTCCCGTTTACCGGTTCGCGTTGCGCGCCTACGCCGCACAGCTGGTGCAAAACCACGCGAACCTGGCCTGGTCGATCGAGGGGGGCCGGACCAGGACCGGCAAGCTGCGCCCTCCGGCGTTCGGGATCCTGCGCTACATCACCGACGCCGTCGACGAAATCGACGGTCCCGAGGTGTATTTGGTGCCGACCTCCATCGTGTACGACCAACTGCACGAGGTGGAGGCGATGACCACCGAAGCCTACGGGGCGGTGAAACGGCCCGAAGACCTTCGCTTCCTGGTCGGGTTGGCGCGCCAGCAGGGCAAGCGGCTCGGCCGCGCCTACCTGGACTTCGGGGAACCGCTGCCGCTACGCAAACGCCTCGAGGAAATGCGCGGCGAGGAAGCGGGCATCGGGTCCGAAATCGAACGCATCGCGCTCGACGTCGAACACCGGATCAACCGGGCGACGGCGGTCACTCCCACCGCAGTGGTGAGCCTGGCATTGCTGGGTGCGGACCGATCGATGTCGATCAGCGAGGTGCTGGCCACCGTGCGACCGTTGGCCAGCTACATCGCCGCGCGAAACTGGGCGGTCGCCGGGGCCGCTGACCTGACGAATCGCTCCACGATCCGGTGGACGTTGCATCAGCTCGTCGCCTCCGGTGTGGTCAGCGTGTACGACGCCGGCACCGAAGCGGTGTGGGGGATCGGCGAGGACCAGCACCTGGTCGCGGCGTTCTACCGCAATACCGCGATCCACATCTTGGTCGATCGTGCGATCGCCGAAACAGCGTTGCTGGCCGCTGCGGAAAACGCCGAGAATTCCGCGGACGGCATGGTTTCGCCGGTGACGGTCCGCGACGAGGCGCTGAGTTTGCGTGAGCTGCTGAAGTTCGAGTTCTTGTTCTCCGGCCGCGCCCAGTTCGAAAAGGAGCTGGCCGACGAGGTACGGCTGATCGGCCCGGTGGAGGACACCAGCAAGGCCGTTGCGGCCGCCGATGTGCGGGGGCTGCTGGAATCGGCCGATCTGCTATTGGCGCATTTGGTGTTGCGGCCGTTCCTCGACGCCCACCACATCGTCGCCGACCGGCTGGCCGCCCTCGGGGACGAGCCGCTCGACGAGAATGCGTTCCTCGCCGAGTGTCTGGAGTTGGGTAAGCAGTGGGAGCTGCAGCGCAGGATCGCCAGCGCCGAGTCGAGGTCGATGGAACTCTTCAAGACCGCGCTGCGCCTGGCTCGCCATCGCGAGCTGGTCGAAGGTTCCGATTCCGAGCACCTCGCCAAGCGCCGGCAGGAGTTCGCCGACGAGATCGCGACGGCGACGCGACGCGTCAATGTGATTGCCGAACTCGCCAGAGCACAGTGATGCGCCCGCCCGCGGTGCCGAATCGGGCCTAGAGTGGTGGACATGCCGCTTACAGGTGAATACGAACCGAGCCCCTGGGATTGGTCCCGCGAACAAGCCGACAAGTACGCCGAATCCGGTGGTGCCGAGGCAGCGGACATGAAGGGCAAGCCCATCATTCTGCTGACCACAGTCGGAGCCAAGACCGGCAAAATCCGCAAGACGCCGCTGATGCGAGTTGAGCACGACGGCGAGTATGCCGTCGTCGCCTCGCTCGGTGGCGCCCCGAAGAACCCGGTCTGGTACTACAACATCGCCAAGAATCCGCGGGTCGAACTGCAGGACGGCGGGAGCACCCGCGACTACGACGCGCGCGAGGTGTTCGGGGACGAAAAGGCCGCCTGGTGGGAGCGCGCCGTCGAGGCCTGGCCGGACTATGCGGACTACCAGACGAAGACCGATCGCCAGATTCCGGTGTTCGTGCTGACCCCGGTGAGCTGAGCCGATTAGGTCGTTGGGCGGTACAGCGTGGCACCATTAATCGGTGTCCGCTGAACTGAGCCAGAGCCCGAGCATGTCGCCGCTGTCCGCGGCCGACATTGACAGCGCTGCGCAGCGGATCGCGGTGGTCGTCACGCCCACCCCGCTGCAGTACAGCGATCGGCTGTCGGCGATCACCGGCGCGCAGGTCTATCTCAAGCGCGAAGACCTCCAGATTGTGCGTTCCTACAAGCTGCGCGGCGCCTACAACCTGCTGGTGCAGCTGTCCGACGAGGAGATCGGCGCCGGCGTGGTGTGCTCCTCGGCGGGCAATCACGCGCAGGGGTTCGCCTACGCGTGCCGGACCCTGGGCGTGCACGGCCGCGTCTATGTGCCGGCCAAAACGCCCAAACAAAAGCGCGACCGGATCCGCTACCACGGGGGCAGCTTCATCGAGCTGATCGTCGGCGGATCGACTTACGATCTCGCCGCCGAGGCAGCCCTCGCGGATGTCCAACGCACCGGCGCCACGCTGGTGCCGCCCTACGACGACCCGCGCACGATCGCCGGCCAGGGCACCATCGCCGTCGAGGTGCTCGACCAGCTCGACAAGCTTGGTGTTGGGGAGCCCGACCTGGTGGTCGTCCCCGTGGGTGGCGGTGGCTGCATCGCGGGCATCACCACCTACCTGGCCAAACGGACGACGAACACGGCGGTTCTCGGTATCGAGCCGGCCGGGGCCGCGGCGATGATGGCCGCGCTGGCCGCCGGCGAACCGGTGACGCTCGACCACGTCGACCAGTTCGTAGACGGCGCCGCGGTGAAGCGGGCGGGGACGCTGACCCATGCCACCCTGGCCGCCGCGGGCGACATGGTGTCGATCACGATGGTCGACGAGGGCGCGGTATGCACCGCGATGCTGGACCTCTACCAGAACGAGGGCATCATCGCCGAGCCGGCGGGCGCGCTGTCCGTCGCCGGCCTGCTGGAAACCGACATCAACCCCGGGGCCACCGTTGTTTGCCTCATCTCGGGCGGCAACAACGACGTGTCGCGCTACGGCGAGGTACTCGAGCGCTCGCTGATCCACCTCGGCCTCAAGCACTACTTCCTGGTGGACTTCCCGCAGGAGCCCGGCGCATTGCGCCGGTTCCTCGACGGCGTGCTCGGGCCCAACGACGACATCACCTTGTTCGAGTACGTCAAACGCAACAACCGGGAGACCGGTGAGGCGCTGGTCGGTATCCAGCTGGGGTCGTCGGCGGACCTGGACGACCTGCTGGCCCGGATGCGTGAGACCGCGATTCACTTCGAGACGTTGCACCCGGGCTCGCCGGCCTACCGGTATCTGCTGCTGTAGCCGCGCTAGCGCGAGTAGTGCATCAGATAGTCCGGCGCCGGGGTAGTGGGATCGAGGTCGTCGGCCGGCACCGGCGCACCGGCCGTCAGGCTCAGCGGAAGCACGCCGGCCCAGTGCGGCAGCGCGCAATCCTCCGGCTCATCGACGGGGCCGCCGGCGCGCACCTTGGCCGAAACCTCGACCAGGTCGAGGGCGAGCACCGCGGTCGCGGCGAGTTCCCGTGCATTCGGCGCCCTGCAGTCGGCGGCACGTCCGGGTGCGATGTGGTCGAGCAGTCCGCCTAGCGCCCGCGACTTCTCCGCCGGGTCCTCGACCAAGCATGCGTCACCGACCACGACCACCGAGCGATACACCAGCGAATGATGCAGCGCCGAGCGGGCCAGCACCAGCCCGTCGACGAGGGTGGCGGTGACGCAGACGGGCAGGCTCGACGCTCCCGCCTTGGCGCCCAGCATCGGTCC
>DASYJS010000390.1:0-1711 GCA_035996225.1 Mycobacterium sp. | reverse complement strand
AAGCCGCCATTAGCGCGTGACTGGCGTTGTCCTATCTGAACTATGGTGGACGGATGTGGGGAGTGCCCAGAATGTGGGGGGATGGGGACGCGGGCGATATGACTGGCCTACCGATTGCTGGCTGGGGGATTGTGGATGGCGTGGGTCTTGCGCTTGGTTGAAACGGGGATCGACGGGCCGGCACGGGTCATCGACGTCATGGATATCACGCCGTTCGGTGCTCTCGGCGACATGTCGAAACTGGGGCTGATGCTGTCGGAGGCGAAGCAGGTCCTGGCGCGCCTGCAGCAGGCGGTCGTCGCCATCCAAGCCGACGATCACGCGGTTCGGCGTCCGGCTTGCTCTGGTTGCGGTCAAGCGTGTCACGTCAAGGACCGGCGGCTTCATCGGGTTGCGACGCTGTTTGGCACGGTGGCGGTGCACCTCCCGCGATTTCGCTGCGCCGGCTGTGGTCATGGTGAGACGGGTGTCAGCTGGCTGTCGTATTGCCGATCCACGCCTGAACTCGACCAGCTACGAGCCCATGTTTCTGCTCTGATGCCGTATCGTCCCGCCGCTGGCCTGCTGGCGCATCTTCTGCCGGTGGAGGCCGGGAAAAGCCCGGAGACGCTGCGCGGCCACACGTTTAAGGCTGGCGAGCAACTTCGCGACGCCGCCACGGTCAGGCCGGCATCTGGAGCGTCGGCGATCACCGTCACCGTAGACTCGACATTCATCCGCGGCTGCCACGACGGCGAACGGCATCTGGAGGTTCGCGTCGGCAACGTCGAGACATCTGGCGGTGGTCGGCAGGTGTTCGGCGCCGTGGCGAAGACCGAGACGAAGATCGCAACGCTGATCCGGCGCAGCCTTGAGACGGTCGGCCGAGCCGCCGACACCGAGGTGACCGCGTTCACCGACGGCGCCCCCGGCCTTCGGTCGATTCTGGCCGATGCCGGTTGCAAGAAACCGCCGATCGCCGATTGGTTCCACATCGCCATGCGGCTGCAACACGCGAAGCAGGCAGCGGGCGGATTGTCGACCGACACACCGGGTCGGACGCAGGCGAAGGCCGTGATTGTCCCGGAGGTCGAACGCCTGCACTGGCGGATCTGGAACGGCAAGGCCAAAAACGCACGGCGTACACTCGATCGCGTCCGCAACGTCATGCATGTCTTTCAGGGCGAGCGTGGTCACCGCACGATGGCTGTGCCTTCCTCCCGCAAGTTGTGGCGCGCGTTGCGCGAGGTCGACACCTATCTCCGCGGCCAAAGTATGCGGCTCGTCAATTATGCCAAACGATACCGGGCCGGTCTGCGGGTCGGAACTTCGATGACCGAGGGCACAGCCAACTTCCTGGTCAATCAACGGATGAATAAGGCGCAGCAGATGCGATGGTCGCGACGGGGCGCCGACTTGCTGCTGCAGGTTCGGTGCGCGGTCTACAACGGCGCGTTTGGGTCCGCCCTCGGCAAACTGTTCGACCCAACCTCCAATACGGCCCAGCAACTGGCCGCTTGATCCCCCCACATTCTGGGCACTCCCTCGAGCAATGTGATTCCGATACCGTTTCCGGTCAGGCTCTGACAGCCGGTTCCGGACACATCATGACCCGAAAGCGGCGTTCCAACGGCATGAATCGGAAACGCCCGCCAGATCGGGACGGGGCGGCTCGTCCAGTGACAGCCACTCGGATGCCCGACCAGGCTGACACAACACTCGAAACGCTGAC
>DASYJS010000389.1:0-36502 GCA_035996225.1 Mycobacterium sp. | reverse complement strand
CTACAAGGTTCACCTTGACGGGCACAACCAGTTGCCCTACATCACCGGTGCGACCGACGAAAGCCCGCGCCAGCACTTCTTCTACGTCTCCGACGACGGCGACCTGACCGGGCTGCGGTTCGACAACTGGAAGATCGTGTTCATGGAGCAGCGGGTCGTCGGCACGCTACGAATCTGGTTGGAGCCCTACACCGAGCTGCGCGCACCGAAGCTGTTCAACCTGCGGACCGATCCCTACGAACGGGCCGATATCACATCGAACACCTACTTCGACTGGATGATCGACCGCATCTGGGTGTTCACTCCCGCCCAGGTCTACGTCGCCCAGATGCTGCAGACGCTTGCCGAATTCCCACAACGGCAGAAGTCGGCCAGCTTCAACCTCGACCAAGTGCTGGCCAAACTTCAGGCCGGCCTCCCCGCCACCTGAGCCTCAACCACTATGTGCTTGACCCGGCCGGGCACTTTCCGGCTCAGGAGATCACCAGTGGGGGGTCCTTAGCGGAATCGCCTTTACGACTATCTTTTGGCCTTCGATCGAAGGGGAATCATGGCAGAGCAACCGCTCGACGCGTCCACTCGCCTCGCGGCGCAACGGGTTTCACGATCTTCAAGTTTTCCAGTATCTGTCGACCACGGAGCGGCGTCGCGAACCGATCGTTAGTCCGTGGGTCTTCGGCGTGGTAATGATCTTGGTTGGGCTAACGGGCTTGATATTGGCCTGGATTCAGCATCGCCAGGAGATGAAGGCACTAGAGGCAGAAGTTGGGGCCATGCCGTACTCGATAGCCGGGGTGATGGCCGGCTTGATCGCTGGTCTGGGTGTCCTCGCACTGGTCGTAGTCGTCTTGAGGCTGTAGCGCTTGCCGGGAGAAGTGTTGTCAATGCTTGTTGATCGGCGATTTTCAGGCGACCTCCGATCCAGCGTTTGACGGCTCGGCGTCTGATATTTCAGGTGTGATGTCGACGGGACGTTCGAGTAGCTTGCCCTTGGGGAACGTCGCGACGGCACGGACGAGGGCGACCGGGTGGGGTGCGTTGACGGCCCGCCAGCGGGCCTGGGCGGCGTCGATCAGCTTGTAGGCCATGGCGATCCCCGCGGCGCGTGAGCGGGGCCTTTGGTGACCTTGGTCCGCAACCGCACGGTGGCGAAAGTCGATTCGATCGGGTTCGTGGTGCGCAGATGCACCCACGCCACGGTTACCGTTTTCCACTCGGCGATGGCCGACCGTCTACTCACGGTTTTCAATGTTGAGCTTGCAGCGCCGTTGCTGTTGCTGTTGCCAATACTGGACCAGCTCTGACTGAACTTCGCGGTGCACCCTGCTGACCGATTAGCGAGGGTGTATCCCGAAGCACGTTGGGAGGAAGGACCTTTCACGTCAAAGCGACTATGTCGTGGCGCTTCTTTCGACCGGCTTAAAGTATTGACCGCATGAAGCAGGGCGCAGCAAGCATCTACAGTCGAATTGGCGGATACGAGGCTATCGAGGGCGTGGTCGAAGACTTCTACGATCGCGTCCTTGCCGACGATGAGCTGTCAGGTTTCTTCACCGGAACGAATATGGGCCGCCTGAAGGGCAAACAGGCAGAGTTCTTTGCAGCGGCGCTGGGCGGGCCCGAGTCCTACACTGGCCCGCCGATGAAGCAGGTGCATCAAGGGCGCGGAATCACCATGCACCATTTCGACCTCGTTGCACAGCATTTGGTCGCCGCGCTACACGCCGCCGGAGTTCCCCCGAACGTGGTGACGCAGATCATCGCTGCCATTGCGCCGCTCGGCCCCGAGATAGCATCAGGCGGTATGACAAAAGCGCCTGCGAAATAAAGGCATAGCCACGGCTGTACGTTCAACGACGCCCCGACGGCTCAAACAAATGCCTCTCTGTGGATATAGCCAATTCAGCCAGGTTTCGGCAGGCATTTTTGGCAGCTATTCGGCGTCGTCGGCGAGTACCCTCGACATATTCGATTGTCAGAGGCGACTACATGAACGTTGGCATCAAGCGCCGAGTGCATTGGCTGGCGGGGTACGGAATTTCGCGCGCGACGCTGAAACTGCTGGCACGTCGTGGTGATCCGTTGGCCCAGCTGATGATCGATACCCACCAGACCGAGAACATGTATCAACTTGTCGAAGAGGTACGCCTGCGCGGACACATGTCTTCGTTCCCAGGTGGTGGCTTGGTGACCGCCGACGCGCGGATCGTCCGAGAAGTGTTGCGAGACGACCGGTTCCGGACTCTTAAACCGCGGGATCGGTCACCGTTTCGTCTCACGCGATGGATCCTCGCCAAGACCGATCCGAACGTGCTGAACGCTACTGAGCCGCCGTCGATGCTGGTCACCGATCCGCCCGAGCACGCTCGGTTGCGTCGCCTGGTGTCGCGGGCATTTACTCCGCGTGCACTCGAGGGACTTCGTCATCGGATTCAAAAGGTCGCCGACGATCTGTTGGATGGCCTGGACGGCGCCGCCGAATGCGACTTGATCACCAACTACACCGCTCGAATTCCCATCGAAGTCATCGCTGGAATGCTCGGCATACCCCGTGAGGAGACTTCATATCTGTATGAGTTCGGTGAGCCTGGAACCAGGCTAATCGCCAGCGCGGCGCCATCCTGGCGGGACTTTCAGGTATCCATGGGGGCATTGACCGAGTTCGAGCAGTACCTGGCGATGCATGTCGAGCGGCTGCGTCATCGCAACGCCGACGACAGCATCCTGGCAGCCGTCTTGCAGGACGGTGACCTCTGCGACACCGAGGTCCGGATGTTCGCGGCGCTGCTGCTCGGCGCAGGGTTTATTACCACGACCCATGTCCTCGGCAAGGCTGTCGTGACACTCATTCGGCATCCCGATCAGTTGGACCGCCTCCAGATAAATCCCGAGGGATGGCCCAACGCGGTCGAGGAGATGTTGCGCTACGAAACTGCCATTCAATGGGGAATCAGGATTGCTACCGAGACACTCGACATACAGGATCGCACCGTTCACGAGGGCCAGGCCATCTTGCTTCTGCTGGGCGGAGCCAACCGCGATCCGGCGGTCTTCGAACGCCCCGACGTATTCGATACCACCCGCGTCAACGCCCGCGAACACCTCAGCTTCGGCACCGGTATTCACGTCTGTCTGGGGGCGGCATTGGCACGCATGGAATTGCACATCGGCCTGCAGTCGCTGTTTGGGCGTTTTCCCCAACTGACTTTGGCTGGAGAGCCGACCATGAATGACAGCATGGCGCTGCACGGGCTGAAACACTTACCAGTGCGCCTGAGACCCACAGCAGTCATCGCTTCCTAGTACGACAAGGATGGCTTGCAGGAGCTGACAAGGAGCACAACCCCCGACTCGCAGGGGAGGGTCAGCAGAGCTGATGGCTGACTGCTCTGCACGGGGGTGCGCTACGGCCGAGCCTTTCTTGAGCGCGACGGAGAGCGATTGGTCGGTCTTAGCCACCCGCACGGACATGCTCTGCCACCGCCTAAGTCGCCCTCGAATCCATCGTCTCGGATGGTACCGAGTAGTCCGCGAGGGCAACCCAGGGTGGCGTTTAGCGAGGCCCGGCTTCGGTGCGTCGCAGGCCGAGCATGATCTGCTGGATTGCGGTGTACAGGTCGCGGTGGACGGTTTTGCGCTTGCGGCTTGAAGCCTCGGCCAAAGAGATGCCGGCATGGGTGATCATTCCGGTGACAACCTGAGTCATCGCATCGACGGGGATATGGTCGGAGTAAATGCCTGCGCTAATCAGCCCCTGTAGCAGCAGGCGGACGTTGCGGCGTGTGTAGTGATCTTCAGATTCACGCCATCGTCGCCACCCAAGACCGACTGGGCCCTCGACGTAGATGAGCCGCGCAGCGACGGGGTCGAGGGACACATCGAGTGTGGCCGCCAGCCCGGCCAGCGCGGTTTCCCACGGATCGTCGGCATATTCGGCGACCGCGGCATATACCTGTTGCTGTGCGGCTTCATTGCATTGGCGGAAGACGGCTTCGAATAAGGCCTGCTTGTCTGGGAAGTGGTGGTAGATAGCGCCTTTCGTCACATGGGCCGCAGTCGCAATCCGTGTGATGGACGTGGCGGCAAATCCCTGCCCGGCGAAAGCTTCGGCGGCGGCGCTGACTATCGCCGCACGGGTCTGTTCCGCGTACTCGGCGCGGCGACTCTTGACACTCTCCATGACGACGAGAATAGTCGCCAGAAGACACCTCGCATACCCAAGGTATGTGACATACGTGTGGTATCGACTGGCCGGGCACGAAGGGAGCCGTCCGCCATCATGGACATCGACGAACTAGAAGCCCACCGTCGCTATGCGACTACGGAATCCGGCGAGGTCAGCTATCTCGATGTTGGACGAGGCCGTCCTGCGGTCTTCATCCACGGCATTGTTACGAACAGCCTGTTGTGGCGCCACATCATCTCCGACGTCGCCGGCGAACAACGGCGTTGCATCGCCGTGGACTTGCCCGGGCATGGGCACACACCTGCAGCACCTGCACATTGCGATGTGTCACTGACTGGCCTGGCGCGCCGCGTCATCGAGCTATGCGATCACTTGGGCTTGGATCGCTTTGACCTGGTAGCGAACAACACCGGTGGCGCAGTAGGCCAAATCGCGGCCGCTCACCTCGGCGAGCGATTGTCGACGCTGACCCTGACTAACTGCGACACCGAAGGCAACACCCCGCCAACCCTCTTCAAGCCCTTCGCAATTGCAGCGCACCCCGGACTGCTGGCGAAACTCGGGCCACGCATAGTTGCCAGCCGTCGGCTAATGCTTGGGGGTCTGGCTGCCGGCTATCGGCATCCGGGTCGACTTCCGGAAGAGGTAGTTTATGCATACGTCCTACCTGTCTTCGGCACACCGGAATCCTCCCGCGCTTTTGCGCGCCTGACGGCGGCCATATCGTCAACTGACCTGACCGCTGTAAGACCTCAACTAGCCCAACTCAAGACGCCCACACTTATCGTGTGGGGAACCGGCGATCTGTTCTTCCCACTTAAGTGGGCGCGGCGCCTCAGCGAGCTGATCCCGGGCACTACTCAAGTCGTCACCCTTGATGGCGCGCGAATGCATTTCCCCGATGAACGCGCCTCGGAATTCCTGCCGTCGCTCCGCCAGCACTGGGTGGGGCACACATGATTGCTATTCCATGTTGGTGGTCGACGGAACATTGAAAGTCTATGGGGTGCAGAACCTTCGGACCGCCGACGGATCCGTCATGCCTCGCATCACCACCGGAACACCATGGCACCATGCGTCATCATTAGCGAGCCCGCCGCCCAGATTCGGCGAGATCATCGCTCTTGGCCGGACCGATGCGGCAACTGTGCCGAAGGTAACAGCTTTTGAATTGCGAATGGAAAAGACACAAAAGCGATGCGCCCGGCGTTTTGCTGCGTGCCGGTGGGGCTCCGCGCGATCGCGTGGAGAATTCGGGCGGTCGAGGAGGCGGAGCCACTGCCGAGTTACGCGAAGTCACCGATTTGCTAAGCAAACTCGGTCGACTCCGTGATAGTGGTGTATTGACCGACAAGGAGTTCGGCGAACAAAAGCAACGCCTGCTCAGCGGTCACTAACGCTGCCACCGCCTAAGTCGCCCTGCGCGCAGGCGGGGGTACCCAGCTTTGCAACGCTTTGCGCCCAATCAGCTGGCAGCGGTGAGTGAAAGCCAATTGCTTTGCAGCAGAAGTAAACTCCTGATTGCTCACCACGATACTGCGCGCGCACCCGTGATGGAGCGCACCCGAAACCACCTGCTGGACCGCAGCGATGCCAACCGTCTTGCCGTGCCGCTTGCATTGAATCGCCACATTCTGGCCGTCCTTCTGGGCGATCAGGTCGACGCCGTAATCGCCGACGGCAGGAGTGAAGCTGACCTGCCAGCCTGCCCGTTGCAGGCGTGCGGCGACGTAGTCTTCGAATTCCACCCCGTCCATGGCATCGATTTCCCTCAGGCGGGCATTGACCCGCACTCGCCGCGGAGCCGGTCGTGAGACCAAAATCGCCAACAGCAGACCACAAAAGCCTCCCGCTAGACCCCACATGACGTTGTGCCCGAAGAAGCCGAGAAACAGCCCGAAGTAAACCGGGAGAAAAACGAAGGACGCCTTCATGTCGCGAGTAGTTCTCGCAAGCCCGAGAACCCCGTGGCGGCAAAGCTTTCCCGCGACACCTTGTACATGAGGCGATGATAGAGACGGGCGACGACATGCGGCTTGAAGCACGAGCACACGAGGGCGCGTTCAGAGGCAAGGTGCTCGCCGGGTCGGGACCGGAATGAGCTGGCAAAATGCCGCTCCGGCCCAAGAGGCCCGCACGTCACGCACTACGTTGGTGTCTATGGTCGACGATCCGGGAGAATCCGCCTTCACCGGGCAGGGCCAGCGTGAGCGGGGGGGCAAAGTTCAGGAACAGGTTGACGAGCTGGTGGCAGCTCGCGATCAGATGGCACAACTGGTGCGCGTCATCGTCGAGATCGGTTCCGATCTGGACCTGGATGTGACATTGCATCGGATCGTCAATGGGGCGATGGAGCTGACCGGTGCCCGGTATGGCGCGCTGGGTATCCGCGCATCCGACGGCAACCTGGCCTCGTTCATCCACGCCGGAATCGACGACGACACGGCGCGGCGGCTGGGCGGTCTGCCGGTCGGTGAGGGTATCCGCCTCGATGATTTGAGCGTTCATCCGCAGGCCATCGGGCCCGCCGCGCACGGGCCGCCGTTGCGGGCGCTTCTCGGGATACCGATCACCGTGCGGGCAGCTGACTTTGGGAGCCTCTACCTCGCCGACGACCGGTCCGGCCGAGTATTCACCGATTCCCACGAGAGCGCCGTACGCGCGTTAGCCACGGCAGCGGCGGCCGCCATCGACAATGCACGGCTCTTCGAACGAGAGCGTGAATCGGCGAGATGGACCAACGCCAGTCGCGAAATCACGAGCGCGCTGCTGTCCGGGGATCCACAAACCGGACCGCTGCAGCTCATTGTGAATCGGGCGCTGGAATTGGCCGGTGCTGAGCAAGCCATATTGCTTGTTCCCAGGGAGCCCGAGCTACCCGAGGACAAGGTCGACGCCCTTGTCGTGGCCGCAACCGCGGGTCGGTACGCCTCGCAGGTGATCGGTCGGCAAGTGCCGATGGACGGCTCCACCACGGGTGGTGTTGCACGGCGCGGCCTACCCCTGATTACCGATTCCTTCGAGTATCCGATCGAGGGGTTCACCGATGTCGGTGATCGTCCGGCTATTGTCATGCCGCTGATCGCCGACGACGCGGTGCTTGGTGTGATCGCCGTCGCACGCGCCCCGCAGCAGCCACCATTCGGCAACGATTACCTCGAGTTGGTCAGTGACTTCGCGCAGCATGCTGCTATCGCCTTGGCGCTGGCGGCGGGCCGAGAACACGCCCTCAACCAGGAGCTTGCCCAAGCGGACAATGTCGATGACGCGGTGCTTGCCGCGGCTGAGGAACTGCGTCGACTTTGGCGGGCCCGCCGCGTTCTGGCCGTCACGTTCCCCACCCGTAACCTCACCCAGGGATCAGCTTCCGCAATCGCTTCGCGTACACCGGAACTGGTATCGGTTGGCGAGCCCGTGCAGTGGGTCGACCTCCCAGCGCAAACCCAGCAGATGCTCAGCGCGTTGCGCGACGGTGATTTGCTCACCCCCAATACCACCGAGCCCGGGACGGCAGCCATCGCGCTGCAGCACCCCGACGGCGTGCTCGTCGTCTGGATCGATCTGGCCGACCAACGGCCATTCACCCTCGAGGACCAGACCCTGCTGACTGTGCTGGCCGGCCGACTCGGCCCGGGCCTGCAACGAGTGCATCGGGTTGACCAGCAGCGCGAGACCGCGCTAGCTCTGCAGCATGCGATTCTCGGCCCTGCCGATCTGCCGCACGGCTTCGCGGTCCGCTATCAGGCCGCCACCCGACCCCTGCAAGTCGGTGGTGACTGGTACGACGTCGTCGACCTGGAGGACGGGCGCATCGCGTTGATCGTCGGCGACTGTGTCGGACATGGCCTCGCCGCCGCGACGGTGATGGGACAGGTGCGCAGCGCCTGCCGCGCATTGCTGCTAGACAATCCCAGACCTGCGGCCGCCCTCGAGGGGTTGGACCGCTTCGCCTCGCGGTTGCCCGGCGCCCAATGCACCACCGCCGTCTGTGCGGTGCTCAACCCCGACACCGGTGAGCTGGTCTATTCCAGCGCCGGGCACCCGCCGCCCATCCTGGTGCACTCCGACGGCACCACCCAGATGCTCGAGGATGGCCACGGCATTGCATTGGGAGTACGGCCGCACCGGTCCCGCCCCGAGGCCCATATGACCGTGCCGGCGCGCTCGACCCTGGTGCTGTACACCGACGGCCTGGTCGAACGTCGTCGCAAGCCACTGGACGACGGCATCTCCCGCGCGGCAGCCCTCGTTCAGGACGGTCTCGCGTCCCCGCTGGCCGATTTGGCGGACCAGATCATGTCTCGGCTCGCGCCAAGCGGCGGCTATCAGGACGATGTCGCCCTCTTGCTTTACCGCCATCCCGCACCGTTGGAGCTGACGTTTCCCGCCGACGCCAGCCACCTCGCCCCAACCCGTAAGGCGTTGCGCAGCTGGTTGACCCGGGCCCGGCTCAGCCCCGCTGACACCATGAATGTGCTCATCGCTGCGGGCGAAGCCGTCGCCAACGCCATCGAGCATGGTCACCGCCACCGACCGGGTGGCACGATTGTCCTGGATGCGACCGCACTCGTCGACGAGGTTCAATTGACCATCACCGATACCGGCTCGTGGAAGCCACCGCAGCCGGCTGCCAACCCGCATCGCGGTCGCGGTATCACCCTCATGCGAGGCCTGATGCATGATGTCACGATCAATCCCGATGCCGCCGGAACCACAGTTCAGCTATCCGTGAGGATCACATGATGGCCGCGTTACTCACCCTCGACACCCTGCGCTCCGACGATGGAAAACTCGTGCTGATCGCAGTGGGCGAAATCGACCTGAGCAACATCGACGCGTTCGACCAGGCCCTCAGCTCCGCCACGGCCGAGGCCGCGGGCGGCGGCGAAACGCTCACTGTGGACCTGAGCGGGGTGGAGTACCTGGATAGCGCCGCCATCAATGCCCTATTCACCCGCGCCGACCACATCCGCGTCATCGCCCACCGCCTGCTGATGACCAGCCTCAGCGTCAGCGGCCTGTCCGAACTGGTCTCCATCGAAGTTGCGCCGCCGACGCCGCAGCACTGACGCGGCCGCGACAATCCGCTTCAGGGCAACCTCGGTCCGCGGTGTTGGCCGAGGTGTATCCCGCGCGTGACCCTTCCGAGATGGCGGCGAAGGACGCTGATCAGCATGGCGGTGTTTGCGGTGATTTGCGCGCTGGCGACGGCGACTTGGTTCGGCTACTACGTCGGCCGGCGCGCGGGCTCGTCGCGACCAACCTGGCAGAAGCGAACGAGCCGGATCGCGCTGGGCAGGCTTGTGATTAGCTTGCTCGTGTTGGTGACCGTACGCCGCCTCCGGCAGAGCTTCCGGGCCGAGCGCCTGCTCCGCGACGCGACGAGCATATCGGGACTCAGAACCGTTGCGCCACTTGATCTTCTGCGGGTTGGCGTCGCGCGAATGCGGTCCTATTGAGGACAGGGACTGTCATGACAGCACTGCAAGGCAAGGTCGCACTGGTGACCGGGGCGTCGTCGGGCCTGGGCGCTGAAACGGCCAAGCTGCTTTCCCGGGAGGGCGCGACGGTCTTCGGCATAGCCCGGGATACCGCACGCTTGGCCGAGGTATTCACCGGCGTGGAACGTGGTTCCTACACATCGGTGGACGTAGCTTCCGCGCAGGCCTGCAAAGATGCGGTCGAGCAATGTGTGCGGGAGTTCGGCGGACTAGACGTCCTGGTCAACATCGCCGGCAAGCACCAGATGCGCCGAACCGAGTCGATGACCGACGACGACTGGTCCCAGGATCTCGGTGTCAACCTCAACGGTCCGTTCTACCTGTGCCGGGCCGCACTGCCGCATCTGCTGGAACGAGGCGGCAACATCGTCAACGTCAGCTCGATTGCGGGCGTTGAGGGCCAGGCGTACTCAGCGGGCTATTGCGCTGCCAAGCACGGGCTGATTGGGCTGACTCGTGCTTTGGCGGTGGAATACACCGCGGACCGTTTGCGCGTCAACGCGGTATGTCCCGGCGGCATGCTTACCCCGCAACTCGAACAGTTCAGTGCGCCAGCGGATCCGAACTACGACCTGATCATGCGCACGGCCTCGCCGCGCGGCATGATGCAGCCCCTCGATGTCGCGAACGTGGTCGCGTTTCTTGCCAGCGACGCCGCGGCCGCCATCCACGGCGCCGTCTACCGCGTCGACAACGGCAAGGGCGCCGGCTAGTGCCCCACGGCGGACCAGTCTTGGGCCCGAAGGATGATCGCCGTCATGGACGCTGAACTGAAACGCTGGCTGGATTCCGGAGAGTGCTTCGACTACCTCGGCTTCGACGTCTTCTACCGCATGGAGGGCAGTGGACCGCCGCTGCTGCTGATTCACGGTTATCCGTTCAATTCCTTTGACTGGGCGCCGATCTGGCCGACGCTGGTCGAACGGTTCACGGTCATCGCACCGGACATGATGGGCATGGGATTTTCGGGCAAACCGGTGGCCTACCAATACTCGGTACACGACCACGCGGACATGCACGAAGCGCTGCTTGCACACCTGGACATCAACACCGTGCACATCCTGGCTCACGACATTGGAGATTCTGTGGGCCAGGAACTGTTGGCCCGCCACGAGTTCGCTCAGCAGGCCTACGGCGCGCCGCGCATCGACTCGATCACCTGGCTCAATGGCGGCATGTTCATCGAGTCCTACACGCCGCGGACAGCGCAGAAGCTGATGTCTCAAACCCCATTGGGCGACATCGTGAGTCGAGTGCAGGACAGCCCGCTGTCCCGTCGCCTGCTAGAACCGACGCTTCGCGAGCTGTTCGGACCGAATACCAAGCCCACGCGACACATGATGGACGTGTTCAATCAGATTTTGGATTACAACGACGGCCGCCGGGTCCTGCATAAGGTCGGCCGCTTCATCAATGACCGCTACATTCACCGAAACCGGTGGGTGCGCGCCATGCGGCAAACCGGGGTGCCGATGCGATTGATCGACGGGCCAATCGACCCGAATTCCGGCGCTCATATGGCTCGCCGCTACGCCGAGGTGATTCCTGAAGCCGATGTCGTGATGCTCGCCGACGACATCGGACACTGGCCGCAACTCGAGGCGCCCGACGCGGTGCTCACGCATTTCCTTGCCCACATCGATCGCATCACCGACAGCTGAGCTGCGGGCAGCAAGTTCCCCCACGGCGTCCACTCATCGTCCGAGCTGGGTTCCTAGAGCCAGACTTGCGGGCTGGTAGGGTCCGCCGGGATGTCAGGTACACCCCAACCGCCATGGTCTTTGCAGGCTTGCTGGTAGGTGGTGGCGGGTAACTCTGTATCCACTCAGAACGGAGGCCGCATGAGCCCAGGCGCGCAAACCAGAACCATCACGACGCAGGTACCGGCGCGACTGGACCGGCTGCCGTGGTCGCGGTTTCACTGGCGCGTGGTTGTGGGTCTGGGCGGTGTGTGGGTCCTCGACGGGCTCGAGGTCACGATGGTCGGCAACGTGTCGGCGCGGCTCACCGAAAAGGGCAGTGGCATCGAGCTCAACCCCGCGCAGATCGGCTATGCGGCGGCGATCTACATCACGGGGGCGTGCCTGGGCGCATTGTTCTTTGGTCACCTGACGGACCGTTTCGGGCGGCGCAATCTGTTCATCCTGACCCTTGCGGTCTACCTTGTCGCCACCGTCGCGACCGCATTCGCCTTTGCGCCTTGGTATTTCTTCGTCACTCGCTTTTTTACGGGCGCCGGCATCGGGGGCGAATACGCTGCCATCAATTCCGCGATCGACGAGTTGATTCCGGCACGGGTGCGCGGTCGCGTGGATCTGATCATCAACGGCACATATTGGCTGGGTTCGGCCGCTGGAGCCGCGGGCGCGCTGGTTCTTCTGGACACGTCGAACTTCCCGCCGAACATCGGATGGCGGCTGGCTTTCGGGATCGGCGCCATATTCGGCATCTTTGTCCTCCTCGTCCGGCGCAATATTCCGGAAAGCCCGCGGTGGTTGTTCATTCACGGGCGCGACGAGGAAGCCGAGCAGATCGTCGGCGAGATCGAACAAGACGTGCAGCGAGAAACCGGCCAACCGCTGCCCGAGCCGCAAGGTAAACCGCTGAGAATTCGTCAGCGCCAAACGATTTCATTCGTGGAAATCGCCCGGGTGGCTTTCAAGCTCTATCCGCAGCGCGCGGTCCTTGGGCTCGCGTTGTTCATCGGTCAGGCCTTCCTCTACAACGGCGTGACGTTCAATCTGGGCACGCTGTTGAGCGGGTTCTATGGCGTCCCTTCCGGGAAAGTGCCGGTGTTCTTCATTCTGTGGGCGTTGAGCAATTTCTTCGGTCCCTTGGTCCTCGGACGCTTTTTCGACACGGTCGGCCGCAAACCGATGATCACCATGACCTACATCGGCTCGGCGGTCGTGGCGGTCGTCCTCGGGGTGGTCTTCGTGAATCGGACCGGCGGTGTCTGGACTTTCATCGTCGTGCTGGCAGCGGCGTTCTTCCTGGCCTCGGCGGGTGCGAGCGCGGCCTACCTGACCGTCAGCGAGATCTTCCCGATGGAGACCCGGGCCCTGGCGATCGCGTTCTTCTACGCGATGGGCACCGCGATCGGCGGCATCACCGGCCCCCTGCTGTTCGGTGAGTTGATCAATTCGGGCAATCGCGGCCAGGTGCTCTGGTCGTTTCTGATCGGAGCGATCGTGATGGCGGTCGCGGGCCTGGTCGAGCTGTGGCTCGGGATCGCGGCCGAGCAACGCCCCCTGGAGGATCTGGCATTGCCCTTGACGGTGGCCGACGCGGAGAGCCAGGAAGATTCGCCCGCGTAGGTTATCGTCGGCGACGTGGTGGTTCCGCGCGGCGACGTCGAGCCGTACTACGACCTCGGCTCCTACCACCGGGCCGTCGACACACCGTCGGCTCAGGCGCAGCTGTGGTTCGACCGGGGCATGGTGTGGGCTTATGCGTTCAATCACGAAGAGGCGGTGCAGTGCTTCGAGAAAGCGCTTGGCCTAGACCCTGATCTGGCAATCGCGCGGTGGGGCATCGCCTACTCGGTAGGCCCTAACTACAACAAAGCCTGGGACGCATTCGACGCGGTCGAGCTGGCCGCGTCGCTGGCTCGGGCGCGCGACGAGCTGCGGCTGGCCACCGGCGGCCGCGCGACGGATCTTGAGCGTGGTCTGATCGCGGCGCTGGCTGCTCGCTTTCCGACGGACGACGCGACTGACACCGCGGCACTGGCGACTGGTAATGCCTCGTACGCAGCAGCGATGGTGGCATTGGCGTCGGCTTACCCAGACGAGACCGATGTTGCGGCCCTGACCGCGGACGCGCTGGTCAATCTGACGGCCTGGGCATTGTGGGACACCCACACCGGGGAGCCGGCCCCGGGTTCTCGGGTGGTCGAGGCCAAACGAATTCTGCAGACCGCGCTGCAGACGCCGGCCGGCCGGTCCCACCCCGGCATCCTGCACATCTACCTGCACACGATGGAACTATCCGCCCATCCCGAAGAGGCGCTACCGGCGGCCGATCTGCTGCGTGGGCTGGCTCCCGATGCTGGCCACCTCCAACACATGCCAACCCATATTGATGTGTTGTGCGGTGACTATCGCACCGCCGTGGTGTCGAACCTGGCCGCGGTGCGCGCGGATCGCAGGTTTCTCGAATGCGAAGGGCCGCTGAACTTTTATTCGGCTTACCGAGCACACGACTTGCACTTCGTCGTGTATGCGGCGATGTTTTCCGGCCAATCCCGTGTCGCGCTTGCGGCCGCCGACGAACTTGCCCAGCAGCTCACACCCGAGGTGCTGTCAATCGCATCACCGCCGATGGCCGACTGGCTGGAGGCCTTCGTCCCGCTTCGGGTGCACGTCTTTATCCGCTTCGGCCGTTGGGAAGACCTGATCGCCGAGCCAATCCCCGCGGATCAGGATCTGTACTGCACCACGGCGGCGACAGTCCACTACGGCCGCGGCGTGGCCTACGCTGCCAAAGGCGAACTGGCGCAAGCGCATGCCGAGCGTGAAGCCTTCACCGCAGCGTACCGCCGCATTCCTGCGTCACGCTATCTGTTCAACAACACCAGTCGTGACATCCTCGCGGTGGCCGGCGCGATGTTAGACGGCGAGATCGCTTACCGGCAAGGGCAATTCGATCTGGCGTTCAGTCACCTTCGGCGCGCGGTGCAACTCGACGACGACCTTCCCTACGACGAGCCGTGGGGCTGGATGCAACCTACCCGCCACGCCTATGGTGCGTTGCTGCTAGAGCAGGGCCAGCTGGCTGAGGCGGCCGCCGTCTACGCTGCCGATCTCGGGCTTGACCCCACGGTGCGGCGATGCTGCCAACATCCGAACAATGTGTGGAGCCTGCACGGGTACCACGAGTGCTTGCGGCGTCTCGGCCGCACCGCGGAGGCGACGATCATCGGGCAGCAATTAGCGCTGGCGCGCGCGCACGCCGATGTTGCGATCAACGCGTCGTGCGCCTGCCGGCTGGGGCCCGCCACCATCTAAGTATCGTGTACTATACTCAGCATGACCGAGAAACTGCCGGCCCGGCTGGCGGAGCATCCCACCGTGCGAAAGGTGCGATCGCGCCAGACGCTGAAACCCGGTGTGCTCGACGCCGATTGGCTGCGCGACATGTGCCTGGACGCCGGCGTCGATGACGTGGGGTTCGCCAGTGTCGATAACCCCGAGCTGGCCTCGGAGGTCGAGCACGTCGAGGCCGCGTTACCGGGCGCGAAGAGCTACATCTCGCTCGTGGCCAAGATGAACCGCGACAACGTCCGCTCGACCGCGCGCAGTGTGGCCAACCAGGAGTTTCACCGCAGCGGTGAGCTGCTCAACGAGGCGGCCTATCGCATCGTGCGTCGCCTCCAAGATGCCGGATACCGGGCGCTGAACCCGTCGGCGACCTTTCCGATGGAAATGGATAACTATCCTGGCCGGATCTGGGTGGTGGCGCACAAACCCGTTGCCGTGGCCGCAGGCCACGGCGCAATGGGCATTCACCGCAACGTGATTCACCCGAAATTCGGCAATTTCATCCTGCTGGGCACGATTGTGGTCGACGCGCCGATCAGCAGCTACGGCGAGCCGTTGGACTACAGTCCGTGCCTGGAATGCAAGTTGTGCGTCGCGGCGTGCCCGGTCGGCGCGATCGGCAAGGACGGCAGCTTCGATTGGCTGGCGTGTTCGACGCACAACTACCGCGAGTTCATGGGCGGTTTCACCGATTGGGTTCAGACCGTCGCGGACAGCGCCGACGCGGCCGATTTCCGTTCGCGGGTAACCGATTCGGAGAACGCATCGATGTGGCAGAGCCTATCGTTCAAACCGAATTACAAGGCGGCCTACTGTCTGGCCGTGTGCCCGGCGGGCGAGGACGTGATCGAGCCCTACCTGGACAACCGCAAAAGCTTCATGGACTTGGTGCTAAAACCGTTGCAGGACAAGAAGGAAACCCTCTACGTGCTGCCGAATTCCAAGGCCAAGGAATACGCTGAACGGCGCTATCCACACAAACCGGTGAAAGTGGTCGACGGCGGGCGCTAGTCCCCTGTTCCGTAAGCGCGGGCGATGTCGGGGGAGTCCAGCCAGCCGGAGTAGGTGGGCCGCGACGGCCAGCCCTCGGGCGAATCGAGCCACTCCTCCTGGCGGCCCCACGGCAATATGTCGATAAGCGCGAACGAGTGGCTGAGTTGCTCGGTGCCCCGCCCATTCGTGTGCCAGGTGCGATACACCGTGTCACCGTCGCGCAGAAACACGTTGACCGCAAAGCCCCCGCCCGGGGGCGCGTCCATGTCGGCGCCGAACGGGCTCTGCGACGACGAATACCACTGCATCCGATTTCCCACCTGCTGCTTGTAGGCGAGCGCCTCCTCGATCGGTCCGTTGGTGACGATGACGAAGCGGGCGTCGTAGTTGTCGAGGAACTCCAGCCGGGTGAACTGCGACGTGAAACCCGTGCACCCGCCGCACTGCCACTGGGCGCCGTCCGACCACATGTGGTGGTAGGTGATGAGCTGCGATCGGCCGCCGAACACGTCGACGAGGCGGATCGGCCCGTCGGCCCCGACGAGGGTGTAGTCGGGCAACTCGAGCATCGGCAGACGACGCCGCTGGGCGGCGATCGCATCCAGTTCGCGCGTCGCGGCCTTCTCGCGCCTGCGTAGTTCAGCGAGCGCGGCGCCCCAGGTCTGCTGATCGACGATCGGCGGCAGGGCGTCTTTGCGCGTCAAGGACATGGGATTCCCCTTTGCTATCGATTTCGACTCAAAGGTATGACCGGCGGTGTAGCCGAAACTCATCGGCAGTCGCCACCGAGCGCCGCTGAAAGCTGGGAACTCGCTTTGAGTTTGTTTGCCCTGCATGTACGGGGGTATTTACGTGCAGACTTGACAGTCACACGGGGGGCCCCTGGGTCCGGGGAAGGCACGCAACCATGGCTCAGAGGCTCGTTTCGCATTTCGCGGGTGTGCAGGACCATTACGACTTATGCGACGAGTTCTTCCGCCTATTCCTCGATCGCACCCAAACCTATAGTTGCGCCTATTTCGAGCGCGACGACATGACGCTGGAAGAGGCCCAAGTCGCCAAGATCGATCTGGCGCTCAGCCAGCTGGACCTGCAGCCTGGCATGACGCTTCTCGATATCGCCTGCGGCTGGGGCACCACCATGCGCCGGGCAATTGAGAAGTACGACGTCAACGTCGTCGGCTTGACGGCGTCGAGCAATCAAGCTTCCTACGTGCAGAAATGGTTCGACGACATGGACACTCCGCGGAGCAAGTGGGTGTTGGTGCAGGACTGGGAAGAGTTCGCCGAGCCCGTCGACCGGATCGTGTCCATCGGGGGGTTTGAGCACTTCGGTCATGATCGCTACGACGATTTCTTCGACATGGCCTATGCCGTCCTGCCCGAGGACGGCGTCATGTTCTTGCACACGATCACCGGGTTGCCGTGCACCGACATGGTGGAGCAGGACGCGGCAGATGCGGGTTTCAGCCTGACCCTGCGCGAGCCGCTGCAGCCGCATTACGTCAGGACTCTCGACCTGTGGACCCAGGCACTCGAGGCGCGCAAGGCAGAAGCCATCGAGGTGCAATCGGAAGAAGCCTACGAGCGCTACCTGCACTACCTGACCGGCCGCGCCAACGCGTTCCGCACCGGCCAAATCGACGTCAACCAGTTCACCCTCGCGAAGAACTGACTGCCGGCGCGGGCTGCCCGCAAGCGGGGTTCAGCCGGTTGAGGCGAAGTGGGCTGCCTCGTCGATGAGATCGCTGACCGCAGTTGGCTGTGATGCCAGCGAGGCGTGGCTGGCGTCAAGCTCGATCGTCTTGCGGGAACCGATTCGCCCGGAACCCTACTGCGATTTCGCAGGCAACGACACGGTCAACGAGACGGTAACGATTCACACATCGCCCTGGATTTGGCGACCGCCCCAATGGGAGGGTGATCCGCGTGAGTGTTCACGTCGACGAGCTGGCAGATCGCCCCCGCACACAATGGCTGGACAGACCACCCCAACGGTGTGCGCGTGGTCACTGGCTCTTGCCGGGACACATGATCGTCGCAACCATTCCGTGTTCCTGCGGTCGGCATATCTGCTGGGAATGTGAGTGCGGTGCAGCAACATATGGACCTGAGTTGGGTGAGTCGTGCAGCCTGGCCGGCGGTCAGCGCGGATCTGCCGTCATCGAGTCGGTCTCGACGAAAAAGCTGCCCTGAACCTGGCTTGCCGTCACTTCGTCACGACCGCCGAGTTGTAGTTGGGCGCCCACGCCCGTTCGAATGTGACGATCAGAACCTGCTCGTCGCGGCCGGTCTTGATGCCGCTGTCGTTGAGATGCACCACGCCGGCCCTGGTGTCGATGCCGGTGACAACCACGAAGTGGTTTGCGGAGTCTCGATTGCCGGGCCGGTTCCAGATGGTCTCGGCATTGAGTAGGACGATCACCTTGCGCTTTTCCGCCAGATCCTGTTCCAGCGCATTGGTATTGGTCTGGACATTGTCGGCCCTGATCCAGTAGTGCCAGAGCAGCAACGGCAGGTCTCTGATATCGGTGTTGCCTGGCGGCTTCCATATCGGCCCGGAACCGGTTGCGCCAGGAGTATTTTCGGCCACGGAACTGATCTGTCGCTCGGTCGGCTGGCGTCCGGTGAGCTCGCCGACGACATCGGCCACCGCCATCTCGCCGCAGTCGGATGCGTGTTGCTGGCGCCAATAGGGCGCGGCGGCCGCAGGGTCGCCGTACAGCCCCGCCTCGTGGTCGGCGTCCGGCACAGGAGGGCCCGGGGCGGCGTGGACGGCAGCCGCCAAGGTGACCGATGCCGTAGCGGCGGTTGCGCATAACAGGGCGACGATGTGCACGACCCCGACGACTTTGGTCGTCGCGGTGCGGGCCATGGGCATCCTTATCTCGAGCCGCGGTGGCGGCGCGCCGCTGTATTGAGAAAAGGGTCACAAGTCGCCCTCTCCGGAGCATTAAACGGTAAGCCGGCGAAAATCGCGGACGAACGCGCCGAAATGTTGCGGTCATGAGACCGGGTTGCTTTGCCCAGGCACCGGCCGGCGTCCGGCTCTTTGCATCACCGTGACTTTTTCAGCGGCGCTTGCACAGCGGGCCGACCCGGATGCTCGCCCGATCACCCCGGGCGGTGCGACATGTCGGCCCCGTCGCATTCCGCCCGGCGGCGCCGATGCTGGCATACGGGTCGGAGCGCCGAAGGCAACCGTCCACAGCGGGCGAGCCGCGCCGTGTGTCGATTAGACCGCAGCACGCTGCGGCTTTCACAACGCGACCGGCCACGAAGGGCCATCCCGGCGGCGCTGTGATGCCAGCCGCACGACCAGGTTGCTGGAAGACCCGCTCGGCGCCGGCTCGGAGTTGATGGGCCGGGCGCGCTGCGTCGGCGCTACACCCGCGTAAATCGGTGCTCGGTCGTGCATGACGCGGGTTCTCGGCACTCCCATGGCGACGGTGGTCGCCGCGTTGCGGCTCCGATGTGCAGCGGTGCGCGCTTTGCTACGCTTCGCGCCATGCACGCGGCAGCCGGTTGTTTAGGGCGCTTTGTCCTCGTGCGCTGTTGTCGCTGACTTCTGCCCGTGCGCGGTCTGGTCTCGAGTTGGCGAATCCTTCGAAGCCTTAATGCCCTTCCGCAGCAATGGGAACGACGTACCCAAGTCCCGCACCGGAAGGCCGGCTATTGCTTAACGACATCGGTATCGCAGCGCGCTGGCGCCGCGTTGTCGCCCTCACCCTGGCCGTTGGTGTTGTTGCCGGGTGCGCGGGCGGTGCCAGCGACGCGATAGGCGGCGGCGGACTGAGCAATGCGAACACCAAGATCACCCTGGTCGCGTATTCGGTTCCAGAACCCGGGTGGAGCAAGGTGATTCCGGCGTTCAACGCCTCTGAAGAAGGCAAGGGTGTGCAGGTGATCGGCTCCTACGCCGCGTCTGCCGACCAGTCACGCGGCGTCGTCGAAGGAAAGCCGGCCGACATCGTGAACTTCTCGGTCGAGCCGGACATCACCCGCTTGGTGAAAGCCGGAAAGGTCTCCGCGGATTGGGACAAAGGACCCGGCCGGGGCAGCCCATTCGGATCGGTTGTGACATTGGTTGTGCGCCAGGGCAACCCGAAGAACATCAGAGATTGGGATGATCTGCTTCGCCCCGGCGTCGAGGTGATTACGCCGAGCCCGCTCAGTTCGGGCTCGGCGAAGTGGAATCTGCTCGCCCCGTATGCCGCCAAAAGCCGTGGCGGCGCGGATAGCCAGGCGGGTATCGACTTCATCAGCAAATTGGTGCACGAACACGTCAAGTTGCGTCCGGGATCCGGGCGGATTGCTACTGCGGTCTTCTCCGAAGGCAGCGGCGACGTGTTGATCAGCTATGAGAACGAGGCCATCGCTGCTGAGCGGCAAGGTAAAGCCGTCGAACACCTCATTCCGGCTCAAACCTTCAAGATCGAGAATCCGGTGGCGGTGGTGAGCACCAGCGCACACCTGGATGTCGCGACTGCCTTCAAGAACTTCCAGTACACCGCCGCGGCGCAAAGAATGTGGGCTCAATCCGGATTTCGGCCCATCGATCCCGCCGTCGCCAGCCATTTCCGGGACCAGTATCCGGTCCCGGTAAAACTGTGGACGATCGATGACCTCGGTGGCTGGAGCACGGCCGATCCGCAACTGTTCGACAAGAACACCGGCAGCATCACCAAGGTCTACATGCAGGCGACCGGATGACGGCCGCGGTCATCCCCAATCCGGAGGCGCTCCGGCCCGAGCTGGCCCAGCCAGGTAGCCGGCTTCCGGAGCCGCCGGAAGGATCCCGCGCGGGCCGCGGCTCGGGTTTCACGTCACTTCGGGTCGGGGTGACGGCGTTGTGGCTTTCGGTGATTGTGCTGTTGCCGTTGGCCGCCATCGCCTGGCAGGCGAGTGGCGGCGGCTGGCAGGCCTTCTGGTTGGCGGTCACCTCGCATGCCGCGGTGGAGTCGTTCCGGGTGACGTTTGCCATCTCCGCCGTGGTGACCGTCGTCGATGTGGTGTTCGGGCTGGCCACCGCCTGGGTCCTGGTGCGGGACAACTTCGTCGGGAAAGGGCTGATCGATGCGGTGATCGACCTGCCGTTTGCGCTCCCGACGATCGTGACCAGTCTGGTGATGCTGGCGCTGTACGGCAAGAACAGCCCGGTGCACATTCATCTGCAGCACACGCCTCCCGGCGTTGGCATGGCGCTGGCGTTCGTCACGCTGCCGCTGGTGGTGCGTGCCGTCCAGCCGGTGCTGCTGGAGATCGACCGGGACGTCGAAGAGGCGGCGGCATCGTTGGGTGCCAGTGGCCCCAAGATCTTCACGACGATCGTGCTGCCGTCGCTGGCGCCCTCGTTGTTCACCGGCGCCGGGTTGGCCTTCTCGCGGTGCATCGCCGAGTTTGGCTCGGTGGTGACAATCGGTGGCGCCGTCCCAGGCAAGACCGAAGTCACGTCGCAGTGGATCCGCTCCTTGATCGAGAACGACGACCGTACCGGTGCGGCCGCGATATCCATTGTGTTGCTATTGATCTCGTTTACCGTGCTGGTTTTGTTGCGGATCGTGGGTGGGCGCGCGGCCAAGCGAGAGGAAAAGGCCGCGTGACGTCGTCATACTGGATCCGCTACCTCACCCGGTACGTGACGTTGGCTTACATCGGCGTGATGCTGATCGCCCCGGTGTCGATCATCCTGTGGCGGACGTTCCGGCCCGGGCTTGGTCAGTTCGTCGCCTGGATCACCACGCCGGCGGCGATCTCGGCGCTGAACCTGTCACTGCTGGTGGTCGCCATTGTGGTGCCACTGAACGTGGTCTTCGGTGTGCTCACGTCATTGTTGCTCGCGCGCAACCGGTTCCGCGGTAGAGCCGTGCTACAGGCGGTCGTCGATCTGCCTTTTGCGGTGTCGCCCATCATCGTCGGTGTCGCACTGATCCTGCTGTGGGGCTCGGCAGGCGCGCTGGGCTTCGTCGAGAACGACCTCGGGATCAAGATCATCTTCGGCGTGCCAGGCCTCATCCTCTGCAGCATCTTCGTCACCTTGCCGTTTGTCGTGCGCGAGGTCCAACCGGTGCTGCTGGAGGTGGGGACCGAGCAGGAACAGGCGGCGGCCACGCTGGGTTCGGGCCCGTGGCAGACGTTTTGGCGAATCACGCTGCCATCCATCCGGTGGGGCCTGATTTATGGCACCGTGCTGACCACCGCGCGCACGCTCGGCGAATTCGGTGGGGTCATCATGGTGTCGTCCAACCTGCCGGGGGAGTCGCAAACTTTGACGCTGCTGGTAAACGATCGCTATAACCGCGGAGCCGAATACGGCGCCTATGCCCTCTCGACGCTGCTGATGGGCGTTGCTGTGGTGTTTCTGATCGTCAAGACGATCCTGCTCATTCGCCGGAAACGGGCGAAGGCCACGGCCTGACCACCAAGGCGGGCACTGCGCGGGGCTTCGTCTCACGTTGGCAACGCTTGCAGCGCAGCGTTGACGCGTGCGTAACAAGTTTGCCATCGAAAGTTCCTAAGGTGGGGCGGTCCACCTTCCGTAAGTGAAGGTCGTGGCCCCCCTCAGCGATAGGAACTCCATTGAGCGGAAACGCAGCGCGCTTGCAGGCGATCAACAACGTCGAGGCATACGTCCCCCCGGCCGTTAGCTTCGTGGCTGGTGAAGAGCCGGGCGAGATCTTCGGCTCCAACGTCTTCACCAAGGCCGAAATGCAGGCACGGCTGCCCAAGGCGGTGTACAAGTCCGTCGTGGCGACGATCGAAAAAGGCACCAAGCTTGACCCCGCGGTCGCCGACGCCGTCGCGGTGGCCATGAAGGACTGGGCGCTGGAGAAGGGCGCCTCGCACTACGCCCACGTGTTCTATCCGATGACCGGCCTGACCGCAGAGAAACACGACAGCTTCCTGGACCCCGTCGGCGACGGGACCACGCTCGCCGAGTTCGCCGGCAAGACCCTGATCCAGGGCGAACCCGACGCCTCCAGCTTCCCGTCCGGCGGGTTGCGCAGCACGTTCGAGGCACGCGGCTACACCGGCTGGGACGCCACCAGCCCGGCGTACATCCTGGAGAACCCGAACGGCAACACACTGTGCATCCCGACGGTGTTCGTCTCGATGACCGGTGAGGCCCTGGACTACAAGACGCCGCTGCTGCGCAGCCAGCAAGCCATGGGCATCCACGCCGAACGCATCCTGACGCTGTTCGGCCACAAGGACCTCAATCACGTCGTCTCGTTCTGCGGCCCCGAGCAGGAGTACTTCCTGATCGATCGGCACTTCTTCCTGGCGCGACCGGACCTGGTCAACGCCGGCCGCACCCTGTTCGGCGCCAAGCCGCCCAAAGGACAGGAGTTCGACGACCACTACTTCGGCGCGGTGCCCGAGCGTGTCCTGGGCTTCATGATGGACACCGAGCGGGAGCTGTTCAAACTCGGCATTCCCGCCAAGACCCGGCACAACGAGGTGGCCCCCGGCCAGTTCGAGATCGCGCCGATGTTCGAGCGGGCCAACATCGCCTCCGACCACCAGCAGCTGCTGATGACGATCTTCAAGACAATCGCCAAAAAGCACGGCATGGAATGCCTGTTCCACGAGAAGCCATTCGCCGGCGTCAACGGGTCGGGCAAGCACGTCAACTTCTCCCTGGGCAACTCCGAGCTAGGCTCGCTGCTCGTCCCGGGTGACACCCCGCACGAGAACGCTCAGTTCCTGGTGTTCTGCGCGGCGGTGATTCGCGCGGTGCACAAGTTCGCCGGGCTGCTTCGGGTGTCGGTCGCGTCGGCGACCAACGACCACCGGCTCGGCGCCAACGAGGCACCGCCCGCAATCATCTCGATCTTCCTGGGTGAACAGCTCGCCGACGTGTTCGAACAGATCGCGAAGGGCGCGGCCACGTCGTCGAAGGGCAAGGGCACCATGATTATTGGCGTCGACACCCTGCCACACCTGCCGACGGACGCCGGCGACCGCAACCGGACCAGTCCGTTCGCGTTCACCGGCAACCGGTTCGAGTTTCGTGCACCCGGCTCCGGGCAGACGGTTGCGGTGCCGTTGATCGTGCTCAACACGATCATGGCCGACTCGTTGGACTACATGGCCAGCGTCCTCGAGCAGGCCGTCGCCGACGGTGAGGACTTCGACAAGGCAGTGCAGACGCTGCTCACCGAGGTCATCACCGAGCACGGTGCGGTGGTGTTCAACGGGGACGGCTACTCGGATAACTGGCAAGTCGAGGCGGCCGAGCGCGGCCTGCCGAACCTGAAGACCACCCTGGACGCCATTCCGGAGCTGATCAAACCGGACGCGACCGAACTCTTCGCAAAATACGGGGTGTTCAGCGAACGCGAGCTGCACAGCCGCTACGAGGTGCGTCTCGAGCAGTACGCGCTGACCGTCGCGGTCGAGGCCAAGCTGGCATTGGAGCTCGGGACGACGGTCATCCTGCCCGCCGCGATCCGCTACCAGACCGAGCTTGCGCAGAACGTCGCCGCTTTGAAGAAGGCCGGCGTGGAGCCGAACACGGCTGTATTGGAAACGGTTTCGACGCCAATCGCCGATCTGGCGGCGGGCCTGGCCTCGCTGAAGTCAGCCCTGTCGGAGCATTCGGCGGAGTCGGCTCTCGACGAAGCCACGCATGCCCAAGAGGAGCTGCTGCCGGCGATGGAAGCGGTGCGTACCGCCGCCGACACGCTGGAAAGCGTTGTAGCCGACGACCTGTGGCCGCTGCCCACGTACCAGGAGATGCTCTACATCCTGTGATGGACGTCGTCGGAATCCACTAAATCCGTCGTCGGGCGTGGGGGTCGGCCGCGCGAGCGGAGCTTGATAATCCCGAGATCCCCACGTCCGGCGACTCGCTCGCTGTGCCACAGTCCACACAGTGCGCGCACAAGCGCCACGCTGCACATCTCGCACCTGACGCGTTAGGTTTTGAAGGGACGGACAGCACCCGGTCAGGGGGGAGCATGAGGCCATTTGACGACGGCCCGCGACGGGCCGCGGAGCTGGAGGCGTACCACGCGCTCTGGAACCTGTGGCGCTCGTCGCAGCCGACGCTGACAAGCGTGCAAAACTGGGAGTCTGCTTGCCGGATGCTCGAGACTTATTACACCGTCAACAAAGCCCGCCAGGACCCCGAAATCTGCGAGATGCGGATTCGCTACTTGGAGATCGCTGAGCCCCCGCCCCGGCTCGCGGACTTCGTGCAGCCCCCCGCCTACGATCGACTGCCCGATGCCCAGCGGCAGCTGGCGCACGCTCGCTACCAGTACCAGTTGGCTCGCCGCCGACACCCCGTGCGCGAGCAGCAGCGATTGAAAGAACTCGAGACAACCAGGGCGCTGCACACAGCGCTGAAGGCCGCTGAAGCGAGAGCCAGGGTCGAAGAGGTAGCGCGCCAACGCGAATGGCAACTGAGCAGATGGCCTAAAGGCGTTGTCCTGGAGAGCGAAATCTACAACCTTGACGGCGTGGCCGCCCAGGTGGACCGGCAGAACGCGAAAATCGAATCTCAGGTAGTCGCCCTGACCGATCTGCTTCGCGCAGGATTGCGGCACCTGCCGGACGTGTCGATGTCTGCTCCGACCGGTGGCGATCGCGCCGGTGCTCCGGCGGAATTGGCGGCACACGTCGAATCGGTCCTGACGGCAATGGCATTGCCGCGCGGTATCGCCCCCAAGCCCGCCGTTGAGTATTTGCCCGCTGCGCGCGAGTTGGTCGTCGAGTATGTACTGCCCACTGTGGATGTCGTACCGAAGGCCAAGGCGTACCGGTACGTCAAGACCCGCGAGACGGTTGTCGAAACGGCGCGACCGGCCGGGCAAGTAAAAGCGTTGTACGCCAGCACTATTGCGCAACTCACGTTGTTATCTCTGGCGACCGTGTTCGAACTGGACGGCGAGCGCCAATTCGACGTCGTGATCTTCAATGGCGCCGTCGATACGCTGGATCCGAGCAGTGGTCAGCCGACCCGGCCGTGCTTGATCAGCGTGCGGGTCAATGCGGACGCGTTTGCCGGGATCGACCTTGTAGACGTCGATCCGTCAGTCTGTCTCAAACGTCTCTCGGCTGTGGTCTCGCCGAACCCGACAGAGTTCGTCCCGGTGCGGCCGTTGGCTGAGTGATCAGCCGTAGGCGTCCCACCAGGTGTGCAAGTCTTCGACGGTAGCCGGGTCGCCCGCGACGTCGCTGAGCATGAGCTTTTCGTCGTTGGTCCAAATCACGTTCGGGTGACTGTTGTAGGTGCCGCACGCGATCAAACCGGCCATCTCGTTGGGGGTTTGGTCGTAGTGCCAGCTCACCGGCGAGGTTCCTTCACCGGGGCAGTTCACCAGGCTGACGTTGGCGATGTCATCGGTGAAGGCTTTCTTGAGCCGGTTCGGAGTCGGGAACAGGCCGTAGGTGGCATGACTGGGGCCGCCGGGCTGGGTGTTCTGCCCACAGGAGACCATCGCCACTGCATTGACCCAGATGCTGCCCGATTCCGGTGTTGCCGGCGTGCACGTGCCGGCAAGATAGCCGGGCGGAAGGAGGCTGACCAGTCGGGCTTGGTCATTGCTGGGAGCTGGACTCGACGGCGGCGCGGTTTTCGCCGCACCCGCCTTTGGCGGTTGCCGGTCGGAGGGCTTCATGATCAGCCAGATGCCGACAGCGGCAATGGCGACGACGACACCGACAGCGGCCGCGGCCATTGGCCAGCGGTTGCGTGCCCGCGGCGTTCCTGGTTGATCCGGTCCCGCGACGGCGGGCTTTTGGGCCAGCGGCGGACTGTCCGGCTGCACGTCTTGTGGCTTCGCCGAGGTTTCGCTGCGGCGCAGGATAGTCTGGGCACGGTCGCGTTCTGGTCTGGAAAGCGCGTCGTGTGCGGCGTCTGCAAGGTCACCGGCGGTGGGATAGCGCTGGATTGGATTCTTGGCCATGCCGCCCGCGATCACATCATCGAATGCGTGGTCCACCCCGAAGCCTTGTGCGCTGGGACGGGGGATGGGTTCCATCATGTGGGCGGTGACCAGCACGCCGGCGCTGTCGGCGCCATAGGGCGGTGCCCCGGTCAAGCATTCGTATAGCACACAGGCCAACGCGTAGACGTCGGCGCGGGGAGTCACCTCATCATTCGAAAAGCGTTCGGGGGCCATGTATTTCCAGGTGCCCACCGCGGTGCCCATTTGGGTGAGTTTCTCGTCGGTTTTCGCGCTGGCTATTCCGAAGTCGACCAGATAGGCGAAGTCGTTGCCGGTGATCAGGACGTTCTGTGGCTTGACATCGCGGTGCGTCACCCCGGCGGCGTGGGCGGCGTCCAGCGCCGAGGCAACCTGATGGATGATGGCCACCGCCCGCGGCGCGGGCAGCGCCCCGTCCCGTTCGAGCAGGCTGCCCAGGTCGATGCCTTCGATGAGGCGCATCTCCAAATACAGTTGCCCGTCGATTTCGCCGTAGTCGTGGATCGGGACGACGTGGGGTTCCAACAGGCGGCCGGTGATGCGGGCCTCGCGCTCCATCCGCTTGCGAAACACCGGGTCTTGGCTAAAGGTGGGCGACATCAGTTTGAGCGCCACCGTCCACTCTTTGACGGTGTGCTCGGCTTCGTAGACCTCGCCCATCCCGCCGCGGCCCAGCAGCCGTTTGAGGTAGTAGGGCCCGAACATCGTTCCCAACCGCGAGTCCTGCGCGCCGGTCATCGCTGACTCCTATTCACGGTCTGGCCTTCATGACGGTAGGCCCGACCAATGTCACCGCTCGAAAACTACAACATCGCGGTGTCGCATGCGTGATCGTGTTACCTGCCCGGGTGTTGGTGTTTTCGCGCCGGCGACCGATGTTCGCGGTCGCCTGGTTCGGCCCATGCTCGACCAAAGACGGACCGCCGGGCCGTTTAGGTTCTGCGAGATACTGTGTGCCATACCATTTTCCGAATACACTGCAGCATCGTGTCGGGCGTTGCGGAAGTGGCGAGCAGCCTCCCTGACGCACGTGATCCGGGGTTACCCGAGGAGCTTGGTAAGCCAGGTGGCGTCCTGGTAGTTCAGGGACTTGCTGCCGTCCCAGACGAACGGTGTGCCAGTGGCATTGAACCCGGCCAGCGTCGCGTCGGCGGCCTCGGCCTTTGCCTTGGCGGTGGCGACGTCTTCGCCCGATTTGATGCAGTTGATCGCGCTGGCGTCGACGCCGAGGGTCTTAGCCAGTTGGGCTAACTCGCCATCGGCTCGATCTTCTGCGGCGCCCTCTTGCGGCTGGAAGTCGCTGGCGAACAGGCCCGAGTAGAAGCCGGTGTAGACCTTCGGATCGTTCTGGGCCGCGACGCAATACGTCGCCGCCACCGCGCGAGTCGAGTAATTCTTGCTGTGCGACTTGTCGTCGAGGAAGTTCAGCAAGTGATAGCGCACCGCGAGTTTCTTGTTGTTCACCGCGGTTTCGATGTCACCCGCATTCGACCGGATGAAGCTGCCGCACGGCGGGCAGATGGGTTCGTTGAAAATGTCGATCGTTATCGGCGCCGCCGAGCTGCCGACGAAGACACCGTCATCGAGGACGCGGAGCTCGATTGCGTCTGAGGCCGGCGCGGGTGGTTGCGGCGCGGACGGGCCCGACGACCGCCACGGTTGCGCGACAACGAGGACCGCGCCCACCAGCGCTACAACGATGAAAGCGGCGAGGCCAACCCAGAGCCAGGCGTTACGCGCTCGCCGGGGCGACGGTTGGCCCCACGACGGTGTCCCCGTGCCGGTGGCATCGCCGGTGCCCCAGCCGGGAGCGCCGGGCCATCCCGTCGGCTGTGGGATGGGTCCGCTCGCAGGAAACGGTGACCCGGTAGCCGACGCGGGCCAACCCGGAACCTGTGGCGGAGTCTGGCTCGCCATGGCAGGAGGCGCGGGCGCGAAGCCGACGGGCAGCTGACCCGCGAACGCGGCCGGTAGTTCGGCGGCCTGACTGCGCTGCAAAATGTCGGTCGCCCGGTCCTGATCGGGTGTGGCCAGGGCGGCGTACGCGGCCGCGGACAGATCGCCGCAGGTGGGGTAGCGGTCCAGCGGATCCTTGGCCATGCCGCGTGCGATCACCCCGTCGAAGGCGGCCGGAATGCCCGGCCGCGCCGCGCTGGGCCGCGGGATCGCCTGGTGCAGGTGCGCGCTCATCACGCTGACCTGATCACCCTGGTACGGCGGGGATCCGGTCAAGCACTCATACAGAACGCAAGCCAGCGCATAGATGTCGGCGCGGTAGGTGACGTCGGAGTCGCTGAACCGTTCCGGGGCCATGTACTTGAAGGTGCCCACTGTGGTGCCGAACTGCGTCAGCTTTTCGTCGGAGGTGGCGCTGGCGATCCCGAAGTCGACCAGGTAGGCGAAGTCATCCGCGCTGACCAGAATGTTCTCCGGTTTGACGTCGCGATGCGTCACACCGGCAGCGTGCGCGGCGTCGAGCGCAGAGCCGATCTGGCGCACGATCGCGACCGCCCGGGGCGGAGTCAGCGGTCCATAACGGCTGAGAATGGTGGCGGCATCCAGGCCGTCGATCAGGCGCATGTCTACATAAAGTTGCCCGTCGATCTCGCCGAAGTCGTGAATCGGCACGACGTGAGGTTCCTGCAGCCGGCCGGCGGTGCGCGCCTCACGCTGCATACGGGTGCGGAAGACCGGATCGTTGGACAGCGTCTGCGACATCAGCTTCAGCGCGACGGTCCGCTCGCGGACCGTGTCCTCGGCCTCATAGACGTCGCCCATGCCGCCGCGTCCCACCAGCCGCCGCAGCAGATAGGGCCCGAATTGCGAGCCCTCCCGCGAACCCGCGTTGTCACCCATCGCCGACTCCTCTGTGCCAGGCATAAGGCTAGTAGTTTGGGCCAGCTAGGGGCATGGTGAATAGACAGAATGCCAGCTAATTCGATAACCCGGGTGTAAGACGTCGATGGCGGTGGAAAGCGCGCGGCCGCTTATTGCAGCCGAAAACGCGCACGTGACCAGCCGTCAATCAATTTCACTAGCGGCGTTCCTCGTCATCTGCGCGGCGTTCGGTGAGCCCCTCTCGCGACAGCGCCCTGAGGAAGCCGTAAGCGTGAATCCCGGTCTTGCCGGGATTCTTGACGATCCATTCGTTGATGTTTCCCAGCGCAGTGGCCAAGTCGTCGCGTTTGATCCGTACCAGGTACGTCTGTCGATCGTCGTCGGGATCGTCGCTCGAGTTGGCGACTGCGACGGGATTTTTGAACGCGTACGCAATCCCGTGCACGGAATCGTGGTTCAGCGCCCAGCGAAGTTCGTTGGGCCGCAATCCGTTCACCGCTATGTTGCGGTAGCCGTCATCGTCGTCTGAATTGTTCACCGGGGCGATGGTCCTGTTCTGAAAGCGCGGGAAATTCGGTAGCGGGGGATTGAAGGTGATGCCGCACAGGCAATTCGACGGCCGTTTGAAGTTCCGTCACCCCGCCGAAACCGGGCGCTTGCCTCGGATTCGCCCGCGGGACGCCGGGGCGGGGATAGGCCCAGCCGTCCGCTCGGGAATTGCACCGCCACATAAACCTACCGTGGCACAGCACCGTGTTTGGCGCCATCGAAGCAGAACAGCGCAGGTCATCCGGGACGGCGATTTAGCCGTTGCGGGGCTTCCAGTTTCGGACATGGGCCGGCGCGAGCGTCGTAGAGTAACCGGCAACCCATCAACGTTGGCTGGGAGGACGCATGGCCGAACGCATCGAAACTCAACGCACCATCCCGGCACCGGCGCCAGAGATCTTCGGGCTGCTGTGCGACCCGCAGGGCCACGTGGCTATCGACTCAACGGGGATGCTCCAAGACGCCGACGGCGATCCGGTGGGAGCGGTCGGCGATAGCTTCGTGGTCCACATGGACCGCGAAGCGCTCAACGACTACCCGCAACTCGGCAAGTACGACGTCACCGTCGAGATCAAAGAGTTCGAACCAGATCGACTGATCTCGTGGACGGTTCTCGGCCAGCTTCGCCCACAGATCGGGCACATCTACGGCTTCCAGCTCGAGCCGGCGGAGGACGCCGCGGCCACCGTGGTCACGTCGTTCTACGACTGGTCGACGATCGACCCGAAGTGGCGCGACGCCGGCATTTTCCCGGTGCTGTCCGAGGGCGCCCTGCGCGCGACGCTGGGCATTCTCGACCGCACCGTCCGCCGGGGTTACCCGCGGGGTTAGCCGACCGGGCGGGTTCGGCGGTTCGTGATCAGCGGCGGTACTTCAAGAACAGGTAGTCGTCGTAGACCAACGCGTGCTTGAGCCGCAACGCGGCCGGCAGGGCCAATCGTGACGGCTGGCGGCGGTGACCCACCGGCTGGCTCGCCGCGAGCTTGGGGGCCAGCGTTACGCAGACCTCCACGACGATGTCGGCGGCCACCAGTTCGTCGAGCAGTGTGGGTCCGCCCTCGCATAGGACCCGGGACAGTCCGTGCCTGCGTAGCAGCGCGACGGCCAGGGCGACATCCACGGAGTCCTCGCCGGCCACCAATACGCCGCATCGTTGATCGCTGGTGCCGTCGTGCCGCACCGCGGAATCCGCGCAGGTCACCAATAGCGGCGGCTGGCTGGGGTCGCTGACGAGTCTGCTCGGAAGTTCGCAGGTCCGGCTGATGACCGCGATGGGGGGCGCCTTGGTCTTTCCTTGCCGATCCCGTTGGGCTTGTTGTGTCTCACTGAGCTGCACCGGGCCATAGTTCTCGGCACGGGCGGTGGCGGCGCCGACCAGAACCACGTCGGCGAACCCGCGCAGGATCTTCAGCAGCTGTTGATCGATCTGGCTCGACAACGGACCGGCGCGACCGCCGAACGCCGCGGCGCCGTCGGCGCTGAAGATCATATTGACGCGCACCCCGTCGGGGGGGTCGGCATAGAACGAGGCGAGTTCGGTGATGTCGCTGACGGTGCCGACGCGGGGTGAATCGTTCACTGTGTCCGCTTGGGGACGGTGATGCTCGGATGCGCTCATGCCTCGTGGCCCGGCTCCAGGGAGCGGACATCGCCAAAAGACACCCACTGCTCCAGCGCGTCCGGCGGATCGCCATCCAACGGTTGCAGCAGATGCCCCACGTGATCACCGAGCGAAAAACGATCGAGGATCTTGCCAACGAACCAGGCGGCCGCATCGTCGAGGATGGGTAGCTGCGCCGGGCCGCGGTGCCAACGGCAATGGTCGAACTTATTTGTCAGGTCGCCGGTCTGGCTGCCGAACAGTTCGGCGACATCGATGTGCTCGATATCGAATACATGTACTGCCAGATACGTGGCATCGGCGGCCACGCGGAAGGTGTGATTTTGCGTGGACAGGCCTACCAGGAAACGCGGCGGACGGATGCTGGCTTGACAGGCGAAGCCCACCAGACAGCCGGCGGTGGTGCCGTTGGCCTGCGTGGTGACGACGAACATCGGATAGTTGAGCAGCGCCACCAATTTCTCGAATGCGTCAATCCCTGGCTCGCCCACCCGCTCTCTATTCCCATTCAGCCCAAGTTGGAATCACATCGACCGAAATCGTCCCAAGGCCGAGGGTCGATCAGCGTCGCGGGAGGGCGAGGTGCGGCAGCACGTCGGTCGCGAAGAGCTCAAAATTGTCCGCTAGGGCCCCGATATGGGTGGGCGCGCGCACGTACACGCGGGTGATTCCCAGTTCAGCGTAGGGCCCGAGCTGATCGACAATCTGCTGTGGCGAGCCGAACAGCGTGGTGCCGTCGAAGGTTTGCGAATCGAAGTTCTCCGGATCGACCGCGGCGGCCGCTTTCTCCGGCGTGGGTCCGACCCCGACGAGCGCAGTCATAGAGAAGACGATCTCGGCGGGATCTCGGCCTGTCCCCTCGGCCGCTGCCCGCACCAACTGGATTTGTTCGGCGACCTCTTGGCTCTTGAGTTCGCTTCGCCCATGTTCACCGGGAGCGCGGCGTCGACTGGTCTGCAGATTGAACTCGTCGGCGAACCGGGCCGCCAGTGCGGGCGTGCGCCTTTTGCCGGTCCCACCGAGAATGATTGGTGGGCCGGGCCTTTGCCAAGGCTTAGGCAAAGCCGGCGAGTCGTGCAGTTGGTAGCACTTACCAGCGAAGGAGTATCGCTGCCCGCTGGGGGTCTTCCACAACCCGGTGATGAGCTCCAACGCCTCGCCCAGCCGATCGAACCGGTCACCAACGGACGGGAAAGGAATCCCGTAGGCACGGTGCTCTGGCTCGAAATAGCCTGCGCCAAGACCGAAGTCGATGCGCCCTCGGCTCATTGCGTCAACCTGCGCCACGATGATTGCCAGCGACCCCGGGTGGCGAAAAGTGACCGACGACACCAGCGAGCCCAGCCGTATGAGTGAAGTTTCGCGCGCGAGCCCGGCCAGCGTCGTCCACACGTCGGTCGGACCCGGGTGGCCGTCACCCACGAAGGGAACGTAGTGATCCGACAGAAAGAAGCCGGTGTACCCGAATTCCTCGGCCAGTCTTGCGGATTGCAGCAGGTCCTCATAGGTGGCGCCGTTACTGGGGTCGGTGAAGATCCTGCATTCCATTGCTTCACTCCTCGGCTGGATCCATGTCCTCAGCGACTTGGTTACCCGATCACGACGATAGGAAAATCGTCGGGGCGCGTAGACAGTCTGGCTTGCAACGAAGACTCACGCACACAGGCGATTACCGAAGCGGGTCGTTTTCCCGCACCCCGCGATACATGCCCCAACGGACGACCCATGGCATCACTACCCGCTGGACCGACCAGGCGGGGAGCCGGAACGCTTGGCCGGTGGGCAGGAAAACCTCCAGCCCATTGGCCTGGATACCCACCAGCGAGCCCCATCGCCGTCCCGGAGTTCGATAGGTGCGCAGTCGTTGGCCAGTGAACTCGGCGCGGATGTTGTGGGCCACCAGCGAATCCCCGCGGTTGCGCGCCGAGCTGCGAAGAGGGTCGCTCGCCGCGACGTCGCCGACGGCGAAGACGCCCCGATGGCCGGGCACCTCCAGCTCGGGCGTCACGCGCACAAAGCCGTCTTCGTCGAGCAGTTCAGGCGGCAACCAGTCGGTGTTGGGTTGCACCTGGCCCACCGCCCAGAGCACGGCGTCCGCGGTAGCCGGCGGTTGCCCGGTGCTCCAGCTGACAGGTTCGCTGGTGATCTGCTCACCCGCGGAGCCGTTCGAGGTCACCGCGCGGTGCCCCGGGTGCAAGCTCACGCCCAGTTCGGTAAGTCGGCCACGGATTCGCTTCCAGATCCGGGGGTGATACCCGCCTAAAGCGGCCTCTCCGGGGAAGTACAGATCAATGCGCTTGTCCGGCCACGTGGTTGCCATATTGACGGCGCTGCTGACCGCTGCCGCGCCGCCGCCGACGACGATCACCGAGTTGGCGGCCGCCAGGCGGGTGTGTGCGGCATGCAGGTCGGCGCCGATCTCAGCGGCCGATTGCATGCTCGGCTGACGCCAGAAGCCGTTCGTGACCCCGGTCGAGATCACCAGCGCGTCGAACTCCTCAGCGATGGTCGCGCCATCGCTGCCCCGGCCGAACACGGTTCGGGCAGCCAAATCCACTCCGGTCAGCGTGGCCTGAATCGTGCGCACCCGGTCCAAACCGCGGAACCGGTCGAACGGGATCCAGTAGTCGCGCGCCCAATCGCCGGGGCGGGACAGCCGGACGCCGAGTTCCTGGCCGCTCACCAGCGCGGGCTTGACCGAGATTCCAACGACGTCGGCGTGCCGGGCCAGACGGATCGCGGCTAACAGACCAACGTCTCCCAGCCCCGCGACGACGACGCGCTTGCCCGTCGCCATTACACTGAATTCACTTGTGCCGCAGGAGTTTCCCGTGATGGAAGACACACGCAGCTACCGGCGGTGGAATCCATGCGGGCCTCCTCGCACGCAACGCCCGACTGCCGAGGTCCTCGGCCGCGGTCGGCAAACTGTAACACGTTCTACTGGTGGCTCACGGGCAGCGGTGCTGGTTGCGGGGAACCCAGGCGCGCCATGCGAATTGGTGGTTCACTAGGCCGATCGCCACCATGTTCACCTCCCGAATCGCTACCGCGGCAGCGGTCGCTTTCATCGGCATAGCCAGCGTGCCCCTGGTATCGGGGTGCCACTCGACGACGGCATCGACGTCGTCGAGGTCGTCGGCGGCCGCCAGCACGGGCGTATACGGCGACCCGGCTGCGGTGGGCAAGTATTGGCAGCAGCAGTCGCTCGAGGACAACTGCGGGCTGATGTCGGTGGCCGACGTGGTCGGTGAGGTCACCGGAAACGAGCCGACGGAACAGCAGATGATCACGCTGGCGCAGAACACCCCGTCGGGCACCAATCCGGGGCCGATTTATGCGCCCTCGGCCGACCCGAGCCACGCCAACGGCAATGGCGGCGTCGAAATGGCGGACCTGGTCGTGCTGCTCGACCACTACGGCGTCAAATCCGCTATGTATTGGACGGTGCACCCCGAAACGACCGGAATGCCGGCGCTGCAGCAGTATCTCCGCGACGGGCGCAAGGCCATCGCCTGGGTCAACTCCGCCGTCATCTGGAACACCGGCGACCAGCGCACGAAGGCCGATCACTACTTAGTCGTCACCGGGATCGACACCAACAAAAAGATCATTCACCTGAACGACCCCGGCGCGGACCATGCTGACGAGCAGGTCAGCTTCACCACCTTCACGAATGCCTGGCGCACGGGTGAGGAATCGATCGTCGTCACGATGCCGGCCCCCTGAGGTCACCGACCCGCCGGATGAAAAGCGGTGTGGCCGTTGGTGGTTCACAGCCGTCAGCCACAACCGCACGGCCACAATACCGCGTGGGATTGGGTAGTGGCTCACGAAGATGCTGGGCCATTAGCATTAGCCAGCGGCCCCTCCGACCTCCGGAGTGGTCAGAGCACGGGAACGCGTGTATCACCATGGCAGGCGCGTATTACCGTGGCAGAAAGGAACGGCTCGCGATGACGACACAAGCCGATGACCATCGACACAGCCCACAATTAATCCCGCGCCGACTGCTGCGCAGCGGACAGCTTCATCACCCGGCCGTACTGGATGAGGCCAAAAGGCGCAGCGACAATTTCCAGTTGCGCTTGGCCGACCGGATCACGGCGTTCGCCGGGTCGATGAATTTCGTCTGGCTTCACGCGGTCTTGTTCGGCATGTGGATGCTGCTTCTGGAACGCAACCCGTGGCCGACGCTGACCCTGGTCGTGTCCCTCGAGGCGATCTTCCTGTCGACCTTCGTGATGATCGGCCAGAACCGTCAGGCGGCGTTCCAACAGGCCAGGGCCGACCATGACTTTGAGACCCAGGAGTTGGAGCTGAAGACCAACACCGAGCTGACCCGCCAGATTCATGTGCTCACCGAGGAATTGCACAGGCGATTGATTAAGCCAACGCCTGAGCGGTCCGTTTAATCACAGGATGCGAAAGTATTGGCAGAGAGGGTGGTCGGCCGAGCCGCCGCTCGCATGGGGGAGTAGATGGTCGAGTTACAGGAGACGATGCGGCCACATGTGCGTGCCGCCTTGCGCACCGTGGCGCGGGCATCGGCACCTCGTCCCACCGCGGCAAAACGGGCCGCCGAGGACCTGCAACGAGATCTGTGGCCGGCCGTTGTGGCGGAAATCCGCTGGGCGTTCACCCCGCCACGCACCTGGCTGATGGGTGTGGTCGCCAACCTGGTTTTCGCCGTGGGGTGGTTGGTGGTGCAGCCGCTGACCGCCGGGCGCCACCAGGACTGGGTGGTCCTGGTCGGCACCTACTTCTCGTCGTGGATCCTCGCCGATGTCACCACCACCAATGTGCTCGGCGCCGATCATTATCGCGTCGTTCAG
>DASYJS010000388.1:0-8812 GCA_035996225.1 Mycobacterium sp. | reverse complement strand
GTGCTTGCGCTCCTTGAGCTCCACCTCGGTGGCAGCTCCGGCCTTGATCACCGCAACACCGCCGGCCAGCTTGGCCAGGCGCTCCTGCAGCTTCTCGCGGTCGTAGTCGGAGTCGCTGTTCTCGATCTCGGCGCGGATCTGGGCCACCCGTCCGGCGATGGCGTCGGTGTCACCGGCGCCCTCGACAATGGTGGTCTCGTCCTTGGTGATGACCACCTTGCGGGCCTTGCCCAGCAGCGAGACGTCGGCGGTCTCCAGGGAGAGGCCGACCTCCTCGCTGACGACCTGACCACCGGTGAGGATGGCCATGTCCTGCAGCATCGCCTTGCGGCGGTCTCCGAAGCCGGGGGCCTTGACCGCCACCGACTTGAAGGTGCCACGGATCTTGTTGACGACCAAGGTGGACAGTGCCTCGCCCTCGACGTCCTCGGCGATGATCAGCAGCGGCTTACCGCCTTGAATGACCTTCTCCAGCAGCGGCAGCAGGTCCTTGACGGTCGACACCTTGGAGCTGACCAGCAGGATGTAGGGGTCCTCCAGGACCGCTTCCTGACGCTCGGCGTCGGTGACGAAGTAGCCCGAGATGTAACCCTTGTCGAACCGCATGCCCTCGGTGAGCTCGAGCTGCAGGCCGAAGGTGTTGGACTCCTCGACGGTGATGACGCCCTCGTTGCCGACCTTGTCCATCGCCTCGGCGATCAGGTCGCCGATCGACTGGTCGCCAGCCGAAATGCCCGCGGTAGCAGCGATCTGCTCCTTGGTCTCGACGTCCTTGGCCGACTTCAGCAGGGTCTCGGTGATCTTCTCGACGGCCTTCTCGATGCCGCGCTTGAGACCCAGCGGGTTAGCGCCGGCTGCGACGTTGCGCAGACCTTCCTTGACCAGCGCCTGTGCCAGCACGGTGGCCGTCGTGGTGCCGTCACCGGCGACATCGTCGGTCTTCTTGGCGACTTCCTTGACCAGCTCGGCGCCGATCTTCTCGTACGGGTCCTCCAGCTCGATCTCCTTGGCGATGGACACACCATCGTTGGTGATCGTGGGAGCGCCCCACTTCTTCTCCAGGACGACGTTGCGGCCTTTGGGGCCCAACGTCACCTTTACCGCGTCGGCGAGGGCGTTCAGACCCCGCTCGAGGCCGCGACGGGCCTCTTCGTCGTACGCAATTGTCTTGGCCATTGCGAAGTGATTCCTCCGGATTGGGGATGACTCGGGGTGACCACGTGTGGGCCACCCGATACTTACGCTGGCCGGACACAGTGCCCGCGACGGACGACCGTATCTGTTGGTCTCACTGTCCCGACCTAGCACTCACGCATCGCGAGTGCCAATGTCATTCTTAGCACTCGCCCATGTCGAGTGCAAGAAGAGGTGGCCGCTATCGCCCAGCGCGCAAACCGTCGACGACGACGTCGGTAACCCGCTCAGCCAACTCCGAGTTGTAGGCCTCCATCGCCTGGCATCCGACCATGATCGCCTTCACTTCGCGCACGCCGACGTCCTGGCGCGCGGTGCCCGCCCGCTGCGCGGCGCGCAGCAGCTCGTCGAGCACGGCGAGGAAGGCGTCCTCGGCGTCGGGCGCGGTGGTGGCGATGTCGATGCCGAATCCGGCCAGGGCGTCGACCAGGCCGCGGTCCCCCGCGCCCCACTGCAGCACGATCGAACGGAGGTAGGTGAAGAGCGCCTCGCCGGGCCCGTCGGATTCCAGCAGGGCGCGCCCGTCGTCGACCAGGCGCTGCATGCGGTCTTCGATGACCGCCCGAAACAGCGCCTCCTTGGTCGGGAAATGCCGGTAGACGGTGCCGGCCCCGACATCGGCCCGCCGCGCGATCTCGTCGATGGGCACCGACAAGCCCTCGGCCGCAAAGGTTTCATAGGCGACTTCCAGCACGCGCGCACGATTGCGCGCCGCGTCGGCACGCAGCCGACGTTCGGGCTGCGCCACGTATTCACCACCCATCGATTGACAAAACGGGGCGTGCGTTCCGTATAGTGGAGGCCAACCGGAGCGCTCGCCCCGTTTACTTTACTAGTGAGGAGTTTGCCATGGCGAACTGGACAACCGCGGACATTCCCGACCAGACGGGTCGTGTCGTCGTCATCACCGGAGCCAACACCGGCCTGGGCTACGAAACCGCTGCCGCGCTCGCCGAGCACGGCGCTCACGTGGTGCTGGCGGTGCGCAATCTCGACAAGGGCAAGGACGCGGCCGCACGCATCGCCGCCCAGAGTCCGCACGCCGACGTCGAGCTGCAGGAGCTCGACCTGACGTCGCTGGCATCCATCCGGTCCGCCGCGGAGCAGCTGCGCTCCGCGCACGACCGTATCGACCTGCTGATCAACAACGCGGGCGTGATGTGGACGCCGAAGTCCACCACCAGCGACGGCTTCGAGCTGCAGTTCGGCACCAACCACCTCGGCCACTTCGCCTTCACCGGCCTGCTGCTGGATCGACTGTTGCCGGTCGCCGGGTCCCGGGTCGTGACGGTCAGCAGCGTTGGCCACCGCATTCGCGCCGGCATCCATTTCGACGACCTGCAGTGGGAACGCAGCTACAGCCGGGTAGGCGCCTACGGGCAGGCCAAGCTGGCCAACCTGCTGTTCACCTACGAACTACAGCGGCGGCTGGCGCCGCAGGGGACGACGATCGCCACGGCGGCCCACCCCGGCGGCTCGCGGAGCGAGCTGACCCGCAACCTGCCTCCCTTACTCACGGCCGTCTCGGCCGTGCTGATGCCGCTTTTCCAGGGAGCGGATATGGGCGCCCTGCCGAGCCTGCGTGCCGCGACCGACCCCGGCGTGCTGGGCGGGCAGTACTACGGTCCCGACGGCTTCGCCGAGCAACGCGGCTACCCCAAGGTCGTGCCGTCCAGCGACAAGTCGCACGACGTCGACGTGCAGCGCCGGTTGTGGGCGGTCTCCGAGGAGCTCACCGGGGTGGTGTATCCGGTCGACTGACGGTCAGGGCAGATCGAGCAGCTCCTCGTAGAACCCGCCAAAACCGCGCGGGCGGTCGACCAGATGGATCTCGAGGATCCAGTGGCACGGCCGCCCGCCGCGGTCGTCGCGGCGCATGGGCTTATCCGCGCCGGGTGTGATGTACCACTGGCGGCCATCGCCGGCGATTTTCTTGTGCGGAAACTCGCCCACCAAATGGCCGGCGATGGGGCTTCCCCATTCGAAACCCTCGGCGCGGGCGACGCCGACGACATAGTCGAACAACTCGGCGCCGGTGACCTCGGAATGACTGTCGAAATAGTCGTGCCCGGCCTGCCACACCCGCGGAAGTGCGTCGCGCACAGCGGTTTTGCCTGGGTCGTCGCCCAGCACGAAGGTGCGACCGAAGTCGGCTTCCCACTCCTCGAAGATGGGTCCCAGGTCGAGGAAGGCGATGTCGTCGTCGGTGATCACCCGGTCCGGCGGATGCTCCTTGAAGGGGTGCAACGTGTTCTCGCCGGCCCGCACGATCCGCCGGTGCCAGTGCCGGGTTACGCCGAACATCTCCGCGGCCAGGTCGCGGATCTCATCGGACAGCGTCTGCTCTGCCACGCCGGGCCGGATCATGGCGCGTCGTTCGATCTCGTCGAACAGTTGCGCCGCCTTGCCCTGGGCGTCGAGCAGTCGTTGCACTCGCGCCGCTTCTCGAGCTTGTTCGATGGCGGTCGGACCCTCCACACCCGCGATGCTAACTGGCAGGCTGGACGGGTGTCCCTCGTCGTGCCGCCCTATCCGCCGCCCCGATACACCGCCGACGAGCCGGAGGTCAGCGCGTGGCTCAAACGCGCTGACTCGCCGCCGGACTACGAGACCGCCGGGGTCAAGTACCACTACCTCGCCAACCAGCAGGCCACCGACGGCGATTACGGCCTCTACCGGGTCGATATCGCTCCGGCCGGCGGCGGGCCCCCGGCCCACTTTCACCGGGCCATGTCCGAGGCGTTCTTCGTGCTCTCCGGGACGATGAAGCTCTACGACGGCGCCGAGTGGACCGACGGCCGTCAGGGCGACTTCCTCTACGTCCCGCCGGGCGGGATCCATGGTTTCCGCAACGAGGCCGACGAACCGGCGTCGATCCTGATGCTGTTCGCGCCGGGCGCACCGCGCGAGGCCTACTTCGAAGGTTTCGCCGCCCTGGCCGACATGAGCGATGACGAACGCCGCGAGTGGTTCGTCCGGCACGACAATTACTGGATCTGAGGGCTGACGCTTCGCGAGCAGACGCAGAATCGCACCCACACCAGCAAAATTGCGCGATTCTGCGTCTGCTCGCCGTTCAAGAGCTCAGGTCGCCGCTGACGTAGTGCTGCAGATTCGGGCTGATGGCCGAGATCACCTCGTCGTCCGTCATCGACGCGATGGGTTCGATTTTCCAGACGTAGCGCATCAACGCGAAGCCCATCATTTGTGACGAGATGAGCCCGCTGCGGATCAGGCGGTCGCGTTCGTCGCCGCCGAGTTCCGACACGCCTACGCGCGCAGCTCGTAGTCCTCGTCGACCAGCGTGCGGGTGCGCTCGAAGAATGTCCGCCCGCTGTAGGGCAGTTGGGTGACGACCTTGCCGCTGGGATGGCGAAAGTAGTTGGTACACGCCATCCAGACCTTGCCTTCCATCGCGGCCTGGAGCTCGTCGTTGTAGCGCCGCTGCGCATCGGGTGTGACCTCGATGGTGCGCGCACCGTGACCGCCCATCACGTCGAGCATCTGGCGGACGAACGTCGTCTGCGCCTCGTGGATGTAGATGATTGAGTTGACGCCATTTGTGTTGGGGCCGTACAGCATAAAGAAGTTGGGGTAGCCGGCTATCAGCGTGCCCAGGTAGGCTTCGGCGCCGCCGCTCCAGTCGTCGCGCAGCTGGCGGCCGCCGGTTCCGTACACGTCGATGCTGGCCAGGTAGTCGGCGGCCTTGAACCCGGTGCCGTAGATGATGGTGTCGACACGGTGTTCGACGCCGTCGGCGGTGCGCACTCCGCGTTCGGTGAGCTCGGCGATCGCGGTCGTTTCCAGGCTGACGTTGGGCAACCCGAACGTGGGGTACCAGTCCCGCGACATCAACGGCCGCTTACAGCCGACCGGGTAGTCCGGCGTCAGCTTGGCGCGCAGTTCGGGGTCGGTGATCTTGCGCATCAGGTAGCTGCGGGCGAGCTCGGTCGCTTCGCGCGTCTGGGTGGCGTCGACGTCGAAACTGGATGTCTCGTAAGCGTCGAAGACCTCGTCGCGCAGTTTCTGCGCCGCCGCCGGATCGCGTTCGAACTCTTCGTGCTGCTCGGGGCTGAACGGGAAATCGAACCGGGGTGAGATCCAGATCGGGGTTCGCTGAAACACGGTGAGATGCGCGGTTTTTGGGGCGATCGCGGGAACGTACTGAATGGCGCTGGCGCCCGTGCCGATCGACGCGACCCGCTCCCCTGCCGTCGATTTGCGGTGATCCCATCGCGCGGAGTGAAAGCGCCGGCCCCGAAACCGCTGGGCCCCAGGGATGTCGGGAATGTGGGGCACATCGAGCATTCCGACGGCGCTGACCACGGCGTCGAAGTCGTGCTGCTGACCGTCGTCGGTGACCAGCGTCCAGCGCCGGTGGGAATCCGACCATCGCACCGTGGTGATCGCGGTGTTGGGCCGCAGGTGTGGACCCAGCCCGTGCTCGGCGGCCACCTTTTCGAGATAGGCCAGGATCTCTGGCTGGTTCGCGTAGGTCTTGCTCCATCGCGGGTTGAGCGCGAAGGAGTACGAGTACAGATGTGACGGGACATCGCAGGCCGCACCCGGAAAAGTGTTGTGCCGCCAGGTGCCTCCGAATCCGTCGGCGCGGTCGAAGATGGTGAAGTCGTAGCCGCCCGCGGCGAGTTGGATTCCCATCGCGATGCCCCCGGCGCCGGCGCCGATGACTCCGACGCGCGGCTTCAATCCCATTGCGCGAAGTAGGGTCGCTCGGGCCGGCTCTTCTCGACGAGGATGAACACCACGCCCCACGGATCGACGAACCAGGTGGTGCGCACGCGCGCGACATCGGCGATTCCGCTGACGAGGAAGCGGACTCCTTTGCTCTCGAGTTCGGCCCGGGTGGCGTCGAGATCCTCACAAATCAGCCCGACGTGGGAGAGCCCGTGGTCGGTCAGGGCCGCGGTGGTTCGCTGATCGCCACCGTCCACGTTGAGGTACTCGATCACCTCCAGCACGCGATCGCTGTCGTCTCCGAAGCCGACGATGGCCGCCTTCATTCTGGGATCCGATACCAGCTCACCCATGTCGTTGCGAATGGCGTTACCGGCCATGACATACGGCGGCGAGAGCACACGCAGGCCCAATACATCTCGGTAGAAGGCCACCGCCGCCTCACAATCCGGGACGCACACCCCGGTGTGGGCCAACCCGGTAATCACGTTCTCGACTCTACGTCGGGGGGCGCCGATCGGAGACGGTGAGTATGTTTTGGGCCATGTCTGCGAACGACTCAACCAACCGCAAATGGTCGGAGGCCGACGTTCCGGATCAGAGTGACCGCGTCGTCATCGTCACCGGCGCCAACACCGGAATCGGCTACCACACGGCCGCTGTTCTCGCCTATCGCGGCGCGCACGTCGTGCTGGCGGTACGCAACCTCGAGAAAGGCAACGCCGCCCTGGCGCGCATCGTCGCCGCCCGGCCGGGCGCCGACGTCACCCTGCAGGCGCTCGACCTGAGCTCGCTCGACTCGGTGCGCTCGGCCGCCGACGCGTTGCGCACGGCCTACCCGCGCGTGGACTTACTGATCAACAACGCCGGGGTGATGTGGACGCCCAAACAGGTCACGGCCGATGGCTTCGAAATACAGTTCGGCACCAATCATTTGGGGCATTTCGCGCTAACCGGGCTGCTGCTCGATCGTCTGCTGGGGGTGCGTGACTCCCGGGTGGTGACAGTCAGCAGTCTGGGCCACCGGCTACGAGCCGCGATCCACTTCGACGACCTGCAGTGGGAGCGCAGCTACAACCGGGTCGCCGCCTACGGGCAATCCAAACTGGCCAATCTGCTGTTCACCTACGAACTGCAACGCCGGCTGGCCGCACGGCCGGATTCAGAGCCCGCCACCGCCGCGGTCGCCGCGCACCCTGGTGGCTCCAACACCGAGCTGGCCCGCTACCTGCCCGGCGTTTTCCAGCCCTTACAGGCAGTGCTCGGGCCGGTGCTGTTCCAGAGCGCGGCGATGGGCGCCCTGCCGACGTTGCGGGCCGCGACCGATCCGGATGTCCAGGGCGGGCAGTACTACGGCCCGGAGGGATTCCTCGAGCAGCGCGGTCACCCGAAGCTCGTCGGATCCAGTGCGCAGTCCCACGACGAGGACCTGCAACGCCGGCTGTGGACCGTCTCCGAAAAACTCACCGGCGTCAGCTTCGGAATCTGACAGGCCGATAATGGCCGAGTGCGGTCAGTCGAAGAACATCAGCGCGTCGTAGCGGATTTGATCAGCGCCCGCCCCGCCGTCACGGTGCCGCTGACGGAGGCGCAAGGCCTGGTCCTGGCCGACGATGTGGTTGCCCAGCTGGCGCTGCCGGTTTTCGACAACTCCGCGATGGACGGATACGCGGTGTACGCCGAGGACACGGTCGATGCCACGCCCGAACGCCCGGTGGTGTTGCCGGTCGCCGAGGACATCCCGGCCGGACGCACCGACCAATTGACGCTGCAACCCGGAACCGCGCACCGGATCATGACCGGCGCGCCGGTGCCGGCGGGGACAACGGGGATTGTGCCGGTCGAAAACACCGACGGCGGCGTGGACTCGGTGGCGATCCGCTCACGCTCGCAACCCGGCAAGCACATCCGCCGAGCGGGCGAAGACGTGGCACCGGGCACCACCGTCCTGCGCAAGGGCCAGGTCGTGACCCCCGCGGTGCTGGGCCTGGCCGCGGCGCTGGGATTGCCCGGGCTGCCGGTGATCCCGCGGCAGCGGGTGGTGGTGATCTCGACCGGTACGGAGCTGGTGACGCCGGGCACCCCGCTGCAGCCCGGACAGATCTACGAGTCCAACTCGATCATGCTGGCCGCGGCCGTACGTGAGGCGGGCGCGGACGTGATCGCCGTCGCGTCCGCCGAAGACGACGTCGCGCAGTTCAGCTCTATTCTCGATCGGCACGCGGGGAACGCCGACTTGATCATCACCAGCGGCGGAGTCAGCGCCGGCGCCTACGAGGTGGTCAAGGACGCGTTCGGCCGCGAAGGTGACCAGGGAGTCGAATTCGTCAAGGTGGCAATGCAACCCGGGATGCCGCAGGGCGTCGGCCGGGTCGCCGGCACGACGATCGTCACCCTGCCCGGCAACCCGGTAAGCGCGCTGGTGTCCTTCGAGGTGTTCATCCGCCCCGCGCTGCGCACGGCCATGGGCCTGCCGGACCCGCACCGCCCGCACCGGCCCGCCGTACTCGCCGAGTCGCTTACCTCGCCGCGAGGCAAACGCCAGTTCCGCCGCGCGATACTCGACGCGGGCAGCGTGATCAGCTACGGGCCGCCGGCCTCACACCATCTGCGGTGGCTGGCGTCGGCGAACAGCCTGCTGGACATCCCCGAAGATGTGGTGGAAGTATCCGCCGGAACCCAGCTGCAGGTCTGGGATCTGAGCTAGCCGCTTCCCAACCCCCACGGCTCCGTAAGATGACGCGAGTGGCACGACGCCCCCGCCCCGATGACGCGCGGCACATGTTCGAGTTGGTGCGCGAAACCATTCCGCCGGTGCATCCCGCCGGGCTGCCCTTCATCTCCGCCGGCTTGGCGGTGGCCCTCGCCGGACGCAACGTCCGATGGCTGCGCCGAACGGGTCTGCTGGCCGCGGGTGCCTGCG
>DASYJS010000387.1:0-58057 GCA_035996225.1 Mycobacterium sp. | reverse complement strand
GTAGCCGACGCGCGGACCCACTTCGAAGCCGGCGATCGCCCCGAGCAGGAATTCGGCGCCTGTCGTCGGGTGCGGCCGAACCGATGCCGTCGAGAGCAATGCTGGGATGAGCAGTGAGCAGCTGTGCAGCGGGGCCAGCGGATGGAAGTCGTCGAGCTCGAAACCCTGGATGAACGTGCCGTTGAGCACCGCGGCTGCGGGTGCGCCGATGGTCTGCCCGGTGCCGATGACCACGGTGTCACCGGGTCCCTCCAGCCCAAGGACCGCGTCGGTCGCGACCCGTGACCACGGCAATTGGGCTCCGACCAGGGCGCAACCCAAGCCATCGAGGAGCAGATATTTCGCCCGTTCGACCACGGCGTGCGGGACGTCGTCGAGCCTGAGGTCGGCGACCCAGGTGGCCAATCGTCCGGTCGGGCCCGCCGGATCTGTGGCGGCCTGCTGCTGTACCGCGGTCATCGGATCTCTCCAAAATTGGTCAGTTGTTATATACATATAACAACTGACCCTCGAGCGCAAGGGAGGTGATGTGGGAGCATGACCACCGTGGGCGAGACCAGCGCGAAGGCCGGGCAGGTGTCCACCGTGTCCGGGGTGCCGTTGCACCGCCAGCTCTACTTGGTGCTGCACGACGAGATCGACCGTGGTGTGCTGGCGCCCGGTGACGCATTGCCCACCGAGCAGACGCTGTGCGATCAATTCGGGGTATCGCGCATCACGGTCCGCCGGGCACTGTCAGACCTGGCCGAACAGGGCTATATCGAGCGCAAGCACGGCGTCGGTTCCTTTGTGCGCCAGCATGATCCGGCGGATGTGTCGTCGGGAGGACGGTCGTACCTGGAAGGGCTGCGACAGACCCAATTCGAAACCGAGGTCGACATCGTCGAACGCGGCGTGCGACGCCCACCACGGGCCATCGCCGAAGCGCTCGAGACATCCGAGGCGCTACTGCACATCGTGCGGGTGCGCCGGCAGCGCAGGACCGGCGAGCCGTTGATGGTGACCGACGTCTGGCTTCCGGCGCAGCTAACGGACACGTTGACCGAGTCCGCGCTGCACCGGGCGCCGCTCTACGAATTGCTATCGGATGCCGGGGTGGTGGCGGATCGGGTGCGACACGAAATCACCGCGGAGATCGCCGGCCCGCGCAACGCTGAGCTCCTCGACACGGCGATCGGCGCCGCGTTGCTGCGCGTCAACCGCCTGGTATTCGTGGCCGACACGCCGCATCATCAGCTGTCGGTCCTGATGTCGCCCAACCGCAGCCGGGTGCTGCTGAATCAGTCGGTGGATGAACTGGACGCAACCTTCGGCCTGACCATCGCCCACGACGTGCGTCGAGACTCGCGCTAGCGAATCAGTCCGACACCGGGGGCGAAACGCCCACGGTGGCCGCAGCGGCCAGCGCGGGCAACAAGATTCGGCGTCAGCAGTGTATCCCGAAACCGCGAAGAGGAACCGGCGGCGTTGGTCACGTACGTCCGGGCAATGCCGCGTCGATGGCCTCGGCCTCCGGTGCGCAATCACCGGCGCCGGGCACCAGTGTCGCAAGCGCACCGGCGGCGCAGGCCCGCTGCAATGCGGCCAGTCGCTCGGCCCGCGCACCCGGGTCGCGTGGCCAGTTGGCCGCCAGCACTCCGGCGAAGACGTCACCGGCGCCGGTGGTGTCCACCGCTTTGACCGTCGGTGCGGGTACCGAGACCTCCTCGTCGGGACTGACGCAGCGGGCGCCACGGGCGCCCAGCGTAGTCACCAAGTGCGTTGGCCGCCAAGGCAATTCCGCGGCTTCGGCTTCGTTGGCGATCACCACGTCGGCGAGCTCCGCCAGTTCGGCCAGCGCGCTTGGGTCCTGGCCGCCTGGAGAGGCGTTGACCATGACGACCGCTCCGGCCGTTTTGGCCTCGCGAGCCGCGGCCACCGCGGTGGCGAGGGGAATCTCCAACTGGGTCAACAACACATCGCAGTCGGCGACGACCGTGCGGGTGGCCGCCGTGGTCAGGTTCAGTTGCCCGTTGGCGCCCGGCGCCACCACGATGGTGTTCTCCGCGCCGGCATCGACGACGATGATCGCAGTGCCACTGGGGCCGGGCACCGCAACGGTCGCGTCCAGCCCGACCCCGTTGGCCAACAGATGCGCCCGTAACGGTTCGGCCGCGGCGTCATCGCCGACCGCGCCGACGAATTGCACGCGTGCCCCGGCGCGTGCAGCGGCCACGGCCTGGTTGCCACCCTTGCCGCCGGGCGCGTAACTCAATGACGACGCGAGCACCGTCTCGCCCGGGCGTGGCAGGGCCTCGACGTCGCACGTGATGTCCATGTTCACGCTGCCCACCACACATACCCGTGCCATCTTGCCGACGTTAGTCGCGTCTGCCCTGCATTTTGGCCTTAGTCGAACGGCGCAAACGCCAATATCTTGATGCCCGCGCGCTAGTCTGCTGCGTTAGCGATGCTGGATCGCGGAAAGTAGGCTGCGTTGACATCGAGCGAGCGATCGGACGCCGAACCGGCCTTCAAAACCGATCCAGAATCCGCTTCGGCTCAGGAGGCGTCGGCCCAACACAGCGAGATTCAGAAGACTCCGACATCGCGGCGCCGGCGTTTTATTCGGGTCGGGATCCAGTCCAAGCTGTTGATGACGCTGTTGATCTGCAGCATTTTGTCGGTGTCGGTGGTTGGCATCATCGGGGCCGTAACCGGGCGCAACGCGCTGCGGCAAGTCGAGGCTGACCGGCTGACCGAATTGCGCGAGTCGCAGAAGCGGGAGTTGGAGGCGCTTTTCAGGCAAATGACGAATTCGCTGATCATCTACAGCGGCGGGTTCAGCATTGTTCAGGCATTGGAGTCGCTCACCGCAGGCTTTAATCAGTTGGCCAACGCGACGATCACTCCCGCCCAGCAGCAGTCGCTGGTGAACTACTACGACAACGACATGATCAAACCGATCAAACGGGTCACCGGCGAGACCGTCGATATCAACGCGGTAATGCCGAGTTCCAACGCGCAGAAGTACGTTCAGGCGAACTACACCGCACCCCCGAGGGCGAGTGCGGACGCGTTGCCCGTTGCCGATGCCGGCGACGGCAGCGCCTGGTCGGCGGCGAATGCCCGCTTCGACTACTACATGCGCGGAATCGTCACCCGCTTCGACTATCGGGACGTGCTGTTGCTGGATACGCAGGGCAACGTCGTCTATTCCGTGGACAAGGGCCCGGACCTCGGCACAAATATTCTCACTGGTCCGTATCGCGAATCCAAGCTGCGCGATGCATACCAAAAAGCCTTGCGCTCCAACGACGTAGACTTCGTCTGGATCACCGACTTCCAGTCGTATCAGCCAGCATTGGCTGCCCCCACCGGATGGGTGGTGTCGCCGATCGGTCTGAACGGAAAAATTGACGGCGTGATGGCGTGGCCACTGCCGACCCCCAAGATCAACAGGATCATGACCGCCGACAAACAGTGGGAAGCCGCCGGCATGGGCTCAGCGACCGAGTCGTATTTGGCGGGCCCCGACAATTTGATGCGTTCCGATTCGCGCTTGTTCCTGGAAGACCCGCAGGAGTATCGGCGCGAGGCCATCGCCGCGGGAACCCCGCCCGACGACGTGAACCGGGCGATCCAGTTGGGCACCACGATCCTGGTGCAGCCGGTGCCGGGCGCGGGGGTGCGAGCCGCCCAACGCGGACAGACCGGAACGGTCACCGACACCGACTACACGGGTAACAAGGAGATGCAAGCCTTTACCCCGTTGAACGTGCCGAATTCCGATCTGCACTGGTCGCTTCTCGTGACGCGTGACGACTCAGCTGCCTTAGCGCGGCTCGGCCGGTTCAGCAAAACACTGATCGTTGGCGTCTCGGCGATGATTTTCACGGTGTGCGTCGCCGCGATGCTGCTTGCCCAGGTGATGTTGCGACCGGTCCGCCGGCTGCAGGCCGGCACGCAGAAGATCAGTTCTGGCGACTACGAAGTCAGCATCCCGGTGACGTCGCGCGACGAAATCGGTGATCTCACCGCGGCTTTCAACGAGATGAGCCGAAATCTGGCGATCAAGGATGAGTTGCTCGCCGAGCAGCGCAAGGAAAACGACCGCCTTTTGCTAGCACTGATGCCCGAGTCGGTTGCGCAACGATATCGGGAGGGTCAGGAGACCATCTCGCAAAAGCATCAGGATGTCACCATTATCTTCGCCGACATCGTTGGGCTCGATGAGATCTCCACCGAACTGTCCGGCGACGAACTCATCGGGATCGTCGACGACCTATTCCGGCAATTTGATGCGGCGGCCGAAGCCCTTGGCGTAGAGCGGATTCGTACCTTCCACAATGGTTATCTCGCCAGCTGCGGGGTAGTGACTCCGCGATTGGACAGCATTCACCGAAGCGTTGAGTTCGCCCTTGAAATGCGCCAGATCATCGATCGGTTCAACGGTCAAACCAGCCACGAGCTTAGGCTTCGAGTCGGCATCAACACCGGCAACGTCGTCAGTGGGCTGGTGGGCCGATCGAGCCTTGTCTACGACATGTGGGGCGCCGCGGTAAGCCTTGCCTACCAAATGCATAGTGGCGCACCGCAGCCCGGCGTCTATGTCACCTCGCAGGTATATGAGGCAATGCAGGACGTGCGGCAATTCACGCCGGCAGGCACGATTTCGGTCGGCGGAATTGATCAGGCGATCTACCGGCTGTCGGAGCGATGATGAACACCTTCCACTCTTCCTGGTTCTACTGGGCCATTGGCGTTGCGCTGGGATTTCCGGCGGGAGTAATCCTGCTCACCGAGTTGCACCACACACTGGTTCGCAGAAATAGCCGGCTGGCCAGGCAGGTAGGACTGCTGCGCAATTTCCTGCTGCCACTGGGCGCGCTTTTGCTTTTGCTTGTCAACGCCGTCCAGATCTCGGCCGGAGACGGCCTGGTGCGAATCCTGAGCACGGTGCTTGGGGTGTTGGTGTTGGTGTTGTTGCTCTCCGGCCTCAACGCCACGGTGTTCGAAGGTGCTCCCGAAGACAGCTGGCGCAAACGATTACCGACGATCTTCGTTGATGTTGCCCGATTCGCTCTGATCGGCGTCGGTGTGACGTTGATCCTGTCTTTTATCTGGGGTGTCCGGGTCGGCGGCCTGTTCACCGCGTTGGGCGTGGGGTCGGTCGTCATCGGTTTAATGCTGCAGAACTCCGTCGGCCAGGTCGTGTCGGGCCTGTTCATGTTGTTCGAGCAGCCTTTCCGCATCAACGATTGGCTCGACACGTCCAATGAGCGCGGACGGGTCGTCGAGGTGAACTGGCGTGCCGTGCACATCCAGACCGGCTCCGGAATGCGGATCACCCCGAACTCGGTGTTGGCCAGCAACTCGTTCACGAATCTGAGCCGTCCGCCGGGCACGCACAAATTGACGATGAGGACCACGTTCTCGACCGCCGATGCGCCCGACCGGGTGTGCGCGCTGCTCTCGCGTGTCGCCAGCGGGCTGCCGCAGCTCAAGGCCGGCAGCGTGCCGCGCTCGGTCCCCACCGGGGGCGGCGAGTACTCGACGAGCATTGGGTTGCACTCACCGGCTGACGACGGCGCGGCGCGATCAACATTTGTGCGGTGGATCTGGTACGCCTCGCGGCGGGAGGAACTGCACCTCGACGACGCCGATGACGATTACTCGACGCGGGAGCGTGTGCAGCACGCGTTGCGCACCGTGGTGGCGCCGGTAATGCGGCTCGGCATCGCCGATCAGCAGTCGCTGTATTCGAGTGCGCGGATCGTCCGCTATGGCGCTGACGAAGTCGTGGAATACGCCGGTCAAGTGCCCGCGGGGATGACGTTTATCGTTGCCGGGAGAGTGCGGATGATGGCCACGGCCGAGGACGGGTCGGTCGTGCCGATCAGCACGTTGGAAGAGGGCTCGTTCCTGGGGCTGACCGCGCTGACCCGTCAACCCAACCTGGCGAGCGCATATGCGCTGGAAGAGGTCACCGCGTTGGAGATCGATCGCGAACACGTCGAGAATCTGGTGATGCGTGAACCGTTGCTGCTGCAGGACTTTGGCAACATCCTTGAAGAGCGGCAGAGCAAAGTGCGGCTGGCCGAACGCGGTGAGCGGGTAGGTTGAGGCAGACCGTGGCACGGGCCGCCTCACTTGGCCAGCTCAAGCCCGTTACCCTGGATCAATGAGTCTGCAAGCACCATCGCGTCCTGACTTGCGTCAGGAGGTCCACAACGCCGCCCGTCGCGCCCGCGCCGCGTCTCGCGCGCTGGCATTATTGCCGACGGTGGCCAAGGACCAGGCGCTGCATTCCGCGGCCGAGGCGATCACCGCCAGCACCCGGCTGATCCTGGCGGCCAACGCCGAAGATCTGAAGGGCGCCCGGGCCGCCGGGACGCCGAACGCGATGCTCGACCGATTGGCGTTGGATCCCGAGCGGGTGGACGGAATCGCCGCTGGTCTGCGCCAGGTTGCGGGGCTGCCCGACCCGGTCGGCGAGGTGCTGCGCGGTTACACCCTGCCCAATGGGCTGCACTTGCGTCAGCAGCGGGTTCCGCTCGGCGTGGTCGGCATCATCTACGAGGGCCGGCCCAATGTCACCGTCGATGCTTTCGGCTTGGCGCTCAAGTCGGGCAACGCCGTGTTGCTGCGCGGCAGTTCGTCGGCGGCGCGCTCCAACCAGGCGCTGGTCGAGGTGTTGCGCGCTTCGCTGGTCAGCGAAGACCTGCCCGCCGACGCGGTCCAGCTGATATCGGCCGACGACCGGTCCACGGTCACGCACCTGATCCAGGCTCGCGGCCTGGTCGATGTCGTGATCCCACGCGGGGGAGCGAGCCTGATCGACGCAGTGGTCCGCGACGCGCAGGTGCCCACCATTGAGACCGGCGTCGGCAACTGTCACGTCTACGTGGACACCGGAGCCGACCTGGATGTGGCAGAACGGATTGTGCTGAACTCCAAGACCCGGCGACCGAGTGTGTGCAACGCCGCCGAGACGCTGTTGGTGGACTCCGCGATTGCCGGAAACGCGGTGCCCCGGCTGGTGGCGGCCCTGCAAGACGCCGGTGTGACGGTGCACCTCGACCCCGACGACGACAACCTGCGCCGCGAATACCTGTCGATGGACATCGCGGTGGCGGTGGTCGACGGCGTAGAAGGCGCGATCGCCCACATCAACGAATACGGCACCGGACACACCGAGGCGATCGTGACCAGCAATATGGCTGCCGCACAACGGTTTGCCGACGGTGTCGACGCGGCCGCGGTGATGGTCAACGCATCGACCGGGTTTACCGACGGCGAGCAATTTGGTTTCGGCGCCGAGATCGGCATCTCGACCCAGAAGCTGCATGCCCGCGGTCCGATGGGTTTGCCGGAACTGACCTCGACCAAATGGATCGCGTGGGGAGACGGCCAGGTTCGTCCCGCCTGACCCGGTCCACCAAAAGTGCTTTAGGAGAACCCGATTGTGAGCGTGCCCGCGCAGTCCACTCCGCTCTTCGCCGACATCAACGACGTCTCACGTCGGTTGGCCGAGACCGGTTATCTGCCCGACACGGCCACCGCGACGGCGGTATTCCTGGCCGACCGGCTGGGCAAGCCACTGCTGGTGGAGGGCCCCGCCGGCGTGGGCAAGACCGAACTGGCCCGCGCCGTCGCCCAGGCCACCGGCTCGGGCTTGGTCCGGCTGCAGTGCTACGAGGGCGTCGACGAAGCCCGTGCGCTCTACGAGTGGAACCATGCTAAACAGATCCTGCGCATTCAGGCCGGGTCGGGCGACTGGGACCAGACCAAAGATGACGTGTTCAGCGAGGAGTTCCTGCTGTCCCGTCCGCTGTTGACCGCGATCCGGCGTACCGAGCCGACGGTCCTGTTGATCGACGAGACCGACAAGGCCGACATCGAAATCGAGGGCCTGCTGCTCGAGGTGCTGTCCGACTTCGCGGTGACCGTCCCCGAACTGGGCACGATCACCGCCGAGCGGAAGCCGCTCGTGGTGCTGACCTCCAACGCCACCCGCGAGCTCTCCGAGGCGCTCAAGCGTCGCTGCCTGTTCCTGTACATCGACTTCCCCAGCCCCGACCTGGAGCGGCGCATCCTGTTGTCCCGGGTTCCCGAGCTGCCGGCCCATCTTGCCGAGGAGCTGGTCCGCATCATCGGCGTGCTGCGCGGCATGCAACTGAAGAAGGTGCCGTCCATCGCCGAGACCATCGACTGGGCCCGAACGCTGCTGGCGCTGGGCCTGGACACCATTGACGATGCGGTTGTCGCCCAGACGCTTGGCGTGGTGCTCAAACACCAATCCGATCAGCAACGCGCGGCCGGGGAACTGAGGCTGAATTAATGGCCCTTCGCCGTATCCGCCCATCCCGGCCACTCGCCCCGCACGGGTTGCCGGGCCACTTGGTGGGTTTTGTGGAAGCGCTTCGCGGCAGCGGGATTTCGGTGGGCCCGTCAGAGACGGTGGACGCCGGCCGGGTGATGGCCACCCTCGGCCTGATTGATCGTGAGGTGTTGCGCGAAGGCATCGCGTGTGCGGTGCTGCGCCGGCCCGACCACCGGGAGACCTACGACGCGATGTTCGACTTGTGGTTTCCCGCGGCGATGGGTGCGCGCGCCGTCATCGACGACGCCGGGGAAGCGGGGCCGGACAGCGATGCCCTGCCTGCCGACGACATCGAGGCGATGCGGCAGATGCTGCTGGATCTGCTCACCCAGAACGAAGACCTGGCCGACATGGACGAACGACTGGTCGCGATGATCGCGCGGATCGTGGAAGCCTACGGCAAATACAGTTCCAGCCGCGGCCCGTCGTTCTCGTCGTATCAGGCGCTCAAGGCGATGGCGCTGGACGAGCTGGAAGGCAAACTGCTCGCGGGCCTGCTCGCCCCTTACGGCGACGAGCCGACACCCAGCCAAGAGCAAATCGCCAAAGCGCTTGCCGCACAGCGAATTACCCAGCTGCGCAAGCTGGTCGACTCGGAGACCAAACGGCGCACCGCCGAGCAGCTCGGCCGCGATCACGTCCAGATGTACGGCATCCCACAGCTTTCCGAGAACGTCGAGTTTCTGCGGGCCTCCGGTGACCAGCTACGCCAGATGCAGCGAGTTGTGACGCCACTGGCGCGCACCTTGGCTACCCGGCTGGCGGCCCGCCGGCGTCGCAGCCGCGCCGGGACCATCGATCTGCGTAAGACGCTGCGCAAGTCCATGTCCACCGGCGGCGTGCCGATCGACGTGGTGCTGGCCAAACCCCGTCCGGCGCGCCCGGAATTGGTCGTGCTGTGTGACGTCTCCGGCTCGGTGGCCGGGTTCAGCCACTTCACCCTGCTGCTGGTGCACGCCCTGCGCCAACAGTTCTCCCGCGTGCGGGTGTTCGCCTTCATCGACACCACCGATGAGGTGACCCACATGTTCGGGCCGGAAGCCGATCTGGCCGTGGCGATCCAGCGGATCACCCGCGAAGCCGGTGTGTACAGCCGCGACGGTCACTCCGACTACGGCAATGCGTTCGTCTCGTTCGTCCAGGCGAATCCGAATGTGCTGTCACCACGCAGCTCGCTGCTGGTGCTTGGGGACGGGCGCACCAACTACCGCGACCCGGCCATCGATGTCCTGACCGATATGGTCACCGCCGCCCGGCACGCGCACTGGCTCAATCCCGAGCCCAGACACCTGTGGGGCAGCGGCGACTCGGCGGTGCCGCGTTACGAAGAAGTAATCACCATGCACGAGTGCCGATCGGCTAAGCAGCTCGCCACGGTGATCGACCAACTTCTGCCGGTGTGACGCCGCATCCTGTTCGGCCGCGGTTTGTCACATTAGCCACACGCACCTCTGCGGGAAAGGGTGTCTGTTGTGCCCACCTCACAGCGACAATTGCCCCGAGTGCCCGGCCGTGACGCCGATGCCGCGGTTTGTCGCTGTGAGGCGGGCACAATGTCTACCGCCCGACGCGGAGACTGATGTGGCGCATGTGACCACAGCGCGGCGACGGGCAACCCAAGCGGCCCGGTAAGCTGGCACATCGTGCAAAAGCCCCGTCGCAGACTCGGAGTAATGGGTGGGACATTCGACCCCATCCATTACGGGCACCTGGTTGCCGCCAGTGAGGTGGCCGACCTGTTCGAACTCGACGAAGTGGTGTTCGTGCCCAGCGGACAGCCGTGGCAGAAGGCCCGGCCCGTCTCCGCCGCCGAGGACCGGTATCTGATGACCGTGATCGCCACTGCCTCCAATCCCCGGTTCTCGGTAAGCCGGGTCGACATCGACCGGGCCGGTCCCACCTACACCAAGGACACCTTGCAGGATCTGCACGCCCTCAACCCGGATTCTGAGCTGTTCTTCATCACCGGCGCCGACGCGCTGTCTTCCATCCTGTCGTGGGAGGGCTGGGAGGTGTTGTTCCAGTTGGCACGGTTCGTCGGGGTCAGCCGGCCTGGCTACGAGCTGCGCCATGAACACATCACCGAGGTGCTCGGCGAGCTGGCGGAGGATGCGTTGACCCTGGTCGAGATTCCGGCGCTGGCGATCTCGTCGACCGACTGCCGTCAGCGTGCCGCGCAGCGCCGGCCGCTGTGGTACCTGATGCCCGACGGCGTCGTGCAATACGTCTCCAAGCGCCGGCTCTACCGCAAACCCGTTGCGGGAGAGGCGAACGCGACGCTCGGCCCGACGCAGTCCAGCCTGGCCGCGGGGAACAACACATGAGCGCCACCCAGGAAGCCGTAGACATGGCGACAATTGCGGCGAACGCGGCGGCCTCGAAGCTCGCCAGCGACGTCATCGTCATCGACGTCTCCGGGCAATTGGTCATCACCGACTGCTTCGTCATCGCCTCGGCGTCCAACGAGCGACAGGTCAACGCGATCGTCGACGAGGTCGAGGAGAAAATGCTGAAGTCCGGCTACAAGCCCGCGCGCCGGGAAGGTGCTCGGGAAGGACGCTGGACGCTGCTGGATTACCGCGACATCGTCGTGCACATTCAGCACCAGGACGATCGCAACTTCTACGCCCTGGACCGCTTGTGGGGTGACTGTCCGGTCGTGCCGGTGGACTTGGCCGCCGGTTCCGGGGATTCGGCGAGCGCGCAATGAGTGTCCGTCGCCTGGTGATGTTGCGGCATGGGCAAACTGACTTCAACGCCGGTAGCCGGATGCAGGGACAGCTGGACTCCGCGCTCACCGAATTGGGCCGCGCCCAAGCGGTCGCCGCCGCCGAGGTGCTGGGCAAGTTGCAGCCGTTGCTGATCGTGTCATCGGATCTGCATCGCGCCTACGACACCGCGATCACGTTGGGGGAGCAGACCGGGCTGCAGGTGCGGGTGGACGAGCGGCTACGGGAGACGCACCTGGGCGACTGGCAGGGCCTGACCCACACCGAGGTCGATGTGCAGGCCCCGGGCGCCCGACTCACCTGGCGCGACGACGCGGCCTGGGCACCACACGGTGGGGAAAGCAGGGTCGACGTGGCCGCCCGCAGCGTGCCGCTGGTCGCCGAGCTGGTGGCCGGCGAGCCGGAGTGGGGTGACGCGGACGAGCCCGATCGGCCGGTGGTGCTGGTGGCCCACGGAGGTCTGATCGCCGCGTTGTCGGCTGCGCTGCTGAAACTTCCGGTCGCCAACTGGCCGATCCTGGGCGGCATGGGCAATGCTAGCTGGGTGCAGCTCTCCGGCCATTCCCACGACTCCGGCGCCGACTTCGACAGCATCCGCTGGCGCCTCGACGTCTGGAACGCTTCGGCGCAGGTCTCCAACGATGTCCTCTGACGTACGACCCACACTGCTGGTCTTCGCCGACTCGCTGGCCTACTACGGTCCCACCGGCGGGCTGCCGGCCGACGACCCCCGCATCTGGCCTAACATCGTTGCCTCGCAACTAGGTTGGGATGTGGAGCTGATCGGCCGCATCGGCTGGACCTGTCGCGACGTGTGGTGGGCGGCAACGCAGGATCCGCGCGCCTGGGCGGCGCTGCCGCGGGCGGGTGCGGTGATCTTCGCGACCAGCGGGATGGATTCACTGCCGTCGGTGTTGCCGACCGCGCTGCGTGAGCTGATCCGATATGTCCGGCCGCCGTTGCTGCGGCGCTGGGTTCGCGACGGCTACGGCTGGCTGCAGCCCAGACTCTCGCCTGTCGCGAGGGCCGCCCTGCCGCCGCATTTGAGTGCCGATTATCTCGAGCAGACCCGTGGCGCAATCGATTTCAACCGGCCGGGTATCCCTATCGTAGCGTCGTTGCCATCGGTGCATATCGCCGAGACGTACGGCAAGGCGCATCACGGCCGCGCCGGTACCGTGGCAGCGATTACGGAATGGGCGCAGGAGCATAACGTGCCCTTGGTCGACCTCAAAGCTGCTGTGGCCGAACAGATTATGAGTGGAAGTGGCAATCCCGACGGCATTCACTGGAATTTCGAAGCCCACCAGGCGGTGGCGGAGCTGATGCTCAAGGCGCTGGCCGAAGCCGGGGTATCCAACGAGAATTCGCGCGGCTGAACCGTGACCATCGTGGTGGTGACCGATGCGTCGTCGCGCCTCCCGGCCGATCTGCTTGACAAGTGGGCGATACGCGTTGTCCCGCTGCATATCCTGCTCGACGGTGGCGATCTGCGCGATGGTGTGGACGAGATCCCCGACGATGTTTACCAGCACCACGCCACGACCGCCGCGGCCACCCCGGCCGAACTCGGCGCCGCCTACCGTCAGGCGTTGGCCGACTCCGGCGGGGAGGGCGTGGTGGCAGTGCATATTTCGTCTGCGCTGTCGGGTACCTACGACGTCGGTGAACGGACCGCGGCCGAGATCGGGCCGGCGGTGCGGGTCGTCGACTCGAGATCGGCGGCGATGGGCACCGGCTTTGTCGCGCTGGCCGCCGCGCGGGCCGCGGCCGCGGGTTCCGACCTGGCCACTGTCGTGGCCGCAGCGAACTCCGCGGTGAGCCGCAGTCACGCGTTCATCGTCGTGCACGGTTTGGACAACCTGCGGCGCAGTGGCCGGATCGGTGGGGCCAAGGCGTGGTTGGGCACCGCGCTGTCGCTCAAGCCGCTGCTGCGCATCGAGGACGGCAAACTCGTTCTGGCCCAACGGGTGCGGACCGTCAGCAAAGCGACGGCGGCGATGCTCGACCGGGTCTGCGAGGTGGTCGGCGACGGCTCGGCGGCCGTGGCGGTGCACCACGTCGTCAACCCGGATGGGGCGAACGAGGTGGCCGCCGCGCTGGCCCAGCGGCTACCCGCGTGCGAGCCGGCGATCATCACCCCGTTGGGGCCGGTGCTCGGCGTGCATGTCGGCCCGGGAGCCGTCGCGGTCTGCCTGGATTCAGCTCCTGGCGGGTGACGCGCTCGGCGCCGCGGGCGACGCGCTAGGAGCCGTGCGGACCGGCGGCAGACCGTAGTCACCGCGTGGGTGGACAACCTGCGGCCACCAGAACCAACGCCCGAGCAGCGTGGCGATCGACGGCATCAATAGCGTGCGCACGATCAGCGTGTCGAGCAGCAGACCAATACACACGGTGGACCCGAACTGGCCCAACACCCGCAAGTCACTGCCCAGCATCGACGCCATCGTGAAGGCGAACACCAGTCCCGCGGCCGTCACCACCCCACCGGTGCCGGCCATCGACCGGATGATTCCTGTTTTCAGCCCTCGATGAATCTCTTCTTTGAACCGGGAGACCAGGAGCAGGTTGTAGTCAGAACCGACGGCCAACAGGATGATCACGGACAACGCCATCACGATCCAGTGGATCTTGATTCCGAACAAGTCCTGCCAGATGAGCACGGACAGACCGAACGACGCGGCAATCGAGCTGGCCGCGGTGCCGACGATGACCAGCGCGGCCACCACGCTCCTGGTGAGCAGCAGCATGATCATGAAGATCAGCGTGAGCGCCGACACCACCGCGATCATCAGGTCGAATTTGGCGCCGTCATGCATGTCCTTGAAGGTTGCGGCGGTACCGCCGAGATAGACCCTGGCATCGGACAAGGAAGATTGCTTCAGGCCCTCCTGCGCGGCGGTGCGCTCGGAATCGACCCGCGAAATGCCTTCCGGCGTCATGGGATCGCCCTGGTGGGTGATGAAGTACCGCGCCGACTTACCGTCCGGCGACAAGAACATCCGAAGGCCCGTCTGGAAGTCCGGGTTCTGGAAGGCTTCCGGCGGCAGGTAGAAGAAATCGTCGTTCTTCGACTGATCGAAGCTTTGCCCCATCACGATCGCGGTATTGCTCATCGCCTCCATCTGGTCGATCATCGCCTTGAACGTCTGGTAGAGCGTCAGCGTGATGCCCCTGGTGGTCTTCAGCGTCGTGATCAGCGTGGGAAACAGCGCATTCAGGTCGTGTGTGGCCTGCGCGGTGTGCTTGATGTCGGCCGTGAGGAAGTGGAACTGCTCGGCGAGCTGGTCGAAGCCGTCCAACGTGTCGAACAGCGATCGCAAACCAAAGCACAACGGGATGTCGAAGCAGTGCTTCTCCCAGTAGAAGTACGTGCGCACCGGTCGGAAAGTGTCGTCGAAATCCGCGATGTGGTCGCGCAAGCTATCGGTGATTTGCGACGTCACCGCCGTGGTATTTGCGCTGTCGTCGGCGGCATTGGAGAGGTCTCGCGAAACCTCGTACTGGCGCTGCGTGGTGTCGATCTGGGTCTGCAGGTCGTCGGACATCCTGAGGATGTCGGCGATGCGCTCCTTGAGGAAGCTCATGTTCTGCATGGTCGTTTGGCTTTGAATGCTGTTCTGGAACGGAATCGAGCTGTGCTGGATCGGAATGCCCAGTGGCCTGGTGATGTCCTGGACCATGGCGATGCCGAGCGTGCGCATCTCGTTTTTGGCCACCCGGTCCAAAACCAGCATGTCGGCCGTGTTTCGCATGTCATGGTCGGACTCGATCATCAACATGTCGGGGTTCATCCGGGCCTCGGAGAAATGCCGGTTCGCCGCCGCTTGCCCGAGATTGGACGGGGCCGATGTGGGCAGGTAGTAGCGGTCGTTGTAGCTCGTCGTGTAGCTCGGCAGGGCGACCATGCCGACCAACACGACCGCGGCGCTGACCGCAAGAATCGGCGCGGGCCAACGCACTACCGCGGTACCAACCCGGCGCCATAGCCGCCCCTGCTTGGCCACCCGCTTGGACTCGAAGAGGTGAAAGCGACTGCCCACGAAGACAACCGCGGGGCCCAGGGTTAGCCCGGCCGCCACCACGACCAGCATGCCGATCGCCACGGGTGCGCCCATGGTGTTGAACCAGGGCAACCGGGAAAAACTCAGACAGTAAGTCGCACCGGCAATCGTCAGACCCGACCCCAGAACAACGGGAGCCACGCTTTTGAATGTGGTGTAGTACGCGGTTTCTCGATCTTCGCCTTCTCGTAGTGCCTCTTGATAGCGGCCGATGAGGAAGATCCCGTAGTCCGTCCCGGCCGCGATCGCCAACATGGTGAGGATGTTGGCGGCGAACGTGGTGAGCCCGAATGCGTTGTGATACGCCAGAACCGCGACGACTCCACGTGAGCAGGCCAGCGCCACAAAGGTCATGAACAGCTGGACCAGCGTGGTGACGATGGACCGGTAGACCAGCAGCAACATGATTGCAATGGCACCCAGGGTGAACAGCGTGATCGTGGCCAGGCTGGCGTTGCCGATGAGGTGCATGTCGTCGGACAGCGCTGCGGGACCGGTGACGTAGGCCTTCACGCCCGATGGTGGCTTGTTCTCGTCGATGACCTTACGAACGGCCTCTACGGACTCGTTCGCCAGCGTGGTGCCTTGGTTACCGGCGAGGTTCACCTGTACATAGGCGCCCTTGGCGTCGGCACTCTGTGCGCCCGCCGCCGTCAGCCGGTCTCCCCAGAAGTCTTGGATGTGCTGGACGTGCTTGGGATCTTGGCGCAGTTGCCGAATCAGCTTGTCGTAGTACTGGTGCGCATCGGCGCCGAGAGGCTGCTGGCCCTCCAGCACGATCATGATGGTGCTGTTGGAATCGAACTCGTGGAAGTTTTGACCCAGACGCATCATCGCCTTCATTGACGGCGCGTCCAGCGGAGTCATCGGGGCCGAGTGCGCCTCGCCGACGACTTCCAGGGTGGGGACGATGACGTTCACCAGGATCGTCACGAATACCCAGACCAGGATGATCGGCACCGCGAAGATACGGATGGCGTGGGGGAGGTACGGCCGGTGACCGCGCTCCGGCTTACCGGAATTCTGGGTGCTGATCGGCCCGGTGTCGGTGTCGTCGACGCCCGGCTGGCTCTTGCTATTCACATCGCTCATGCGGACTTCACCAGGCAGAAGGCCTGGGCATTATGGCCATCGGAGTTCTGTTGATCGCGGACCACCCCGTCCACAGTGATCTTGCAGTCGATTCGGCTGCCGTCGCTTTGCGCCATGATGTTGGCGCTCACCGACGGCAGCGTGGTCGAGATCGTGGTCGACCACGGCAGCGGGGCGTTATTGACCTGGTGGGTGTTGGCGTCCGCATCCCAGTAGTTGATGTTGGCGGTGGACCCCGGCGCGCCGGTGATTTCGTAAAGGACGACCTTCGGATTGAACTGCACGATCTCGATCCCCTTGCCCGCGTTCGCGTTGAGGTCCTCCGAGCCGAAGATCTTGTGCAGCCGCGACACGACCAATATCGAGACGGCCAGTACCACAATCAACAGCAGGGGAATCCACGCCCGTTTGAGCGCCTGGGTTATGGCATCCGAGTTCGGCGAAGCCCTCACCTTGACCGCCTTCCGCTCACCGCTGCGGGGGCCTGCCGTCCTGCCTCGGAAAGCTCACCACCGCCGTCGACAACGTTAATTGTCGGCGGAACCTTTGCTCGGCTAAGTACTGTAAACCTTAGAGGACGGAACCGTTCCTCCGGGGTGCCCTCGATGTGGCCAATGCCACACGGCTAGCGCGCCACCCGGCCGGTGACCGGCGGCAACCCGGCAAGGGTTACGATTCCCGGCCTGGCAGCCACCACCGCAGGGACGGCGTTAGTAACCGGCATCGCGGTATAGATCATCCCGAGGCCCATGAACCCGGGCTCCGTCCAATCTTTGGGCGGCAGGCAATGCAGCACGGTACGCATGTTGGGCAATCCGAAGACCTGAATGACGTGGCCATGCTCAAGCGGCTTGGGCGGCACCACATGAGTGCCCATCGTCCAGTTGAATCCGACGCTGACGACGTTGCGGTCGCCTTCCCAGCCGCGATGGAAGCCGTACACGCCGCCGACCGTGCCCGCAGGAATCTTCATGAAGCCCAGATCGGAGTCGCCGGTGGCCGCGGTGAACGTGACGTCGAAGGTCATCTTGTCCAGCTTGACCCCGATCGAGTCGGCCATCATCGCCGCCGACTCGGCGAAGACCTCGCTTTCGCGCCGCACGTGCTCCGCCAAGCCCGGTGTGTCGGGGTCTTGTGAGAAGCCCATCGCCGTTTGGGTTTCCGCGGACTCGTAAGTCGAGCAGTCCACCGACTCGGTGATCCGGATTTCATCGACGCGCTCACAGGAGGCCGACAGCACCATGCCGACCATGTTGGTCATCCCGGGATGCGCGCCGCTGCCGAAGATTGTCGAACTGCCTTTTCGGCAGGCGTCCTCGATACGTTTCCGGTCCTGCGGCGTCTGCTTGCCGCCGGTGATCCAGGCCGCGCTGGAGCACACGTTGACCCCCGATTCCAGCAGCCGCACCAATTCGTCGACGTTGGGCCACAACGGGTTATAGCAACACGCGTCGGCACCAAGGGCGATCAGCGCGTCGATGTCGTTGGTGGCTTGCACCCCGGTCGGCTCCGGCCAGCCCGACAGGTCGGCAGCATCGACACCGACCTTGTCCGCCCCGTGTGCGTACACCCCGACCAGCTCCATGTCGGGCCTGCCGATGATGGCGTGCAGCGACCGCCGGCCGATGTTCCCCGTAGTCCACTGGATGACGCGTAAGGGACGGTCTGTGCTGGCTGTGCTCATCGGGGCTCCTTTGCCGGTGCGATTGGACTTCATATTTGCGCACGTTCGGCCGTTAGGGTGCGCACCCACCCGGCAGGCTTAGGCGTCCAACCGGGTGAATTGGTCCTGGCAATACTGCTCGACGCAGGCGGCGCGCCGGATCTTGCCGCTCGTCGTGGTGGGAATGGACCCGGGCGGCACCAGCACGAGGTCGCCGACATTCACGCCGTGCGCATTCGATATCGCGGAGGTGACATCGCTCTTGACCCCGTCGAGCAAGTGCATTGTCTCCTCGGTGGAATCGCCTCGCTTCTTGAGTTCGATGATCGTGACCAGTTGCTCGGTGCTATTCAGCGGGACCGATATCGCCGCGACCCGACCACGTGTGATCTCTTGGATCGTCGCCTCGATGTCCTCGGGATAGTGATTGCGCCCACGGATGATCAGCAGATCCTTGATGCGGCCGACAATGAACAGCTCACCCTCGGAGATGAAACCCTGGTCGCCGCTTCGTAACCAGGGTCCGTCAGACGTGCCAGGCGACGGGTCGACGAGTGTTGCGCCAAAGCAGCGCTGCTCCTCCGGCGGTTTGTGCCAGTAGCCCTCGGCGACGTTGGCGCCATGTATCCAGATCTCGCCAACCACACCCTGCGGGCACTCGCGGTTTGTGTCGCCGTCCACGATCCGCAGCGTGGGTGATTGCGACACTTTGTATTTCACCAGCGCGGTGCCGGTCCTTTCCGCACACCGTTGAGCGCGGCCCGCGGACAGCTCACCAACATCGAAGTGAACCGTTGCTGAGTCGTCCCAGGTGCCGGCCGCCACGAAGACGGTTGCCTCCGCCAAGCCATACGAGGGACGCATCATATGGTCCCGAAAATTGAAGTGAGCAAACCGATCAACAAAGCGTTGCAACGTGGCCGGCTCGACACGCTCGGCACCGCTGATGATGCCCAGCACCCCGCCGAGGTCGAGCCCGGCCAGGTCGCTGTCGGTTGTCTTGCGGGCGGCCAAGTCAAAGGCGAAGTTTGGCGCTGCCGACCACGCATGAGGATTTGCGGCCAGAGATCGCACCCATCTGGCCGGCCTTTCCAAGAACGAAACCGGACTCGTCAGCTCGCCGCGATAGCCGCCCAGGATCGGTGCGCAGATTCCCAGCACCAAACCCATGTCATGGTAAAAGGGCAACCACGAAACAATCGTGAGATTTGATGGGGCTTTAACGTGGGAGTCCGCGAAGAAGCTGCGCATCAGCTGCTCGAAATTCACCTGGAGGTTGTGGTGCGAGATCATCACCCCCGTCGGCGCGCGGGTCGAACCTGAGCTGTACTGCAAATACGCGACGCGCGGCAAATCCTCTGTCCGAAAGCTAGTTCCGCCATCGAAGTCAAGATTCATCGAATCGATTTCGACGATCTTGGGAACAGTGTCCAAGCGTGCTTGATCAACATATCCGGCGATATCGTCTGCGACCGCGGACGTTGTGAGAACAACCGAAGGCGACGTGTCGGCAAGGACCGCGCTTACCCGCTCATGACTCGAGCCGCGGTGCGGCAACGGGAGCGGAACGGCGATGAGCCCGGCCTGCATGGATCCCAGGAATGCTGCAATGTAATGAAGGCCCTGGGGGGCCAGGATTACTGCCCTGTCTTCGACCGACCCATGAATGCTGAGCTCGCGCGCCACATTGAGGGTTCGGCGGGACAACTGCGACCACGTGAGATTTTCGGCAACGCCCGCCCAATCATCTTCGTAATTGGTAAAAGTGAACGCTACGTCATTGGGCCGCAGGCTGGCGCGCCCGTGCAGCATGGAGAGCACAGGTGGCTGAGACATGGGCGTCACATTACGTCCGTACGAGTTCGTCGAATCCGTCGGCTCGGAGTCGGTTGTCAGCCGGTGCCGTGGGACAAGACGGACGTGGCACCGCTGAGAATCTGCGAGAGCGGGTCAGCGCCGCCGCCGAATGTTGCTTGATTTGCCGGTGCGGTGACCTCCGCTGGGTCGAAGCCGTGCACCGGGTCCACCTGAACCGGAGCGGTCGACGGGTCGTCGTTTCGCGAGTAGCCCGCGTTCACCCGGGGCAGCAATATCCCGTCAAGCTTGTTCAGCGTGTCCTCGGGAATCCCGATGTAAGCCAACGGCATCACCAGCGGAAGGTGTTTTTCCGGGACCATGATCGTCGTGTCTTTCGCGCCCCTGGAGTTGATGGTCGTCCTGATGTTCTGCGGCGGCACCATGCTCGGGTTGGTGAAGGCCACCGCGGTGTGACCGGTGGCGAGGCCTAAGAGCGTGTTGGCGAGAGCGAACATATTGTCCGGCCGGTCGGGGAAATCCGCGATCGAGTCGTACGCAGCCACGAACCTGTTGGTGTCGTACTGGCTCTCGTACGGCGGCGGCATGGTGTAGTCGAGTGCGGGAACAACGCTGCCGACCGGGAACATGGCAGTCAGGAAGCTCTGACCGAAGGCGTGACGCCCAATGGGGTCGCCGAATGTGGCGAAGTTCAGTTGGTTCGGCGGGGGAGCAGTCGGGTCATTCGCCAGCCGAGCCTGCTCGCCATCGACCACGAACCCGCCCTCGGACAAGCCGATCGCCGTACCGGGGCGACCGGTGGTGCGAATTGCCGCATCGAGGTTGTTGACGCCCTCGTCAACCGATTCGCCGACGCTGGGGCCGTCCAGACCCAGGCCCGGGAAGAATTCGTCAAACCGGCCGATGCCTGGGAAGAGTCGTTCCAGCACGTGGCCCTGAACCTGCCCCGCCGGGTAGCGAACAATTTGTCGCTGCTGGCCGGGGAACCAGTCGGCGCCCTCCATGCGGATGTATTGGTCGTAGGGGATCCCCAGGACGTGAGCCCCTCCGAGGGCGTAGGCGGTCTGGTCGCCCGGCGCCCCGGGGCTCGGTGGACCGCCGATGGGCGTGTCGTCGGCCGACGCCGTCCCGATGCCGAAACATGCTGTGGCGCTGAGAGTTACCAGCGCCGTAACTCCCGCGAGTAGTTTTCTCATCCCTACTCCTGACCGTTCGACATCGTCTCGTAGTTTCACATACATCATGCGGGCGCGCTAACCGGGTTCTGGCTCGGCGCGCCCGGCCGGCGACCGCCGCGCGCCCACTCGTGACGGCCACCAGTTCGCCCGCCCCACCAGCGCGGCGATGGCGGGAACCGTGATGGTGCGTACCAAGAAGGTATCCAGCAAGATTCCAACGCCGATCACGAAACCGCCCTGGACCACGGTACCGATGCTGGAGAACAAGAGACCGCACATCGAGGCGGCGAAGATCACACCTGCCGCAGTGATCACACCGCCCGTCGAACTCAGGGTGCGAATGATGCCGTAACGCATGCTGTGCGGAGACTCGTCACGCATGCGCGAGACCAGCAGCATGTTGTAATCCGCTCCCACCGCGACCAACACCACGAATGCCAGCGGGGGCACACTCCAATGCAATTGCTGGCCGAGTATGTACTGAAACACCAGCACGCCAATACCCACCGCCGACAAATACGAAATGACCACGGAAGCAACCAGATACAGCGGCGCGACAATCGCGCGCAGCAGCGCGACCAAGGTCAGGAGCACGACAAAGAGGGTTACCGCGATGATGAACCGGATGTCGTGTTGGTAGTAGTCGCGCGTGTCCTTCAGAGCGACGGTGTAGCCCGCCATCGATACCGTGGCGTCGGCCAATGCGGTATTGGGTTGGGATCCCCGGGCGGCCGCACCGAGCGCGTTGACCTGATCCATGGCTTCGGTGCCGAACGGATTGAGTTTGGTTTGAACCAAGTACCGCACCGAGTGACCGTCCGGCGAAATGAATGCCTTGGCGGCCTTCTGGAACTCCTCTAAGTGCAGCAGCTGGGGCGGGATATTGAACCCGGCCATTGCCGGTTGCGCCGCGTCGTGTTTCAACGACAACAGGAATGTCGCCGACTCACTGAGCCCGCTCCCGAGCTGTTTGACTTGATCGACGAGTTGAGCCACGGCGTCGGCCACTTGCCGGCTCCCGCCGGCGAGTCGGGTTGCACCATCTTGGGCGCCGTTCAAATTCGCCTGCAGGCCACCGGGTTTGTCCATCCCCATGGAGTGCATCACCTTGGTGAGCTTCCCCAATGCTGCACGCACGCGGTCGGTCGAGGCTTTCAGGGCCCGTTTGTCCTGGTAATCCTGCAGTTGGTGGGCCAAATCATTGATCGCGTCGAGGTCTGCTTGATCACGCGAACCGACCAGCTGCTCAAATGTCCCGCGGGTGGCGCTGCACGATTGATCGGCGTCGCAAATCGGGTTGCCCTGCAGCGCCGTCAGCACCGGGCCTATCCAGGCGAACACGTTCTTGGCCGCCGAGAAGTTCCAGCCCATGGCATTGCTGAGCGAGTTGACGTGGTCGACGAGCTGGGCCGCGATGTCGACCTGTTTAACCAGCGCGTCGCCGCTGTACTCGCTCTTCGCCGACGAGAAGGCATTCTCCAGTTCCTGCAGGCTGGCGGCGAGCTGGGTGATCTGGCCGCGGACATCGCCGAGGCTGTCAGCCAGCGTGCCGGCCCCGGTGGCCAGCCGGTTGAGGTCGTTGGTGTGGTCCTTGATCAGGGTGGACCCGCCGGCCAGCAGGGTGCCGATGGCGCCCGCCTGATAGGTCGCCCTGAATTCTTCCGGCACATTTCCGGTGGGACGGGTGATACCGCTGACCGCGGCGACATTCGGGAGTTGGCTGACTCGGTCCGCCATCTGTTCCAAGTCTGCAAGGGCCTTCGGCGTGCGCAGGTCATGCGGGGATTGGACGAGGATGTACTCCGGGATGGACTGATTCACCGGGAAATGGCGATCCAGCGCGGCATACCCGATGGAGCTCGGAGCAGAAGACGGCAGTCCCTTGCGGTCGTCGTAGTTAAAGCGCACCAAGCCCGCACAGCTGGCCAGAATGATCAACACGAGCACACTGGCAACCAGGTGGGCCTTCGGCCGGCGCACGATGCGTATGCCCGAACGCCGCCACAACCGAGCGGTCAGCTCGCGCCGCGGCTTGACCCAGCCGCGTGGCCCGGTCAGCACCAGAATTGCCGGCAGCAATGTCACCGCGGCGAGGAATGCCACGCCGATCCCAATCGCCGATGACGCTCCGACCGTTTTGAACACGCCCATTCGGGCGAAGCTTATGACGAGAAAAGTGATTCCCATGGTGGCGGCGGATGCGGCGATCACTTTTCCGATCGAGATCATTGCCCCCTTGACCGCCTGATCGGAATCCGTACCCAACCTCAGATAGTCGTGATAGCGGCTTATCAGAAAGACCGCGTAATCCGTTCCGGCGCCGGCGATTATTGCGCTGAGAAATACGATCGACTGGTTCGAGACGCCCGAGCCAGTCAGTTGAGAGAAGCCGGCCACCAAGGCCTGTGCGATCAGCAGGGACAACCCGATCATTGTCAACGGCAGCAGCATGGTGACCACGCTGCGATAAACCACCAGCAGGACGATGAGCACCAGCACGGCGATCGCCAGCTCAATCGGAAGTCGATCGTGATCGCCCGCGACCGTGAGATCGGCGACGGTTGCCGCGGGTCCGGTGAGGTTTGCCGTCAGGGCTGTTCCGGCTGGGGCCTGTTCCAAGGTGTGTTTGACGATCTCCCCGATGTGGTTGAAAGCGTCGTAGGACCGTGGAGTGCCCAGCTCGCCCGCAATGCCGACCGGCAGCACCCAGGACTTGTGGTCCTTGCTGGTCACGACCGAGCGCAAGGGTGGGGTGCTGAGGAAATCCTGCAGCATCACGACATCTCGCGTGTCGTGGCGCAGGGCGTCCACCAGTTTGCGGTAGGTGGCTTCGTCGGCGGGATTAAGCCCCTTGTCGTCAGTCAGGACCACCAACAGGAGGTCCTCTGAGCCCGACTCGTGAAACGCCTCGGTCATCTTTCGTGCGGTGACGCTCGACGGCGCATCACTGGGCAAGATAGCGAGCGGATGCTTCTGCGCCATCTCGTTCAGCGACGGAATGGTCAGTGGCAGTGCGATCGCAATCGCGACCCAGAGTCCTACGACTGCCCAGGGCCACCGCACCACAAAATCGGCTAACCGTCGCATATCGCCCTCACCCCCGGTCGGCGCAGTGTGCGCGGGCCGGCGACACTCGCCGACGCTCGGTCAAGCCGCGCAATTTCGCCGGTGCCCACCAGGAAACTGCGCATTTCAGAATGCCCTAACCATCGATGTGCCGCACGCTATGCGACGCGTCCCCAGTGCCCGCTGTCGGCGACCCGCATGCACACCGACTTCATCGCTTCCATGTATCGAGTAACTGATTTCAGGGCGACCGGATTGTCGGGATACATGATTGCCATGACAGTGCCCTCGCCGTACCGGAATACGTAGATGGTCAGCTGATATGAGAACCGGCCGTCAGGGTAGATTCCGATGTTGTTCGCAAGACCCATGTCGGCTGCCGCAAGGATAGCGTTGAGCGGAGCAGCGCCGCCATGCAGGAAGTTCGACACCGGAAAGTTCGGCCGCGGCCAGCTCAGCCACGGCGCCAACTCCAATACCCGATAAAACGGCACCTTCGCCATATCCAGACCTGAATCGAAAGAAGTCTGGGCTGCCCAGGCGGCATCGCCGAAAGAGGCTGCAGCTATCGGCACGGTGATCGGGATCAACCCGGTGAACCAGCCTTGTGTCATGAAATTGTCCGCGGCTGTGCGCGAATCCCTGGGAGTAAGCCCGTAATAGGTAAGAGCGCCCGTAAATTCATGGTCTACCAGGGCGAGGCAGGCGAACAAGCCACCGACGAAGCGTGCGCCGGCCGCCGTGCAGGCTGATTCGAATCGCTCCGTCTGTTCTGCATCCATCAGGAGTTCGGAGGCCATCTCACTGCAACTCGACTCCTCCGGGTTACCCAGCGGAAGTGGGAAGTCAGGCAAACTACCATTGTTGTTCTCGGCGAAGTCAATCCACGCCCTTACCTCAGGCGAGGCTACGGTCAGCGTTGACGTGTACTCGCGTTCGCGGGCACAGAAGTCGTCGAAGCTGCCGGCATCGGGAAGCGCGAGGGGCTCACCGCCTCCGATCAACGCCGAATACATTCCGTTGGCCTCCAGCATCGTTGTGCCGATCAACGTCGCGTCTCCGTGAACATGATCCATGGCAGCAAAGAAGGTGAAGTGGCTCGCGCTTTGGATAATCCCGAAGGTGAAGCAGCCCCACTCCAGCGGACTCGGTATGGCCACGACATGAGCGTGTATTTCGTCAACCGTCATGTGCCCGTGATCGACCGGCTCGAACTCAATATCGGCAGGATCGCTGACGGAATACCTTGTGAACTCACCATTACCGGTGTGCTCGAACCAACTGCGGAACGTGTCATGCCGGCGCAGGTATGCGTTGAGGGCGTGATCCATGGCCGAAACATCACACTGGCCGGGTACGTCACAGCTAGCGATGATCTGCCGGGAAAAGTTCAGCCCCGCGGCCGTCCGCTCACAATAGTTGCGGAGATGTTGGCCCTGCATATAGCTGACCGGCACCGAACTGACCGGTGCGTTTCGGACCTTGTCGATGGCCGCGGCCGTCGGGTGCCAGGAGGTGACAGAGCCCGGGGTCAGTGTCCATTCATCGAGTGAGCCGACCGTAATCTTCCCGATGCGCAAAAGTCGTCCTCCTCGGTTTGAACGGCTGTGGCCCGGCCACGTTGGCGGCGACACCAAGATAACCCTCCCGACGATCACCGTTGTCAGCACGTAAGCTCAGGATGCGGCGGCCGTCGCAGAGATGGAACGGTGCGGCATGGGTCGCCGACCGGCAGGCATTCCTAACGACAGGGTGCACAGGTGCCAGCGGCGCACTTGCAATACTGGCCCGCGGCAATGATTCTAGTGCGCTACCGGGCCGCCCGCGGGGATTGAATCTTCACTGGCCGCGGGCATGGGGAGGACAACAGCATGGCATCTGCCGAGGGTCAGCAGGCATCAAGTTTCGCCATCGTGGGTTACGCGGCGCGTTTCCCGGGTGCCGCAGATATCGACGAGTTCTGGGATGTGCTGCGGCAAGGCCGGGATGCGGTATCGGAGGTTCCCGAGGACCGTTGGGATGTCGAGGAATTCTTCGACCCGGATCCCGGTGCGCCCGGGAAGGTTGTAACCCGCCGGGCAGGTTTCGTCGAGGACGTAACGGGATTCGACGCACCATTTTTCGGTATGTCGACGCGCGAGGTCAGGTTCTTGGACCCACAGCATCGGCTATTGCTGGAGACGGCGTGGCGGGCGGTGGAGCATTCCGGCACCGCGCCAACGGCTTTGGCAAACACCAACACCGGTGTGTTCATCGGTTTGTCCACCCATGACTACCTGGGAATGGCATCCGCTGAGCTGACTTACGGCGAGATCGAAGCCTATATGGCAATCGGGACGTCGGCGTCGGCAGCAGCGGGCCGGATCAGCTATCGGTTGGGACTGCAAGGCCCGGCGGTCGCCGTCGACACGGCGTGCAGCTCGTCGTTGGTGGCAATCCATCAGGCATGCCAAGCGCTGCGCTTAGGGGAATGTGACCTCGCGCTGGCTGGCGGCGCGAACGTCCTGATCAGCCCGGCGACCATGATCACCTTTTCCCACGCGCAAATGCTCGCGCCGGACGGCCGGTGCAAGACATTCGACGCGGCGGCGGACGGCTACGTGCGCGGCGAGGGCTGCGGTGTCATTGTCGTGAAGCGTCTTGAAGACGCGATCCGCGACGGTGACCGGATACGGGCCGTGATCCGGGGCAGCGCGATCAACCAAGATGGCGCATCGGGTGGTCTAACGGTGCCGAACGGCGTAGCTCAGCAACGGGTTATCGCGGAGGCGCTAAAGCGCGCCGGTGTCGCGGCCGGCGACGTCGAATATCTCGAGGCGCATGGGACCGGGACATCGCTGGGCGATCCGATCGAAGTCCAGGCCGCAGGTGCGGTGCTCGGCGCGGGGCGCGAGGCGAACCGGCCGCTGCTGATGGGCTCGGTGAAGACGAATATCGGACATCTGGAAGCGGCCGCCGGGATCGCGGGTGTGATCAAAGTCATCCTCTCGCTTGAGCACGAGTTATTGCCGCAGCACTTGCACTTCCGCAATCCGTCGCCGCACATTCCCTGGGACCGGCTTGCGGTGCAGGTGGTGAAGGAGGCCACCGCCTGGGAGCGCAATGGTCGGCCGCGTGTTGCAGGAGTCAGTTCGTTCGGGTTCGCCGGGACCAACGCGCACGTCATCCTTGAGGAAGCACCTATTGAGGTAGGCCAGGTCGCTGCGGCACGGGGTCCGGTCGACCAATCCGCAGACAGACGCTTGCGCGTACTTCCGATCTCGGCGCGCACGCCCGCCGCATTGGTACAGATGGCTGGTGAATACCGCAACTGGTTGGGCGCGCACCCGGAAGCCAGCTTGGCGGACGTGTGCTTTACCGCCGGGGTGAGTCGAGCACACTTCGAACACCGAGCCGCGTTGGTGGTCAATTCGACGGAATCCGCCAGTGAGTTGCTCGGTGCGCTCGCCGACGACCGCCCGGCACCTGGTCTGGTGCGCGGAGTATCCGATGACACGCCGAAGACGGCGTGGCTGTTCACCGGTCAAGGCAGCCAGTACGTCGGCATGGCCCGCGAGTTGTTCGACACCGAGCCGGTTTTCGCCGAGACACTGACCCGGTGCGCCGCGGCGGTCGCTGACGTTCTCGAAAAGCCATTGCTGGACGTCATTTTCGATGCGGATGGCCCGGATGGCGAAGAGACGTTACGACAGACCTCCTACGCCCAGCCCGCTTTGTTCGCGGTGGAGATGGGCCTGGCCCGCCTCTGGCAGTCATGGGGTTTCGAACCCGACGTCGTGCTGGGCCACAGCGTCGGCCAGTATTCGGCGGCCTGCGTCACGGGCGTGTTCAGCCTCGAAGACGGAGCGCTGCTGATCGCCGAGCGCGGCCGCCTTTTCGGCAGTTTGCCTGCGGGCGGCCGGATGGTCGCGGTGTTCACCGCCGCCGAGCGCGCCGAGAGCATCACCGACGAGTTCCCCAATCTGTCGGTGGCCGCTTACAACGGTGCTAATACCGTGCTGTCGGGACCCGCGCAGGATCTGGACCAGGCCGTGGCCGGGTTGACATCCGACGGTGTCCGGTGTGACTGGCTAGACACCAGCCACGCGTTCCATTCGGCACTGCTGGATCCAATCCTCGACGAGTTCGAGTCCTATGCCGACCGGTTCAATTTCGGTTCGCCACAACGGATTTTGGTGTGCAACCGCACCGGTGCTGCGCTTGGCAGGAACGTGAAACTGGATGGCAACTACTGGCGTCGCCACGCGCGCCAGCCGGTCGAATTCGCCAAGAGTGTGCGCACGCTGGCCGATCTTGGTTGCAAAGTGTTGCTGGAGGTCGGCCCGCAACCGGTGCTCACCGCCGCGGCCCTGCGGGCATGGCCCGACCCGGCCACCGCACCACGGGCGATCGCGTCGTTGCGTCGAAACACCGCCGACCACCGCCAGATCACCGAGGCCCTGGCCGACGCATACGTCCTAGGTCACCTGCCCGACTTCGGCGCTGTCGTAGAACCGGCGCGAAAGCTCGATCTGCCGACCTATCCGTTCCAGCATCGCCAGTACTGGTTCCGTGATAAGCGGGTACTGCCCACCCAACAAACGCAGGCCGCACCGACCGAAGCCGTCCGACTTCTCGAGGACGGCCAGATCGAGGAACTCGCGGCCCTGCTCGACGGTCCGAGCGGCGATCAGCAGACCGTGGACGTGCTGACAAAGCTTGCCGCACAACACAACCAACAACAGGAAAGCCAGTCCATCGCGGACGACCGCTACGAGATTCGCTGGGAGAAATCCAGTGCCGGGGTCTTAGGGGCCTCAGCTGCGGAAGCCGGCGAGGGATCTTCCTGGCTTCTCATCGGCGATGACGCCGATGCAGTTCGGCCGTTGATCGACGCGCTCACAGCGCATGGGCACCGGTATCGGATCCTCGGGTTGCCCGTGACCGATGGCGACGAGGAACAACTCGAGGTCGCGTTGCGCGCTGCGGTCGCGGACGAACCGACGCTGCGCATCCTGCATGTCGCGGCCCTGGACTCCGACACCGCACCATCGGCGCGGTCGTTGTCTCGGATGCAACACCGAGTCCTGGGCGGAACACGGCGACTATTCCGCGCCGCGGCTGCCGCCGAACTGCGCAGACCCATCTGGCTGGTAACCCGCGGGGCGCAACGAGTCACTGACACCGACACCGTGTCACCGGATCAGAGTTGCCTGTGGGGATTCGGTCGCGCCGCTTCGCTGGAGCATCCGCAAGTTTGGGGCGGACTGGCGGATCTGGCTGAGGGAACCGCCTTGGACGACGGGGTATGGTCGCGGTTGATCAACCAGGTGGTGGCGGCACCGCGCGACTCGGCCATCAGGGAAGACCAAGTCGCGCTGCGTGATCAAGCGGTTTATGTTCCCCGCCTGGTTCGACGGGGGCAGCCGATCGCAACACCGCTGGCATTGCGTGATGACGCAACGTATCTGGTGACCGGAGGGCTGGGTTCGGTCGGACTGGAAATCGCCGGATACCTGGCCGCGCACGGCGCCCGGCATCTGGTACTGACCGGCCGACGCTCGCCCAGCGATGCCGCGCAACGGCGCATCGATGCGCTACGCGAACAGCACGGCTGCGAATTCCGGGTCGTCGCGGCCGATGTCGCCGATGCGCACGACGTCGCGCGCCTATTAGCCACTGTGCGGGACGAACTACCGCCGCTGGCCGGCATCGTCCACGCCGCAGGCGAGATCGGTACCACCCCGCTGAGCACCCTGGACGACGCCGAAGTGGATCGGGTATTCGCCGGAAAGGTGTGGGGTGCTTGGCATTTGAGCGAAGCAGCCGCTGACCTGCAGCTGGACTTCTTTCTTAGTACCTCCTCGATCGCCTCAGTATGGGGCGGGTTCGGTCAGACCGCCTACGGCGCGGCCAACGCCTTCCTCGACGGGCTGGCCTGGCGACTGCGCGAGCGGGGCGTCTCTGGGATCAGCGTTAATTTCGGTCCGTGGTCGGCGGGCATGGCCGACGAGGAGTCTCGTGCGCGACTGGCGCAGCGCGGGGTCCGGACATTGTCGCCTGCCGAGGCACTGGCGGGGCTGGCCGACGTCCTGGCGGCTTCGTCTGCACAGGGGGCGGCGCAAGGCGTTGTGGCCCGGATCGACTGGGCCCGCTTCCTGCCGCTCTACCAGCAAGCGGGGCGCCGGGCATTCCTGGCGGAGCTGGAGCGTGAGGTGCCCGACGCGGCGCCGGTCGTTACGCCGTCTGGGAAGACCCAGCTGGTCGAGCGGCTCACCAACGCTCCGGTGCAACAGCGCAAGAAACTTCTGACGGACTACCTGCGCGACGCGGTAGCGGAGGTGACGCACGTCGATGCCGCGGAAATCCGCGAGGGCTCCGGATTCTTCGATCTCGGAATGGATTCGCTGATGGCCGTCGAATTGCGGCGCCGCATCGAGGAAGGCGTGGGCAAGGAGATACCGGCGACCCTGGCGATGGATCACCCGCGTCTGTCCGACGCGGTGGACTATCTGCTTGGCGACGTGCTCGGGCTCGGCGAGCAGGCGTCCGCCAAGTCAGGGGCTGCGCTGGCTTCGGCGGTGACGACGCGCACGGATGAGCCGATCGCGATCATCGCGGTGGCGTGCCGATTCCCCGGCGCACCCGATCCCGAAGCATTCTGGGAGGTGTTGTCCGGCGGTGTCGATGCGATCCGGGAAGTTCCGGAGGACCGATTCGACATCGACGAGTTTTACGACCCGGATCCAGAGACTCCGGGCAAGATCTACAGCCGCTTCGGTGGGTTCCTCGACGAAATCGACGGATTCGATCCGGAATTCTTCGGTATCTCCCCGCGCGAGGCTGTGTGGATCGAGCCCCAGCAGCGGCTGATGCTCGAAACTTCCTGGGAGGGCCTGGAACGCGCCGGATATTCCCCGGCGTCGTTGCGCGGCAGCCGAACCGGCGTCTTCGTGGGGGTGGCTGCCAACGAGTATGCGCATCTGCTGTCCGCCGAGTCGGTCGACAAAATTGAGCCTTACTTCATCACCGGCAACGCGCTAAATGCCATTTCCGGTCGGGTTGCCTTCGCGCTCGGACTAGAAGGACCAGCGGTGGCGGTCGATACCGCGTGCAGCTCGTCGTTGGTGGCTGTCCATCAGGCCCGCCAGGCATTGCACTCCGGAGACTGCGATTTGGCGGTGGCCGGTGGTGTGAACGTCTTGCTGAGTCCGGTAACCATCATCGCCGCCTCACGCGCCAGGATGCTTTCGCCCAACGGGCGATGCGCGACTTTCGACGCGGCCGCCGACGGCTATGTGCGCAGTGAAGGCTGCGGGGTTCTGGTGCTCAAGAGGATGAGCGACGCGGTGCGCGACGGCGATCGGATTTGCGCAGTCATCCCGAGCAGCGCGGTCAATCAAGACGGCGCTTCCAGTGGTTTGACGGTGCCCAATGGGGGCGCGCAGCAACGGCTTATCGCCACGGCGCTGGCGCGCGCCGGTCTGGTCGGTGGGGATGTCGACTACCTTGAGGCACACGGGACGGGTACCCCGCTGGGTGATCCGATTGAGGTGCAGGCGGCCGGAGCCGTCTATGGCGCCGCTCGTGACGCGGACCGGCCGTTGCTGATCGGATCGGTGAAGACCAACATCGGCCACCTCGAGTCGGCATCAGGCGCCGCCGGTTTGATCAAGGTCGTGTTGTCGCTGCAGCACGAAATGCTGCCGCAGAGCCTGCACTTTGAGTCACCGTCGCCGCATATCCCGTGGGACTCGCTGCCGGTGCGGGTGGTGGACAAGGCGATTCCGTGGCAGGCCAACGGCAGGCCGCGACGCGCCGGCGTAAGTTCCTTCGGGTTCACCGGCACGAACGCACACGTGCTGATCGAGGAGGCGCCAGCACAATCGCCGACCGATGACGAATACTCGACGGGCGAGATCGCGGTGGCCCCTGAGTCGGAAACTCAAGACGAGCCCGTCGACGTGCTGCCGCTGTCCGCGCGGTCACCGCAGGCGCTGGTGGCATTGGCGCAGCGATATGGGGAATGGTTGGACATCCACCCAAAGGTCGACATTGCCGATGTGTGCTTCACGGCCGGGGTCGGGCGTTCGCATTTCGAACACCGGGCCGCGCTGGTCGTGGATTCGGTCGAAGGCGCCCGCGAGTTGCTGTCCGAGTTGGCCGAGAACCGGGTGCGACCGGGAGTGGTACGTGGCGAGTGCACCGACCGGCCAACGACGGCGTGGTTGTTCACCGGGCAGGGCAGCCAGTATCCGGGGATGGCGCGCGAATTGTTCGACGCTGAGCCGATTTTCGCGGACACTGTGACACGTTGCGCGGACGCGGTCAACGGGATCCTGCCGCGCCCGTTGCTGGAGGTGCTGTTCGCCACCGACCGCGAAACCGGCGGCGAGGCCGGAGAAACACTGCGGCACACGTCGTTTGCTCAACCGGCGCTTTTCGCCGTCGAGATGGGCCTGGCCCGGCTGTGGCAGTCGTGGGGCGTGCAGCCCGATGTGGTGTTGGGGCACAGTGTGGGCCAGTACGCGGCGGCGTGTGTGGCCGGGGTGTTCAGCCTCGAGGATGGGGCGCGGCTCATGGCCGAGCGCGGCCGGCTGTTCGGCAGTCTGCCCGACGGTGGGCAAATGGTGGCGGTGTTCGCCGACCCCAAGTACGTCGAGGAGATCGCCAACGAGTACCCCCAGGTATCGGTCGCCGCCTACAACGGCCCCAACACGGTGCTGTCGGGTCCCGGCGCAGACCTAGAACAAATCGTCGCCACCTGCGGTAACGACGGGGTCCGTTGCAGCCGGCTGGAAACCAGCCACGCCTTCCATTCGGAATTGCTGGAGCCGGTGCTCGGTGAATTCGAGTCCTACGCAGCACGGTTGCAGTTCGCTGTGCCGACGTTGCCGCTAATCTGCAACCGCACCGGCGCCGTGCTCACGGCGGACACTCCGTTGGACGCCCAATATTGGCGGCGGCATTCCCGCCAGCCGGTGCAGTTCGCCGAGAGCGTGCACACCGTGGCGGCGCTGGGATGCTCGGTGTTGATGGAGATCGGTCCGCAACCGGTTCTGACCGGGGCTGCGGTGCAGATCTGGCCGGAACATCTGGCTGCGCCGCGTGCGATCGTTTCCCTGCGCAAGGGCGTCGGCGACCGGCGCCAGATCGCCGAAGCGCTGGCCGCGGCCTACGTCAGCGGCCATCGGCCCACGTTCGCAGCGCTGCATCGTCAGCCTCGCCGCAGGCTCGAGCTGCCTACCTATCCCTTCCAGCGCCGTCGCTTCTGGCCCAAGACTTCCGGCATCGCCGGCATCGATGGTCAGGGCGCGGTATCCGGAATCTTGGGTAGCGCAAAGGATCTCGCCTCCGGCGACTCGGTCTACACCAGCCGACTGTCCGTCAAATCGCAACCGTGGCTGTCGGATCACGTCATCTATGGCACCGTTGTCGTTCCCGGGGCGACGTATGCGGCAATGGCGCTGGCTGCCGTTGGCCCGCCGGGGCGGGTGAAGGATGTCTTTTTCTACGAGCCGATCATTCTGCCCGAGAAGGCTTCTCGCGAGGTGCAGCTGACGTTGCATCCGCTGGAGGACGGCGGCTCGACCTTCAAGGTGCACAGCCGTCCTTACGGTGTCCGTGATGCTGAGTGGTCGTTGAACGCCGATGGCACCGTCATCTCCGGTGTCGATGACGAGCCGGCGCCCGAGCAGGTGGATCCCGTCGACGCGGCGATCGAGCGGATGGAGCGCATGCGTCCGCAGGAGCTGTTCGAGACCTTCGCCGACATGGAGCTGGCGTGGGGGCCCAACTGGTCCGGTTCGCTGAAGTCGCTGTGGCTCGGCGAGGGCGAGGCGATCGGCGATATCACCGTCGGCGAAGAACTCGCCGAACACCTTGGAACCGAGCCGATGCATCCGGTGCTGATGGACCTGTGCACCGGAGTCGCCTTCCCGGCGTTCCCGGCACTGCTCGCGGCCGAACAGGGGGTCAATGACCTGTTCTTGCCGCTGCGGTACGGGCAGGTGATGTTGACGGAGAAGATGCCTCGGCGGTTCTACTGCCGCGCCAAGTGGCACGCCAGCGCCCTCGACAGCGAAACCCAAGTCTTCGATCTTGACTTCGTCGATCGGGATGGCCGCCAGCTGGGCGGGATTCGCGAGTTCACGGTCAAGCGCGCTCCCCGAGAGGCGTTGTTGCGCGGGCTCGGCGGCGACGCCACCCGGTTGCTGTACACCCTCGGTTGGCAAGAGCTGCCACCGCCGGCGTCTAGCGAGGACGCCGGAAATGCGATCGGTACCTGGCTGGTTGCCGGATTCGACGAACTGGCGGCCGAGCTACCGGGCTGCATCTCTTTTGACCGGATAACGGATCCGGAGCCCGTGGGGCAGCTGTTGGCCCAGGCGCAGGAGCGCGGTATGCCGTTCTCCGGCATCGTCTGGCGCAGCACCGGTCGGAGTGCAGACGAGTCGAGCGCTGACGCTGCCGAGCGGCTAGAGGCTGAGATCGCTCACCTACTCGGCGCAGTGCACACCCTGCAGGCCGATCAGTCGCTCAAGCTGCCCAACGGACTGTGGATCGTCACCGAACGTGCCGTGGCGACCGAGTCCGGTGAACCGGTCGACCCGGTGCAGGCTGCGCTGTGGGGACTCGGGCGCACCATCATCAACGAGGAACCGGCCCTGCGGTGCAGGCTGGTCGATTACGACGGAACCGAGGGGGCCGTGCATTCGCTGGCCGGCCTACTCGGCGCACCGGCCGGCGAACCCGAACTCGCACTGCGGCAAGGAAAGCTCCTGGCATCCCGGCTACTGCCTTGGGCACGCAGCGGCAACCTTGCAGTGCCGAGGGGAACCGACTACGTCTTGGCGCCCACCGAGCGCGGCGCGATCGACAACCTGCGTATCACTGAGAAAGAGGTACCGCCGCCGGACGAGGGCTATGTCCAGGTCCGGGTGGAAGCCGCGGGACTGAACTTCCGGGACGTGCTCAATGTGTTGGGCCTCTACCCGGGCGATCCAGGTCCGATCGGCGGTGACTTCGCCGGTGTCGTCACGCAATTGGGTGACGGCGTCACCGGAGTGGAAGTCGGCCAGCGCGTCTATGGCTTCATGCAGGGCGCCTTCTCCAGCCGGTTCAACGTGCCGCTGCAGTTGCTGGCGCCGCTGCCCGACTGGCTGGGCGCGGTCGACGCGGCCACCATTCCCGCTGCGGCGCTGACGGCCCGACTCGCGTTCGACTGGGCACAGCTGAAGCCCGGTGACCGCGTGCTCGTTCACGCCGCCAGCGGTGGCGTCGGACTGGCCGCGATCCAGATGGCACAGCAGCACGGTGCGACCGTCTTCGCCACTGCCAGCAAGTACAAGCGCGACGCGTTGCGCAAGCTGGGCGTGCAGTATGTCTACGACTCGCGCAGCACGGATTTCGCCGATCAGATCCTCGCCGACACCGAGGGTGCCGGCATCGACGTGGTGCTCAACAGCCTGACCAACGAGGGCTTCGTCGAAGCGACCGTGCGGGCAACCGCCCAGAACGGCCGTTTCGCCGAGATCGCCAAGCGCGATATCTGGACGCGCGCGCAGATGGCGGAGGCCCGTCCCGATATCGCCTACGAGATCGTTGCGCTTGACGTGACGACCCTGCAAAACCCCGACCACATCAAGCGGTTGCTTACCGAGGTGTCGGACGGGTTGGGTCGCGGCGAGTGGTCGGCGCTACCCGCCGAGATCTACCCGTTGACGGAGGCGAAGACCGCATTCCGCCGGATGCAGCAAGCGCGGCATATCGGGAAGATCGTGCTGCAGATACCGAAACCGCTACAGCCGCAGGAAGATCGGAGTTACCTGATCACCGGTGGCCTCGGTGCACTCGGCCTGCACACTGCGGCCTATCTGGCGCAACTCGGGGCCGGTGACATCGTGTTGACCAGCCGTCGTACGCCCGATGTGGATGCCCAACGAGTCATCGACGACATCACCGAGCGCTACCGTTGCCGGATCCACACCTTCGCGGCCGACATCGGCGACGAGTCCCAGGTCGCTGAGTTGTTGGGTCGGATTCGTGCGGAGTTGCGACCGCTCGCGGGAGTGGCACACCTGGCAGGCGTGCTCGACGACGCGCTACTAGCGCAACAGAGTATGGAGCGTTTCCGGACGGCTCTGGCGCCCAAGGCATTCGGTGCCTACCACCTGGATCGGTTGACGAAGGACGACAATCTCGACTTCTTCATCGTCTACTCGTCGGTGTCGAGTGTGCTCGGTCCGCCCGGGCAGGCTAACTATGCGACCGCCAATGCGCTGCTCGACGGGCTCATCGCGGATCGCAAGGCGCAAGGCTTGCCGGCAACGGGCGTCAACTTCGGTCCATGGGCGCAGGGGGGTATGGCCTCGTCGGAGGCCGCGCGCGCGAATCTCGGTGTGCAAGGACTGATCCCGCTGGAGCCTTCCGCCGCTCTCAGCGCGCTCGCTGAGGTCGTCGCCAACGGAACGGGGCAGGGCACTGTCATCAAGGCCAACTGGCAGCGCGCCGCGAAGCTGCTGGGCGCTTCTCGTCCACCGATTCTGGACGTCGTGTTGCCCAGTGCGATGACGGACGCAGCCGGTGACGCCGAGTTGCTCAAGCAACTGAACGAGGTACCCGAGGTGCAGCGCGGTGCCTTCCTGACCGAACACCTGCAACGCGAGGTTCAGCAATTCCTGCGTCTCGCGCAGCCGCCCGCCGCAACCAGCCGATTCCTGGACCTGGGTACGGATTCACTGATGGCAGTCGAACTCCGCAACCGGCTGCACAGCCAGTTCGGTGGCGCGTTCACGCTCAACGCTACGGCGGTATTCGACTATCCGACGATCGGGGGGCTCGCCGAGTATCTGGCCAGTCAGGTGTCGGAGTCGGACTCACCTGAGGCCACTTAAACGCCGAATGTGACTGTGGCGTCACGTTCGGCGCCCAGCGCGACTGTGGCGTCACGCTCGGCGATGAGGTGCATCAGCCGCTGATATCGAATCCGGTGATGACCTTCGTCGGGCGTACCCGCACCACCAGTTCGCCGGGGACGGAGTTGCGGTGGCCGAACTCCTCGGCGCGCTGGGCGCCCATGTACCGACCGCCGGTGCGGATCGCGATGTCCAGCACGTCCTGCGGATCCTCGCTGACCTCGGCGACGCCCTGAACCTGCACGAACGAGTAGGGCGGGTGTGGGTCGTCCACACAGATCACGACTCGCGAATCACGCGCCAGCGCATGGCCTTTCGACGTATTGCGGCCGGTGTTGAACGCCAGCTGTCCGTTGTCGACGACGAACCACACCGGGGCGACCAGTGGCCTGCCGTCGGCCGCGACGTACCCCAGCATCCCGGTTCGCGTGCCGGTTGAAAGGAACTCCACGACCCGGTCGGACAGCTCGGCCATCGGCTAGAGCCGGGCCAAGTCGTAGTCGCCGAGGTGGTCGATCAGGTTGTGCAGGTGGTCGCCCGAGGTGCCCAGGGTGTGCTCGATCGCGGTGAGCCGGGCGGCGTAGTGGCTGACCGGATATTCGGCGGTCACGCCGATTCCGCCGTGCATCTGGATCGACTCCTGCGCGATGTGCCGGCCCGACCGGCCGATCTGCACCTTGGCGCGCGACGCGATCAGCGGGTCGAGGTTGGCGTCAGCGATCGACATCGCGGCGTACAGGCTCATGCTGCGCGCCAGTTCCAGCGACACGTACATGTCGGCGGCTCGCTGGGTGAGCGCCTGGAACTTGTTGAGCGTGACGCCGAACTGCTTACGGGTCTTGAGGTAATTGGTGGTCAGCCGAAGCGCTTCCTCCATCGCACCGACCGCCTCGGAGCACAACCCCGACTGGATACGAACGATGGTGTCGCGGATGGCACCTGACGCGTCGACCGCTTCGCCCAAGGGTTCGGCGGGTGCACCGTCCAAGTCGACCTGCGCACCGCGTTGTCCGTCGAAGGTCCGGTACGGATGCCGGGTGACGGAGGTGTTTTCCGAGCTCGCGTCGACCAGGAACAGGCCGGTGCCGCCATCCGGCAATGCGGCACTGACCACCAACGCGTCGGCGCAGTCACCGGCGAGCACCGGGTTCTTGCGTCCGCTCAGCGTCCATGAATCGCCTTGCCGCGCAGCCTGAGTCGAGACCGTCGCGGTCGGCTTGCGGTGGCCCGGCTCCAGGTGGGCGAAGGCCAGCAGCCGTTGGCCGGCCGCAACATCGTCGAGCTGTTCTTTCTGGGCGTCGGTGCCCAGCTCGGCGATCAGCGCACCCGGCGCCAGCGCGGCGTACAGGATCGGTTCAGGGGCCAGCCGGCGCCCGACCTCGGCGAGCACCACGCTGATCTCGATCTGGCCCGATTCGTCCGGGTCGAACCCGAGGCCGAGAATGCCGGTGTCGGCGAGCTGGCTCCAGACCTCGCGGCTCCAACCCAGATCGGAGTCGATCACCTTGTTGCGGCTCTCCGGATCGTAGGTGCGTGACAGCAGGTCGCGGGTGGTGTCGCGGAGCAGGGATTGCTCGTCGCTCAACTGAAAGTCCATGGCTGCCTCACAATCCCAGAATGGTGGACGAGATGATGTTGCGTTGCACTTCGCTGCTGCCGCCGTAGATCGACGTCTTGCGGTAGTTGAGGTAGTGCGGGGCACTGTGTTGCGCCCAGCCCGGCGACGAAATGTCTTCCCCGTCGGCGGGCAGTGCGTCCGCGCCGGCCACCTCGACAAGCAGCTCTGTGGCCAGCTGCTGCAACTCGCTGCCGCGCAGCTTGAGCACCGACGACGCCGGGTTGGGTTGCCCGTCCGCGGAGTCTGTGACCACCCGCGATTGCGTGAGTTCCAGTGCCAGCAGCTCGTTTTCGGCCTCGGCAAGCCGGGCCGCGAACAGCGGGTCTTCGAGTACACCCGTGGCCGCGGCGTGCTTCTTCACCTCGGCGAGACGCACTTTGGTCCGGCCCACGCCGGCGATGCCGGTGCGTTCGTTGCCCAGCAGGAATTTCGCGTACGTCCAGCCCTGATTCTCTTCTCCGACAAGCTGATTGGTGGGCACCCGGACGTCTTCGAAAAAGATCTCGTTGACCTCGTGGCTGCCGTCGATCGTCTTGATGGGCCGCAGGGTGATGCCCGGCGTCTTCATGTCGAACAGCAGAAAGGAGATGCCGGCCTGTCGCTTGGGCGCCTGCGGGTCGGTGCGGACCAGGCAGAAGATCCAGTCCGCGTACTGGCCGAGCGTGGTCCAGGTCTTCTGGCCGTTGACGACGTAACTGTCGCCGTCGCGGACCGCGGTGGTGCGCAGCGACGCCAGGTCCGAACCGGCCTCGGGCTCGGAGAACCCCTGGCACCACCAGATGTCGAGGTTGGCCGTCGGCGGCAGGAAGCGCTCCTTGATCTCCTGCGAACCGAATTCGGCGATCACCGGGCCGACCATCTTGGTATTGAAGTTCAGCGGCTCCGGGACGCACGCCAGTTGCATCTCGTCGGCCCAGATCTGGTGCTGGGTGGGTGTCCAGTCCTTGCCGCCCCACTCGACCGGCCAGTTCGGTACCGCCAGCCCGTGCTCATGCAGGATCTTGTGGCTGGCGACGATGTCGTCGTGGTTCGCTTCTGCCGAGCCTTGGCGCACCCGGTCGCGCATCTCCTGCGGAATTTTGGTCGTGTAGATGGTGCGGAGTTCGTCGCGGAACGCGGCTTCCTCCGCTGTGAGCGCCAGTTGCATGGGAGACTCCTTTGCCTCGGGTTGAGCGTGGCGACCGCTTTCCGACGCTGGGCGTCCCGTCCGGTCGTGCACTCCGAGTTCCATCTTGACCCATCCCGCGCTGTGCCTGTGCACAGCCTCCGGTTAGTCCACAGCAGGCCGTCGCGACGCCGTTGACCGGGCCGTCGTGGCGGTCCGCGCACCTACCGTCGGCGCATGCGAACAGAACTTCCCGCTGAGCGACTCCATCGACGGCTCGGTGCCGACCCGGATATCGATTCGCACGCCGACAACCCGGACTCGAAGCCGGACTCCGAGGCGGACGCCGACGCCGACGCCGTCGCACCGGATGAGGATCAAAACTCGCTGCTGCCGCGCTGGCTTCCGGACGCTGCTGAGCGCGTGGGCTGGGTGGCCCGGCTGCGTGCCGACCCGGGTCGCGCCGGTGGGATCGCGTTAGCAGTGGTGGCCGCGCTGGCCGTGCTGGTCACGATTTTCACGCTGCTGCGCGACCGGCCGGCACCGGTGATGTCGGCCAAGCTGCCGCCGGTGGAGAAGGTGTCCACGGCGAGTCCCAGATCCTCGGCAAGTTCGGGCGCCGGCCAGCCGGCCGGTCCGGACCGGCCGGTGGTGGTCAGCGTGGTGGGTCTGGTGCACAAGCCCGGCCTGGTCACGCTGACGCCGGGCGCGCGGGTTGCCGATGCCTTACAGGTCGCCGGGGGCGCGATGGACGGCGCGGACACCACCGGGTTGAACATGGCCCGCCCGCTCGGCGACGGCGAGCAGATCGTGGTCGGGCTGGCGCCCGTGTCGGGGCAGCCCGCCGCGCTGGGCAGTTCCGTGACCGCCGGCTCGGCTTCCGGATCCAAGACGCCGGCACCGCCGGGATCGGTCAAGGGATCCGCCCGACCCAAGGCAGGCGAGGTCATCGACCTCAATACCGCGACCGTGGAGCAGTTGGACGCCCTGCCCGGGGTCGGCCCGGTCACTGCCGCCGCGATCGTGGCGTGGCGGCAGGCCAACGGCAAATTCACCAGCGTCGACCAGCTCGCCGACGTCGACGGCATCGGGCCGGCGCGGCTGGACAAGCTGCGCGCTCTGGTCCGTGTCTGACGCCGCGGCGCCACCCGGAGGTCTCTCGGCGCTCACCGATATCGACGTGCGCCTCGTTCCCGCCGCACTCACGAGCTGGATCGTCACCGCCGCCGGCATCGTGTGGCCGGTCGGCGGCGCGTTGGCCACGTGCTGCGTTGCGCTGGTCGTCGCCGCCGGGGTGCTGGCGTGCTACCCGGCTCGCCGAAACCCGCGGCTGCGGGCCGTCGGTGCCGGCCTGCTGGCGATCGGCGTGGTGGGCGCCGGGTTTGGATTCGCAATCGCGTTGCGCGCCGACGCAGTGGCTCGCCACCCGATCACTGCGGCGTTTGGGACGGTTGCCCCGGTGACGGTGACTCCCAGCGAGAGCGCGCTGTCGTTGGGTTCGGGCCGGCTGATGTTTCGCGCCACTCTGCAGCGCCTGCGCGACGATGAGATATCCGGCCGGGTCGTCGTTTTCGCGCGGGCATCGGACTTCGACGTCATGGTGGGTCAGCCGGTGCGGTTTTCCGCGCGGATCAACCGTCCCGATCGCCATGACCTGACGATCGCGGTGCTCAATGCGGCGGGTCGGCCCGCCATGGGCCGGGCGGGCGCGGTGCAGCGTGCCGCGCACGGGGTGCGCGGCCGGTTCGCCGCCACCACGCGCGAGGTGTTGCCTGCCGAGCAGGCCGCGATGTTGCCGGCCCTGGTTCTCGGCGACACCACGGCGGTCAGCGCCGACACCGGTCGCGAATTCCGTGCGGCCGGACTGACGCACCTGACGGCCGTGTCGGGAGCCAACGTCACGATCGTGTGCGCGGCGGTGCTGTTCTCCGCCCGGCTGATCGGCCCGCGGGCGGCGGTGCTGCTCGCCGCCGTGGCACTGGTGACGTTCGTGATCGTCGTGCAGCCGACGGCAAGCGTGTTGCGGGCGGCCGTGATGGGTGCCATCGCGCTGGCGGGGATGCTGTCTTCCCGCCGGCGGCAAGCGATTCCGGCGCTGTCGACAGCGGTGCTGATATTGCTCGCCGTGGCTCCCCAGCTGGCTGTCGATGCCGGTTTCGCGTTGTCCGTGCTGGCGACGGGCGCGCTGGTCGTCATCGCGCCACTCTGGTCGCGGCGCCTGACCGGCAGAGGTTGCCCCAAGCCACTGGCGGATGCCCTCGCGGTGGCGTTGGCCGCGCAACTGGTGACCGCTCCACTCGTTGCCGGCATCTCGGGTCGGGTCAGCCTGGTGGCCGTGGCCGCCAATCTGGCCGCGGCGCCCGTCATCGCACCGATCACCGTCCTCGGCAGTGCGGCGGCCGTGCTGTGCGTGTTGTGGCCGCCCGGTGCACAGCTGCTGATGCGTTTCACCGGCCCGGAACTGTGGTGGGTGTCGAAGGTGGCGCACGTGGCGGCCGAGATGCCTGCGGCGACCGTGCCCGTACCCGACGGTCTGGCCGGCGTGCTCCTGGTCGGTTGTGCCACCGCGCTGCTGCTCCTGCTGGCCATGCTGCTGTGGCGGCGGCCCTGGTTTCGTGCGTCCGCCCGGACGGCCGGGCTGGTGGCTGGGGTGTGCGTGCTGGCCTGGTCGCTGTCGGAGCTGCTGGATCCCCGAGCCGAATGGTCGGCCCTTCGTGACACCATCGTGGGGTGAGCGAGGCTTCGCCGTTGCACTTGGTCTTGGGGGACGAGGATCTGCTGGTCGAACGGGCCGTGGCGGAGGTGCTGCGGGCGGCGCGCAAACGTGCCGGCACCGACGACATCCCGGTGAATCGGATGCGGGCCGGCGACGTCGGCACCTATGAGCTCGCCGAACTGCTGAGCCCGTCGCTGTTCGCCGACGAACGCGTCGTCGTGCTGGAGGCCGCCGCCGAAGCGGGCAAGGACACCGTTGCGATGATCGCGTCGGCTGCCGCCGACATGCCGCCGGCGACGGTGCTGGTGGTGCTGCACTCGGGCGGCGGACGTGCCAAGGCGCTCGCCGACCAGTTGAAGTCGCTCGGCGCCGAGGTACATCCCTGCGCGCGGATCACGAAGTTGAGCGAACGCGTCGACTTCATCCGCAAGGAGTTTCGCGCGCTGCGGGTCAAGGTCGACGAGGACACGGTGACCGCCCTGTTGGATGCCGTCGGCTCCGATGTGCGCGAGCTCGCCGCGACGTGTTCGCAGCTGGTCGCCGACACCGGCGGTGAAGTCGACGAGGCCGCGGTGCGCCGCTATCACAGCGGCAAAGCCGAGGTGAAGGGCTTTGACATCGCGGACAAGGCCGTGGCCGGCGATGTCGCGGGAGCGGCCGAGGCGCTGCGGTGGGCCATGATGCGCGGCGAGCCGCTGGTGGTGCTGGCGGACGCGCTGGCCGAAGCGATACACACCATCGGGCGGGTGGGGCCGCTCTCCGGCGACCCCTACCGTCTGGCCGGGCAGCTGGGGATGCCGCCCTGGCGGGTGCAGAAAGCTCAGAAGCAGGCCCGGCGCTGGTCGCGCGACACGGTGGCAATCGCGATGAACGTGGTGGCCGAGCTCAACGCCAATGTGAAGGGAGCCGCCGCGGACGCCGACTACGCGCTGGAATCAGCGGTCAGAAAGGTTGCCGAGCTGGTGGCCGACCGTGGCCGATGAGGGACGCTGGACTCAGATCTTGTTGAGGGACCGCGCCAGCGCCGACTTCTTGTTGGCGGCCTGGTTCTTGTGGATGACGCCCCTGGTGGCCGCCTTGTCCAGCTTGCGGTTAGTCGACACCAGCAACTCCGTGGCCTTTTCCTTGTCGCCGGCCTCAGCAGCCTCGCGGAATGCGCGCACCGCGGTACGCAGCGAGGACTTCACCGACTTGTTGCGCAGTCGCGCGCGCTCGTTAGTCTTGATGCGCTTCTGCTGCGACTTGATGTTGGCCACGCGGAATAGTCCTTCGTCGATTCGGTAATTGCTGCGGGCGCCCCACACCCGATTGCGATTGCCCAGGTTATCAGTCGGTTACGTTTTCTCCCAAAACGGGAACACGTGGCCTGCCACAACGATGATTTGAGGCACCATCCTAAAAGTGAGTCTTCCGGACCAGGTCGAGACAGCCAGGCGGGGCTCGCGCGGCTCCGCGCGGGCACTTGCCCGTTCCGAGCGCATCTTTGGCGGATACAACACGTCGGACGCCTACGCGATGGCCTTCGATGAAATGTTCGATGCTCAGGGCAACGTTCGTGGCCCGTATAAGGGCATATACGCCGAGCTCGCGCCCTCGGATGCCTCCGACCTGCGGGCCCGCGCCGAGGCCCTGGCCCGTGCGTTCATCGACCAGGGCATCACGTTTTCACTGTCGGGCCAGGAGCGGCCGTTTCCGCTGGACCTGGTGCCGCGGGTGATCTCGGCAGCTGAATGGAACCGGCTCGAGCGCGGCATCGTCCAGCGCGTCAAAGCGCTCGAGATGTATCTCGACGACATCTACGGCGATCAGGAAATCCTGAACGATGGCGTCATCCCGCGTCGCCTGATCACGTCGTGCGAACACTTTCACCGCCAGGCCGTGGGCATCGTCCCGCCCAACGGCGTGCGTATCCACGTCGCCGGCATCGACTTGATTCGCGACGAGAAAGGCACCTGGCGGGTTCTCGAGGACAACCTGCGCTCGCCCTCCGGCGTGTCGTATGTGATGGAGAACCGGCGCACCATGGCGCGGGTCTTCCCGAACCTGTTCGCCACCCACCGGGTGCGTGCGGTCGACGACTACTCCGCGCACCTGCTGCGGGCGCTGCGCAATTCCGCGGCCACCAACGAGGCGGACCCAACGGTGGTGGTGCTGACGCCCGGCGTCTACAACTCCGCCTACTTCGAGCATTCGCTGCTCGCGCGGCAGATGGGCGTCGAGCTGGTCGAGGGCCGGGACCTGTTCTGCCGCGACAACCAGGTGTACATGCGCACCACCGAGGGGGAGCGCCAGGTCGACGTCATCTATCGACGCATCGATGACATCTTCCTCGACCCGCTGCAATTCCGCGCTGACTCGGTGCTGGGGGTTGCCGGCTTGGTCAACGCCGCCCGCGCCGGCAACGTCGTGATCTCCAGCGCGATCGGCAACGGGGTCGGCGACGACAAGCTGGTCTACACCTACGTGCCGACGATCATCGAGTACTACCTGGGCGAAAAGCCGCTGCTCGCCAACGTGGACACCTTCCGCTGCTGGCTGGACGACGAACGCGAGGAGGTACTCGACCGGATCGGCGAGTTGGTCATCAAGCCGGTCGAGGGATCCGGCGGCTACGGCATCGTGTTCGGTCCCGAGGCTTCCGAGAAAGAACTGGCGACCATCAGCAAGAAGATCCGCGACGATCCCCGGAGCTGGATCGCCCAGCCGATGATGGAACTGTCGACCGTGCCGACGCGGATCGACAACACACTGGCGCCGCGCTATGTCGACCTGCGGCCGTTCGCGGTCAACGACGGCGACGAGGTGTGGGTGCTGCCGGGCGGGTTGAGCCGGGTGGCCCTGGTCGAGGGTTCCCGGGTGGTCAACTCGAGCCAGGGTGGTGGTTCCAAGGACACCTGGGTGCTGGCGTCGCGCGCGTCGGCCGCCGACCGTGAGCTCGGTGCCGCCGAAATCGTGCGTTCGCTGCCGGAATCCATGTCGGACCCCGAGCTGGACGGCGCCTCGCGGTCAGCCGAGCAGCAGCCCGACGCCGAGCCACCGCGGGACGGGCGAACCCCGCACAAGCGACCGAAAAAGCAAAAGCAACAACAGCAGCAGCAAATGCAGAGGATGGTCCGCTGATGTTGGCCCGAAACGCTGAGGCGCTCTATTGGATCGGCCGCTATGTGGAGCGGGCCGACGATACCGCGCGAATCCTGGATGTCGCACTGCACCAATTGCTCGAGGATTCCAGCGTGGATCCCGACCAGGCGTCCCGGCTCTTGCTGCGGGTGCTCGGTATCGACCCCCCCGATCATGACTTGGATGTCTGGTCGTTGACCGACCTGGTCGCCTATAGCACCGACGACAAGGGCGGCTGTTCGATCGTCGACGCGATCACGGCGGCGCGCGAAAACGCCAAGTCGGCGCGCGAAGTGACGTCCATCGAGATCTGGGAGTGTCTCAACACCACATACAATGCTTTGCCGGAGCGTGAACGTGCAGCCAAAAGCCTTGGGCCACACGAGTTTCTAGCTTTTATCGAAGGACGGGCAGCGATGTTCGCCGGCCTGGCCGACTCGACGCTCTCGCGTGACGACGGATACCGCTTCATGGTGTTGGGCCGGGCGATTGAGCGCGTCGATATGACGGTGCGGCTGTTGCTGTCGCGGGTCGGGGACAGCGGTTCGTCGCCGGCCTGGGTGACGCTGCTGCGGTCGGCAGGCGCCCATGACACCTATTTGCGTACGTACCGCGGGGTGCTGGATGCCGGGCGGGTAGTCGAATTCATGATGCTCGATCGCTTGTTCCCCCGATCAGTCTTCTATTCATTGAAGCTGGCCGAGCACAGCATCGAAGAACTGGTGCGTAATCCACAGAGCCGGGTGGGGGCGACCGTCGAAGCGCAGCGGCTGCTCGGGCAGGCCCGCAGTGAACTGGAATTCATGCCGCCAGGGGTATTGCTCGACACGCTGGAGACACGTTTGGCGGGCTTGCAGGAAACGTGCCGAGATGTCGGAGATGCGTTGTCGCTGCAGTACTTCCACGTCACACCGTGGGTGGCGTGGTCGGATGCCGGTCATGTCGCCCGCCTGGTCGCCCGCAACGGAGAAACCTGATGTGGCGGCTGCGCGTCGTGCACACAACGGGATATGCCTACCAATCGCCGGTAACCGCCTCCTATAACGAAGCCCGGTTGACCCCACGGTCTGACACCAGGCAGAACGTCATCCTCAATCGTGTCGAGACGATTCCGGCGACCCGGTCCTACCGGTACATCGACTATTGGGGTACCGCCGTAACGGCTTTCGATCTGCACGCGCCGCATAGCGATCTGACGGTGACGTCGTCTTCGGTCGTCGAGACCGAGGAGCCCGAGCCGCCCGCCAAGGACGTCAGCTGGAGCGACCTGCACTCCGAGACGGTGATCGATCGGTTCGACGAATTGCTCTACCCAACCAAGCACGCCCCGGTGACCAGGCGCGTTAAGTCCGTGGCGAAAAAGATCGCCAAAGGCTATGAGCCGCAAGAGGCCGTCATCGCCGCGGCCAAGTGGGTGCATGACGAGCTGGACTACCTCCCGGGTACCACCAGCGTGCACACCTCTGGGCTGGATGTCCTCAAGGAGGGCAAGGGAGTCTGCCAGGACTTCGTACATGTGTCGCTGATGTTATTGCGCGGCATGGGAATTCCCGCGCGCTACGTGTCGGGATACTTGCACCCCAAACGCGAGGCCGTGGTCGGGGATACCGTGGACGGCCGAAGCCACGCCTGGATCCAGGCTTGGACCGGCGGATGGTGGAACTACGATCCCACCAACGACGCCGAGATCACCGAGCAATATGTCAGCGTGGGTGTCGGCCGCGATTACGCCGACGTGTCGCCGCTGAAAGGCATCTACTCGGGGCAGGGCGCCACCGACCTCGACGTGGTCGTGGAGGTCACCCGGCTGGCCTAGCGGCACGCCAAGTGCAGTGAAAGGCTAAGAGCGCGGCTGCACTTCGACCCGGTGCAAGTCGTCGCCGAGCTCGATCCGCCCGTCGAATTGCGAGGCGGCCAGTGTCCGCCACTGTTCTTCTTGTCCGGGCACCAGCGCCGGCACATAGTGCGTCATGACCAAAGTGCCGACCCCCGCGCGGGCCGCGGTCGCCGCGGCTTCTTCGACCGACGAGTGGTAGTCGCAGATGTCCTGGAACCGCTGTTGCGGGATCTGCATGACGATGTCCTTGCGGATCACCGTGTGCACCAAGGCGCCGGCCCCGGCGGCCAGCTCGTCCAGGCCCGCGCACGGCACCGTGTCGCCGGCCAGCACCACCGACGCGCCATCGGAGTCGATCCGGAACCCGATGGTGGGTGCTACGGGCCGGTGGTCGGTCGGCGCCACCCGAATCGAGACGCCGTCGCGGTCCCACACCGGGCCCTCGGTGTATTCGTGCACCTCGATCGGTGGCGGCCCAGTGATATCGGCATGATGGGCGATCCGGTAACTGATGTCGTGGCCGAACGCCGTCAGCATCGCCTCGACCGTCTCCGCGGTGCCCGGCGGCCCGATGATCGGGAACGGCGCGGGATCGGGCGCAAACGTGGTGATCCAACGAGTGATGATCAGGTCGCCGAGATCGCCGACGTGGTCGCTGTGCAAATGGGTGAGCAACAGTGCCGACAACCCGGCGGCGCCCACGCCGACGGCTGCCGCGCGCTGAAGAACTCCACGCCCGCAATCCACCAGGAACACCTGCCCGCCGGCCCGCACCAGCGTCGCCGGTCCCGCACGGTTCGGGTCGGGGATGGGGCTGCCGGTGCCCAGCAAGGTGATCTCGATCATGACCCCCATCCTTCAAGACGCATCGGCGCGTCGGGGCCCAATCGGCTGATCCGAGACATCGGCCGAAGTCAGCCGACGCGTTTTACCCCGCGGACCGGCGGGTATTGGTGGGTGATCGGTTGCCGGTTTGCGCGTTGCCTTTCCCGCCGCGCGAGTTAGCCGTAGCCTGGAGTGAAGCAGATCACAACCAGCTGGAGGCTTGATGCGGATCGCGGACGTTTTGCGTAATAAGGGTGCGGCGGTAGTGACGATCAACCCCGAGGCGACGGTTCGGGAACTGCTCGCCGGCCTTGCCGAGCAAAACATCGGCGCCATGGTGGTGGTCGGCGCTGAGGGCGTGGTCGGCATCGTGTCCGAACGCGACGTCGTGCGCCAACTGCACACGCATGGCGCCAGCGCGCTTACCCGCCCGATCTCCACGATCATGACGGCGACGATTGCTACCTGCACGAAGTCCGACACGGTCGACGCGATTAGCGTGCTGATGACCAAGAACCGGGTCCGCCATGTGCCGGTGCTGGACGGGAAAAAACTGGTCGGCATCGTCAGCATCGGTGACGTGGTGAAGACGCGCATGGAAGAACTCGAGGCCGAGCAGGAGCAGCTGCACTCCTACATCACGCAAGGCTGATCGCCCGGCTCCTCCTCACGCCGCTGCGCGGCCTGCATTGTCGCCGGGCGGGGTTGATTTCCCGGCTGATCAGTCAGCGCCAGGAGTGGTCGGCGCGCAGGCGGGCGGCCACCATGTCGAAGATCTCGCGTTCCAGGATCGCGCCCTCGCGGCGAATACCCGCCTCGGGCACGTCGAGCACCCGATCCAACCGCACCCAGCTTTCCCTGCGCTCGTAATCCCAGTCGCCCGCGCCGATCCCGACCCAGTCCGGGTCGGAGGCGTGATGCTCCTGGCTGGACAGCACGAGCCCGAGCAGGACGCTGCGGTCACGGCCCACAACGAGGACCGGGCGGTCTTTGCCCCGAGTGGGATCGTCCTCGTAGACCACCCACGTCCAGACGATCTCGCCGGGATCGGCCCGCCCGTCGAGGTCTGGGGCGTAGACCAGTTTGCGGGCCCGGTGCGCGGTGGGAAAGCTGGTGCTGGTCACCGGCCGGCCCTCGGTGATCGCCCCCGGCTGCGACTCACCGCCGGAACCCATCGCGTTGGCGGTGACCTTCACGACTTGTTCGATTTCGCGCATCACGGCCTGCGCGGTCTGCACGTGCTGGACGAATCGCGGAACCCCGTAGACGACGACGTTCTGGGCGAACCGCTGGAACGTCTTCCACTGCGATTTCCGGGGAGACGCCATATTGGCAGTTTAGCCGCGACCGGCACAGCGCCATTGTGTCCAATTAGTCCCGGCCACCCCGGATGGATACGCTGGATACACCGGCGAACAGCCGCTCCAGCACCCCAGGCATCGCCCAGACCAGGAGATTCCCATCAGCAGTTTCGCCGACAAGACGTTCACCGCGCCGGCGCAGATTCGGAACTTCTGCATCATCGCTCATATCGATCACGGCAAGTCCACGCTGGCCGATCGGATGCTCCAGCTCACCGGCGTCGTCGCAGACCGGGACATGCGGGCGCAGTACCTGGATCGGATGGACATCGAGCGGGAGCGCGGGATCACGATCAAGGCGCAGAATGTCCGGCTGCCTTGGAAAGTCGGCGATCAAGAACACGTCTTGCACCTGATCGACACGCCGGGCCACGTCGACTTCACCTACGAGGTGTCGCGCGCGCTGGAGGCCTGCGAGGGTGCGGTGCTGCTGGTCGACGCCGCTCAGGGGATCGAGGCGCAAACCCTGGCCAATCTCTACCTGGCGCTGGACCGCGACCTGACGATCATTCCGGTACTCAACAAGATCGACTTGCCGGCCGCTGACCCGGACCGCTACGCGGGAGAGATCGCGCACATCATCGGGTGTGAGCCGGGCGACGTGCTGCGGGTGTCCGGCAAGACCGGCGAGGGTGTTCGCGAGTTGCTCGACGAGGTCGTCCGACTGGTGCCCGCGCCCGTCGGTGACGCCGACGCGCCCGCCAGGGCGATGATCTTCGACTCGGTCTACGACATCTACCGCGGCGTGGTGACGTATGTCCGCGTGATGGACGGCAAGCTCAGCCCCCGCGAGAAGATCAAGATGATGTCGACCGGCACCACGCACGAACTGCTGGAGGTCGGCATCGTCTCACCCGAACCGAAGGCCACCGAGGGCCTCGGCGTCGGCGAGGTCGGCTACCTGATCACCGGAGTCAAGGACGTCCGGCAGTCGAAGGTCGGCGACACCGTGACCTCTGCGCGCAACGGCGCGACCGAGGCGCTGGTCGGCTACCGCGAGCCCAAGCCGATGGTTTATTCGGGGCTCTACCCGGTCGACGGCTCGGACTATCCGAACCTGCGCGACGCGTTGGAACGGCTACAGCTCAACGACGCGGCGCTGATCTGGGAACCGGAGACGTCGGTGGCGCTGGGCTTCGGGTTCCGGTGCGGTTTCCTGGGCCTGCTGCACATGGAGATTACCCGTGAGCGCCTGGAGCGCGAATTCGATCTGAACCTGATCTCGACGTCGCCGAACGTGGTGTACCGAGTCGACAAAGAAGACAACACCGAGATGGTGGTCACCAATCCGTCGGATTGGCCCGAGGGCAAGGTCCGCGCCGTCTACGAACCCATCGTCAAGACCACGATCATCGCACCGAGCGAGTTCATCGGAACGATCATGGAGCTGTGCCAGTCGCGGCGCGGCGAACTCGGCGGCATGGACTACCTGTCGCCGGAGCGGGTCGAGCTGCGCTACACGATGCCGTTGGGCGAGATCATCTTTGACTTCTTCGATGCGCTGAAGTCGCGCACCCGCGGCTATGCGAGCCTCGACTACGAGGAGGCGGGCGAGCAGGAGGGGGATCTGGTCAAGGTCGACATCCTGCTGCAGGGCGAGGCCGTCGACGCGTTCTCCGCGATCGTCCACAAAGACGGGGCGTCGGCCTACGGCAACAAGATGACCACCAAACTCAAGGAGCTGATCCCGCGCCAGCAGTTCGAGGTGCCGATACAGGCCGCCATCGGATCGAAAATCATTGCGCGCGAGAACATCCGCGCGATTCGCAAGGACGTGCTGTCGAAGTGTTACGGCGGCGACATCACCCGCAAGCGCAAACTTCTGGAAAAGCAGAAGGAGGGCAAGAAGCGGATGAAAACCATTGGACGGGTAGAGGTTCCGCAGGAGGCGTTCGTCGCCGCGCTGTCCAGCGATGCTGCGGGGGACAAGGGCAAGAAATGAGCATCCGGTGGTGCCGGGTGGCCCCGCTGGTGCCACTGCTGTCGCCGAGGCTCAGCTCGCTGATCGCGGCGTCCGCGATGGTGGCCAGAATCTTTTCCGCTGCCGCACGGTAGTCCACCCGCGCGGCCTGCATGCGGGTGCGGTTTTGGGCTTTGTCGGCGTCACTTTCGTTCGTCGGGGTCGGCCCGACCATCAGCGTGACACCGTCGGAGGACACGTCCATGGACGCCCCGCTCATCGTGTCGCTCGTCGTGTCGAGTGAATTACCGTGCAGTGTACGGCTTTCCGTTGCAGCGATCCTTGTCCACCCGCGTCGGCGAATCTCACATGGGTGCGTTGGCGGGCTGGAACATCCCGGAGCCGTCGGATTCCTCCTCGGCACGGATCACGTGGACCACCGCGTTGATCAGCGCCAGATGGGTGAACGCCTGCGGGAAGTTGCCCAGCTGGCGGCCGGTGCGCGGCTCGATCTCCTCGGCGTAGAGGTGCAACGGGCTGGCGTAGGACAGCAGCCGCTCACACAGCCGCTTGGCTCGCGCCACCTCGCCGATTTCGACCAGCGCCGACACCAGCCAGAACGAGCAAATGGTGAACGTGCCTTCCTCCCCGGACAGCCCGTCGTCGGTCTGCTCGACCCGGTAGCGCAACACCAGGCCTTCCTCGGTGAGTTCGTTGGCGATCGCCAGCACCGTGTTTCGCACCCGTGGGTCGTCGGGCGGCAGGAATCGCGTCAGCACCACCAGCAGCAGCGAGGCGTCGAGCGCGTCGCTGCCGTAGCGCTGGGTGAAGACACCGCGGGAGTCCACGCCGTTCTTGAGGATGTCGGCTTTGATCTCCTCGGCGATGGCCCGCCACTGCTGGGCATAGCTCTTCTCGCCCTGCCGTTCGGCCAGTTTGGACCCGCGGTCCAGCGCCACCCAGCACATCACCTTCGACGACGTGAAGTGCTGCGGCTCCCCGCGCACCTCCCAGATGCCGCGGTCGGGCTCTCGCCAGTGCGCGATCGCCTCTTCGACCTGTTTCTTCAGCACCGGCCACAAGGTCTCCGGAACTTGCTCGCGCGACTTGGCGTGCAGGTAGAAGGAATCCAGGATCGAGCCCCAGATGTCGTGCTGGATCTGGTCGTAGGCGCCGTTGCCGATCCGCACCGGGCGCGCGTGGTCATAGCCGGAAAGATGGTTCAGTTCCTCTTCGACCAAGCTGCGCTCGCCACCGACGCCGTACATCACCTGCAGGGGATGACGCTCGTTGTTGTTGGCGCCGGACACGTCGGCGATGAACGCGAAGAAGTCGTCGGCCTCTCGATCCAAGCCCAGCGTGTACAGCCCCCACAACGCGAACGTCGAGTCCCGAATCCAGGCGTAGCGGTAGTCCCAGTTGCGTTCGCCCCGTGGCGTTTCCGGAAGCGAGGTGGTGCTGGCCGCCAGCAGCGCGCCGGTGGGCGAATAGGTCAGCCCCTTCAGGGTGAGCGCGCTGCGCTGCAGATAGGCCCGCCACGGATGGTCCGGGAAGTTGCCGATGTTGATCCACTGACGCCAGCACTCGGTGGTTTGCCACATCTTGTCGGCGGCCGCTTCAAAGGTCTGCGGCGCCGGGTGTTTGGTCCAGCTGAGCGCGACGAAGACGTCGTCGCCCTCCTTCATCCGGGTGCGCGCCCGCGCTTCGCGACCCTCCAGCCCGATGTTCAGGTTGCTGGTCAGGCGCAGTTGCGGATGGTCCTCTGCTTGCTTGCTTGCATGCGCGATCGCCTCGCTGTACGCGTTGGCGGAGTACTCCCAGCTGGCCCCGATGCGGTGGTAATCGAACGCGGGTTCGCAGCTCATCATCAGCTCGACCGTGCCGCTGACGCAGCGCACCGTGCGTAACAGGATGTGCTCGGCATCCCAGTCCATCGGCGTGCGGCGGTGGGTTCTGGATCGGCGCTCGATGTCATGCCAGGGGCCCATCACCAGCGCATCGCGCACGATCAGCCACCCGGTGTGGGTCTGCCACGTGGTTTCCATGATCAGGCTGCCGGGCAGGTAGCGGCGGGCCGAGGGCACCGAGACGCCGTAGGGGCCGAGCCGGAAATGACCGGCGCTGCGGTCCAGGATCGCGCCGAACACGCTCGGCGAGTCCGGCCTGGGCACACACAGCCACTCGACCGAACCGGCGGGGGAGATCAGGCACGTCGTTTCCCAGTCGGACAGAAATGCGTAATCGGCGATCGGCGGAAAGGGGTTGCGCAGCGCGCCGCTGGAGGTAAACGGCGCGGGCGCGCTGAAATCGAGCGGCGAGGCCAGGCCCGGTTGCGGGGCCGACGCAGACGCCTCCTCGGCAGCGCCGTTGGCGGGTTGGTCGGCGGGTTGGGCGTGCAAGACCATGCCGACATCATCGACTGTCGACCCGCCCGGCGTCCATGCTTTCGTCGCAGGTGGCGGTTGGCGGACTGGCGGACTACCCGTGCCGTCGGGCAAACTTCGGCGCGCGCTCGGGGAGCGGACCGATCGCCATCATGTAGCCGATCAACCGCTGCAGTGCCGGCGTTCGGCCGATCATCCGCAACACCCTCGCAACCCCGGGGTCGCCGTCGTGGGTGTCCGGCCGATCCGGTGCTTCCACTGCGACCGCAATCACTCGGGCGTGGATCGCCCGTTGTGCCGCCTGCAGCAACGCCGTCGGCACCCAGCGGCGCAGCTGCACCCGGGCCAGCTGCCGGCTGGATACCCGTCCGCGTTGCAGCGGGCCCGCCAGCAACCGCCCCGCCGCGACCGCGTCGGCCACCGCCAGGTTGATGCCGATGCCTCCGACCGGCGACATCGCGTGCGCCGCGTCGCCGATGCACAGCACACCGTCTGAGTACCAGTGCGGGAGCCGATTGAGTTGCACATCAAGCAATTTCACGTCGTCGAACGAAGACAGCGTGTCGATCCGGTCGGCGAGCCACGGCACCAGGCTCAGCAACACACGGTGGAACGCCTCGATGCCTTCCGCGCGCACCTGCGCGTCGGATCCCTTCGGAATGACGTAGGCGATCTGGTAGTAGTCGCCCCGGTCGATCATGATCGTCCCGTGTCCGGCCTCGAAGGTGCCGGCGAGTCCGGCCGGGTCATCGGGTTGGCGAGGCAAGCGGAACCACCACACGTCCATTGGTGCGCCGAAACTTCGGGGTGTCAGTCCGGCCGCTGAGCGCACCGTCGAGCTGCGGCCGTCACAGGCCACCGTCAGCTCGGCCCGCATTTCTCTATTTTCGCCGCTCCCGTCGCGGTATGTGACACCGACGACGCGGTCGCCCTCGCGAACCACGCCGGTCACCTCGGTGCTGCGCAGCAACTGGAAGGTGGGTTCAGACTCGGCGGCGCTGGCCAGCAGTTCCAGCAGATCCCATTGCGGCACCAGGGCGATGTGCTGATGCGCGCCGGGGAGGTGGGTCAGATCGAAACTCACCGGTTGTCCGTCCAGCTGCATCCGCATGGAGTCGATGAGACGATGCGGGATCTGGGCGAACCGCGATCCCAAACCGAGTTCGTCAAGCAGGCGCAAGGTGCTCGCATGCACGGTGTCACCTCGGAAGTCACGCAGGAAATCGGCGTGTTTTTCCATCACCGTGACTCTGACGCCGCCACGCGCTAGGAGCAGGCCAAGCACCATGCCGGCCGGCCCGCCGCCGGCGATGACACAGGTGGTTTCGTCGGATGTGGAAGGCATCCGCCGATCTTGGCACATTGGTGTTTCCAGTGCTGGGAAGAATAGTGTGGGCCCGGTGAACGGGTTCCTCAACTGGTGGGACGGCAACGAGCTGTGGATTTCCGGCCTTCCGTTCGTGCTGCAGGCCATGGTGGTGATGCCCGTCGTGCTGGCGGTGGCCTACCTCACGGCGGTGTTGCTGGACGCCGTGCTCAGTAAGAGCATCGAGTTGATGCGTCGCGCCCGCCAGATCGACGGGACGCCCAGGTAACCCGCATGCCTCGGTCGCACGTGACGTTGATTCTCGTCACGCTCGTGGTGTTGGTGATCGTCGCGTGGCTCGTGACGCACTGAGGCAAGCCCGCGCTGACTTGTGCCGCAGACCGGGCCCGGTGGCGGGCCAGCGAATTCCTGTTAGGCTTCGCGCCATGCACGTGACATCCGATGCCCCGGAATGTGATGTCTTCGTGCACTGTTGTCGCTGACTACCACCCGCGCGCGGTCTGGTAGGGAGTTCGCGAATTCCCCGAATATCTTCAGTGCCTTTCCGCAGCAACGGGACCGATACCGTAAGCCCGCACTGGAAGGCCGTCAATGCATAACGACAACGACAGCGCGTCGCGCTGGCGGCCTCTCGTCGCGCTCGCACTGATCGTCGGTGTGGCCGGGGCCTGTGGCGGCGGCCCCAGTGACGTCGTTGGCGGCGGCGGGTTGGCCAATGCGCACACCACCATCACCCTGGTCGCCTACTCGGTCCCAGAACCCGGCTGGAGCAAGGTGATTCCCGCCTTCAACGCCTCCGACGAGGGCAAGAGCGTGCAGGTGATCACCTCGTACGGAGCCTCGGGCGACCAGTCACGCGGTGTTGCCGACGGTAAGCCGGCCGATGTGGTGAACTTCTCGGTCGAACCCGATATCACCCGACTGGTCAAGGCGGGCAAGGTTTCCAAGGACTGGAACACCGACGCCACCAAGGGCATCCCGTTCGGGTCGGTGGTGTCGTTGGTGGTGCGCAAGGGGAACCCGAAGAACATCAAGGATTGGGATGACCTGCTCCAGCCGGGGGTGGAGGTCATCACGCCCAGCCCGTTGAGTTCGGGTTCGGCGAAGTGGAATCTGCTGGCCCCGTATGCCGCAAAAAGCGACGGCGGCAGGAATAACCAAGCGGGAATTGACTTTATCGGCAAGTTGGTGCGCGAACACGTCAAGCTGCGCCCCGGGTCCGGGCGGGAAGCCACCGATGTTTTCGTCCAAGGCAGCGGCGACGTGTTGATCAGTTACGAAAACGAGGCCATCGGCACGGAGCGGGCGGGTAAACCGGTTGAACACGTCATCCCGCCCCAGACCTTCAAGATTGAAAACCCGGTGGCGCTGGTGACGACCAGCCCACATCTGGACGCCGCGACCGCATTCAAAAACTTTCAGTACACCGCCGCGGCGCAGAAGGTATGGGCGCAGGCCGGTTTTCGGCCGGTTGACCCCGCCGTCGCCGCCGAGTTCCGGGATCAGTTCCCGGTGCCGCCGAAACTCTGGACGATCGCCGACCTGGGTGGCTGGGCGACGGTGGATCCGCAGCTCTTCGACAAGAGCAACGGCAGCATCACCAAGATCTATACGAAGGCCACCGGATGACCGTGACGACAACCCCGGATCCGGAGGCGATTCGGCCCGAGTCCGACGCGCCCGGCGGCGGCACCGCGCGCCTGTTCGCGCGGTCTTACCAACCCCGCGGTAATTCGTCGCTGCGGGTTGGGGTGGCGACACTGTGGCTCTCGGTGATCGTGCTGCTGCCGCTGGCGGCCATCGTGTGGCAGGCCGCCGGTGGCGGCTGGCAGGCCTTCTGGCTGTCCGTGACGTCGCACGCCGCGGTGGACTCGTTTCGGGTCACGCTCACCATTTCCGCCGGCGTCACGGCGATCAACCTGGTCTTCGGGCTGCTGATCGCCTGGGTGCTGGTGCGTGACAACTTCCCCGGCAAACGCCTCGTCGACACGATCATCGACTTGCCGTTCGCGTTGCCGACCATCGTGGCCAGCCTGGTCATGCTGGCGCTGTACGGGAACAACAGCCCGGTCGGTCTTCATCTGCAGCACACCGCGTGGGGTGTGGCGGTGGCGCTGGCGTTCGTCACGTTGCCGTTCGTGGTGCGTGCCGTGCAGCCGGTGCTGCTGGAAATCGATCGAGAGACCGAGGAGGCCGCGGCGTCGCTGGGTGCCAGCGGATCGAAGGTCTTCACCTCGGTGGTGCTGCCGTCGCTGCTGCCGTCGCTGTTATCCGGTGCCGGCCTGGCGTTTTCGCGGGCCATTGGCGAGTTCGGTTCGGTGGTGCTGATCGGCGGCGCGGTGCCGGGCAAGACGGAAGTCTCGTCGCAGTGGATACGCACGTTGATCGAGAACGACGACCGCACCGGTGCGGCGGCGATATCCATTGTGTTGCTGTTGCTCTCGTTTGTCGTGCTGTTCGCCTTGCGCCTGGTTGGCGCGCGGGGGGCCCGACGTCAGGAGAGGGCGCTATGACATCGTCGCCCTGGATTCGTTACCTCACCCGATACGTGGCGTTGGCCTACATCCTGGTGTTGCTGATAATCCCGGTGGCGTTGATCTTGTGGCGGACCTTTGCCCCCGGGTTCGGTCAGTTCTTCGACTGGATCAGTACCCCGGCGGCGATCTCGGCGCTGGACTTGTCACTGCTGGTGGTGGCCATCGTGGTGCCATTGAATGTCTTCTTTGGCATTCCCACGGCACTTGTTCTGGCGCGCAACAGATTCCGCGGTAAGGGTGTGCTGCAGGCGGTCATCGACCTGCCGTTCGCCGTCTCGCCCGTCATCGTGGGCGTGGCGTTGATCGTGCTGTGGGGATCGGCCGGCGCACTGGGCTTTGTGGAACGGGACTTGGGTTTCAAGATCATCTTCGGCCTGCCCGGGATTGTGCTCGCCAGCATCTTCGTCACATTGCCGTTCGTGGTGCGCGAGGTCGAACCAGTGCTGCACGAGCTGGGAA